>JBAUSF010000001.1:0-1915 GCA_049581565.1 Acidimicrobiales bacterium
GCCCCACCCTCGCGACGTTTCTGTCTTTGTCGCTAGGGTGGGAGGGGAAGTTGAGCTTGCCCTCAGACATTCGCACTCTCCACCCGGTACTCTCTCACGATCTTCACCACCGCCTGCACATTTTCCACCGGCGTCCCTGGCACAATCCCGTGTCCCAAATTAAAGATGTGCCCCACTCGTCGATTCGCCGCTCGCAAAACCTCCTTCACGCGCACCTCCAGAATCTCCAACGGCGCAAACAACGTGATTGGATCCAGGTTTCCCTGCACTGCGAGCCCGTGACCCACCGCGCGCCAGCCCACATCCAGCGGCTGCCGCCAGTCCAGACCGATCACATCAGCTCCGGTCTCCGCCATCTGCTCCAGCAGTCCTGCAGTCTCCACGCCAAAATAAATCACCGGCACACCCAGCGCCTGCACCGCTCGCACCAGCCGCCGCGACGCCTCAAACGCGTACGTACGATAGTCGCTCAGCCCCAGCGATCCTACCCAGCTATCGAAAATCTGAATCACCTCCGCGCCCGCCTGAACCTGCAGCCGGCAATATTCCGTCAGCACCACGACCAGCTTGTCTAGGAGCCTGCCCCACGCAGCGGGATCGCGATACATCATCTGTTTGGTGTAGACATAATTCCGCGATCCCCCACCCTCGATCATGTAGCTCGCCAACGTATACGGCGCACCACAGAAACCGATGATCCCCATCCGATCGCGAAAGTGCGCCGCCACCTTCTCAATCGCCTGCGCCACATATGCCAATTCTCCGGCGCGATCGGTGCGCAGCGCCTTCACGTCCTCCGCAGTCCTTACCGGCTTGTGCACCACCGGCCCTTCGCCGGCAGCAAACTCAAAATCCAACCCCATCGGCTCCAGCGGAAGCAGCAAATCGGCAAAAATGATCGCAGCATCCACGTCCAGCTTCTCCGCGGCCGTAATCGTCACCTCCGCCGCCAGCTCTGGCTTCTTGCAAATCTCCACCAGTGTGTGGTGTTTGCGTACATCGCGATACTCTTGCATATAGCGCCCGGCTTGGCGCAAAAACCACACCGGCGTGCGATCCACCGGCCGCCGCAGGCACGCGCGAACAAACCGGCTCCCTTTCAGCATCGACCCCGCCGCTTCAGGGCCCAAATCGATCGGTTCCATATGGATTCATTCTACCGGCACAAATCACCGTCCCGCTCTTCGACAATTCGACTCCCCACCCTGTCCGCATCTTCTCGTCGTGCTGTATCCTGACGCTGCCACTTGGAGCGTCCCGGCTGGCGATCGTCAGGTTCGAAATTACGCTGTCCTTGGCTCACCTGTACGCCGCACGTCGTTTTCCCGTTTTTGCACAACTCCGATCGGAGGCTCTCCATGTCCGTCCACAAATTGTCCATCCTCGGATTCACCTTACGCAGGTCAATCGCCGTCAGCTTCGCCTGTATCGGCCCCGCCGCCATTCTCGCCGCTTGCCTCGCGGCTTCTGCGCAAATGCCCTTGCCGTCCATTACGCCGCCATCGCAATCCATCAAGCTTGACGTTGTGGTCCATACCAAGTCCGGCCAGCCGGTCAACAGCCTTCGGCAGCAGGACTTCACCGTTCTCGACAACAAAACGCCGCGACCGATCAAATCGTTCAAGATCATGACTCCGGCACAAGAGCCGGTCCACGTGATCCTCTTCATCGATGCCGTCAATACGCCCTACCAGATGGTCGCCTATGTGCGCCAGGGGGTTGCGAAATTCCTCACAGCGCGCGAAGGCGCTCTCACCCTTCCCACAACAATCGCCGTCCTCACTGACCAGGGCGCGCAAATTGACTCAGCCTTCTCCATCGATGGCAATGCCTTGAACGACGGCCTCCAACAGCATCAGATCGGCCTGCGCGACATCAATCGCTCCTCTGAGTGGGGCGGCCCTGAGCGTCTTCA
>JBAUSF010000002.1:0-2874 GCA_049581565.1 Acidimicrobiales bacterium
CGGCCCTCGCCCGGCGCCGCGCGAGGTTGAAAGTCTCGATCGCGACCGGCACGCTCTCTGCGCCACCGAGCACCTGACGCAGATGCGCCGCCCCCGCGTCGTAGTCCACGCTGCAGCCCGGAAGCTCGTCGAGCTGCGCGGCGATCTCGACGTGGGCCGAGGGGATCACGTAGCGATCCTCGTACTTGGCGATCGCGAGCAGCCGGTAAAGCGCTTCTATCTCTGGGCCCGTCATACCGACCGCCTCGGCAATGGACGGGTCCAACGGCTCGTTCAAGTTGACACTGCGCATGTGCGCGCGCATGGCGGCGAGCGTGCGGAGCACCCCTTTCACCGGCCTCGGGTCACCCGCCGTGAAGAGCTCGGCCAGATACTCGATCGGGATCCTCAGCGCCTCGATCGCCGCAAAGAGATTGCGGCCGTCTTCGGCGTCGGCCCCGGTCTCGGACAACGCCTCGACGACCGGCGACAGCGGCGGGATGTACCAGACCATGGGCATCGTTCGATATTCGGGATGCAGGGGCAGAGCGACCCGGTAACGACAGGCCAGCTCGTAGACCGGCGACCGGCGGGCGGCCTCGAGCCAGTCCTGTTCGATGCCCTCTGCTCGAGCGGCGGCGATCACCTCGGGGTCGTCAGGGTCCAGCAGTATTGACCGCTGCGCCTCCATGAGTGCCGTCGGGTCCTCGACCGACGCGGCCTCGAGGACGGCGTCGGCGTCGTAGAGGAACAGACCGATGTAGCGAAGTCGGCCAACGCAGGTCTCCGCACAGACCGTCGGCAGGCCGACCTCGATGCGCGGATAGCAAAAAGTGCACTTCTCGGCCTTGCCGGTGCGGTGATTGAAGTACACCTTCTTATACGGACAGCCCGAGACGCACATTCGCCAGCCTCGACAGCGGTCCTGATCGACCAGGACGATGCCGTCTTCCACGCGTTTGTACATTGCCCCCGAGGGGCAACTGGCCACGCACGACGGGTTCAAGCAGTGCTCGCAGATCCGAGGAAGGTGGAACATGAAGGCGTTCTCGTAGTCCAGCTTGATCTTCGTGTTCATCTTCTTGAGGATCGGATCGTCGACGCTGTGTTCGGGTGCGCCGCCCAGGTCGTCGTCCCAGTTCGCCGACCACTTGATCTGCATGGGTCGACCGTCGATCTGTGAGATGGGACGCGCCACGGGGATGTCGCGCTGGGCGGGGGCGCTGATCAGCGTGTCGTAGTCGTAGGTCCACGGCTCGTAGTAGTCGGCCAGGGTCGGCAACTTCGGGTTGGCGAAGATTCGCATCAGGCGCTTGCCGCGATTCCCCGCCCGCAAGTGAAGGCGCCCGCGTCGGTTGAGCTCCCAGCCGCCCTGCCAGCGGTCCTGATCCTCGTAGGTTCGCGGGTACCCGAGCCCGGGGCGCGTTTCGACGTTGTTGAACCAGACGTACTCCACGCCCGTGCGGTTCGTCCACGCTTGCTTGCACGTCACCGAGCACGTATGGCAGCCAATGCACTTGTCCAGGTTCATCACCATGCCCATCTGAGCCATCACCCGCATCAGTACGTCACTTCCTGGTCTCGTCGGCGTATGACGGTGATCTCGTCGCGTTGGTTGCCGGTGGGTCCGTAGTAGTTGAAGCCGTACGAGAGCTGGGCGTAGCCGCCGATGAGATGCGAGGGCTTGATCAAGAGGCGCGTGAGGCTGTTATGGATCCCCCCACGCTTCCCGCTGATCTCGGAGATGGGAACATCGATCGTGCGATCCTTCGCGTGGTACATGTAGACGGTCCCCTCGGGCATGCGGTTGCTCACGATGGCCCGCGCGACGACCACGCCGTTGCGGTTGTAGGACTCGATCCAATCGTTGTCCTTCACCCCGATTCGGGCGGCGTCTTCGACGCTCATCCAGAGGTCCGGCCCGCCGCGAGAGAGGCTGAGCATGAAGAGGTTGTCCTGGTACTCCGAGTGGATCGACCACTTCGAGTGTGGCGTGAGGTAGCGAACCGTGACCTCGAGCCGTCCGTCCTCGTCGAGGCGGGCGTCCTTGAAGAGCTGGCGAATATTGAGCGGAGGGCGATACGCGGGCAACTGCTCGCCCAGCTCGGCCATCCAGTCGTGGTCCAAGAAGAAGTGCTGACGGCCGGTGAGGGTGTGCCACGGTTTGAGTCGCTCGACGTTGATCGTGAAGGGCGAGTAGCGGCGCCCGCCGTGCTCGCTGCCCGACCACTCGTGAGAAGTGATGACCGACTGGGGCCGCGACTGGGCGTCGGCGAAGGTGATCCGTCGGCCCTGGTTGTCGCTGGCGAGGTCAGCCAGCGGCCGGCCCACGCGTCGTTCGAGCACCTCGAAGCCCGCGGTTGCGATCTGACCGTTCGTCGTGCCCGAAAGGGCGAGGATCGCCTCGCAGGCCTGCTCCGCCTTGGCGAGGTTGGGACGACCCTGGGCGATCCCCGTGCGCACTGTGCCGTTGACGCGACGGAGGTAGTCGACCTCATCGACGGGCTTGAGCGTGACGCCCTTCACGGTCGTGCCGAGGTCCTCCACGTTCGGACCAAGGGCGGTCATCATCTCGCCAACGGCGCCGAAGTCGCGCTCCACCGTTACCAGGGTCGGCATGGTCCGGCCCGGCACCGGCTCGCACTCGCCCGCCGCCCAATCGAGCACCCGACCCCCGGGTTGCGATGTCTCGCCGGGTGTGTCGTGTTGCAGGGGCACCGCCACGAGGTCGCGACGCACGCCCAGGTGTTTGGCGGCCTGGCGGCTGAACTCTTGGGACATCGCAACGAAGGTGTCGTAGTCCGAGCGCGCTTCCCAGGGCGGCGGTATCGCGGCGTTGAACGCGTGCACGAACGGGTGCATGTCGGTGCTCGATAGGTCGTACTTCTCGTACCA
>JBAUSF010000003.1:0-29548 GCA_049581565.1 Acidimicrobiales bacterium
CGCGCGATTCCGGTCGCTCGTGCAGTACTCGAGTGCCGTTGTCTTATTGGTGTCAGAGTCGGGTCTCGTCCACTCCGTGTCGGGCGCAATCACCCGCAATCTCGGACTCGATCCCGAATTCGTCGCGGGACGACCGCTCAGCCAGATCGTGGTGTCCGACGACCAGGCCCTGCTGCAGTCCGCCTTCGATAAGGCCCTCCTCGGTGCCAACGCGACCAAGCCAGTCGTCTGTTGCGTGCGTCTTCGTCGTCACAAGTCCGATGAACCGGTGTTCCACGAACTCTCGATCGTCAATCTTCTCGACGACGCGACGGTAGAAGGACTCATCGTGACCGCGCATGACGTGTCGGCTCGGGTCGCCGCCGAAACCGAACTGCACAGCACCATGCGCGAGCTTCAAGAGACGTTCTCACTGCTGAACGCCACCCTGGAGTCAACGGCGGACGGCATCTTGGTGGTCGACACCGAACGACGTGTCACGAGCGTCAACCAACAGTTCTTGCACATGTGGCAACTCGACAACTCGCCGAACGTTCTGAGCGACGACCGTCAGGTGGTGTCCGCAGTTCTCGACCAGGTAAAAGACCCCGAAGCCTTCGTCGCTCGCCTCGAGGACCTTTATCTCGCCCCCGCGGCCGAAAGTAGCGACACCGTCGAATTCGCCGACGGCCGCGTGTTTCAGCGCTTCTCCAAACCCCAGCACATCGGCGGAGAAGTCGTTGGTCGCGTGTGGAGCTTTCTCGACGTGACGAATCAGAAGAAACTCGAGTCAGATCTCGAACGAATGGCCTTCTACGACGATCTCACCGGATTGGCGAATCGGGCGCTTTTCAATGACCACCTCGACCAAGCGATCGCTCGTACCGAGCGAAGTGGCAGGAACGTCGCGGTTCTCTATCTCGACCTTGACAACTTCAAGACGGTCAATGACGGTCTCGGTCACTCCGTGGGCGACGGCCTCTTGCGAGCGGTCGGTGAGGAGCTCATTTCGTGCCTACGACGTTCGGATACCGCCGCTCGACTCGGCGGTGACGAGTTTGCGATCCTCGTCGAAGACGTTGACAATCGCCGCGAGGCACTCCAGCTCGCCGAACGCGTGATGAGTCGCTTACGACAGCCCTTCATCGTTGGTTTGCATCAGGTATCGACAACGGCCAGTATCGGAGTCACCTTTGGCGCTCCCGGCAGCACGAGCGAGCAGCTTCTTCGAAACGCCGACCTCGCGATGTACCGCGCAAAATCCGAAGGCAAGGACCGTTACGAAGAGTTTGAGGACCACATGCACGCGACCATGTTGGCTCACCTTGAGCTCGAGGCAGACCTTAGACGGACGCTCCTTCAAGAAGAACTCGTCGTCCACTATCAGCCGATTGTGGACCTGGCCAACGGCACGCTCATCGGATTTGAAGCCCTGGTCCGGTGGCGTCATCCGACGCGCGGTCTCTTGCCGCCGTCAGAGTTCATCTCCCGCGCCGAAGAGCTCGGCGTTATCTCGGGGATCGATTACTTCGTGCTCGACGAAGCGTGCCGACAGGTCGGCCTCTGGAGTGCCGAGGGGCTGATCTCCCGCGAGACGGTGATCAATGTCAACGTCTCGGCCAGTGAGGTCGCCGACTCCGCGCTCGCCGACCGGGTTGCTGTAGTGCTTCGCGCCCGCGACTTTGACCCGTCACGCTTGGTGATCGAGATCACAGAAAGCTCGATAATGACCAACGTGCGCGGAGCAGAAGTGAACCTGCGCGCGCTGAAGGATCTCGGCTTGAGCGTGGCGGTGGACGACTTTGGCACCGGCTACTCTTCGTTCTCCCACCTGAGCACGCTGCCCATCGACATCGTGAAGATCGACCGTTCGTTCATCGAGGCCGGTGCGAGCAGCGCCGATCGGCCCGATCTCGCTCGCGCGATCGTCCAATTGGCGGACACGCTGCAGTTGAAAACCATTGCGGAGGGGGTGGAGTCGGCCAGTCAATCCGCCTACCTCATTGGCATTGGGTGTCGATGGGCGCAGGGCTACCATCTCGGTGTTCCGCTCGACGCGAGTTCGACCGAAGCACTCCTGATCGAGCGCTTCGGCCCCCCTTCGGTCTAGGCGTTCGGCGCGCCATACTTCAGCGACTGCTACTTCGCGTGTCCGACGTGCCACTTGGTGCAGGTGGCGCAGCGATACGCGCTCATTGATACTCCGTCTCGCCGCGTCAAGCGCTGAGCCTGGGCTTCGGCCTCTTCGCGGGTTGCGTACGCCTTCTTCGCTTGACCCCTCGCGGTGGTGTGGGAGTTGGGAGTGCGTCGTAATGAGGTGCCCACTCCTCTGTTTCGATCCCCGTGTCGAGTCGACCAGTAGAAGACGAGTGCCACGAGTGCCACGGTGGCGAGTAAAACGGCAAGAGTGCTCACGGCTGAATGAGGACTCTAGCAGCGCAACTTCCGAACGCGCCGTAGAAGTGCGCACGTAGTTCGCGCAGCAAACTGTCACCACGCAAGCCACGTAACGCCTTCGACAAACAAGTTGGGTTGTCCATGGAAGTGCATCCCACCACACTTTCGTGATAACCCGACTGACGCTTCGTCAACCCGGTTGACTCGGTCCTACTCTTCTTCGCAACAAAGACAGAAGGGGTGGCCCGCAGGATCGACAAGCACCCGGACGCCCTCTCGTGGCTGATGTGGTGCGATGGTCGCTCCGAGCGCGACCGCCTCGGCGACGGCGGATTCGAGTTCGTCAACCTGAAAATCGAAATGCATCATCGGTCGTTGCTGTCCCGGTCGAGGCGGCCACACGGGAGCCTCATAGCCAGACGCCCCTTGGAACACGATGTATATCGGTCCCTCCGGAGCCGAGAGGATGGCGGTTCCCAGTTCGGTGTGAACGAGGGGCCAACCGAGCAACTGCGAGTAGAAATTGGCTAATGCAACTGGATCGGGTGCTTCAATCGCAGCGCCCCACCACATACCCGACGAGCGAGAGAGCATGAGGCGAGTCTGCCACGGGCGTGGAGACAACGGAGGGAATATTCTATTGGTGACGTAATTTCGGTACCCGCCTATAGGCGGCGCACTTGGGGCAAGATTAACCGGAGGAGGTGCTCGTCATCCCTGGTTTCGAGAGGTCCATCAGACGAATTGTGAACCCGCTGTCGACGGCACTGACCCGAGCGTGGTGCATCTCTCGCACTCGTAGATGGGCTCAACGTCATGGCATCCATTTCCTGACCGAGATGCCCGCGTCTCGTCGCCAACGGACCTCGCGAGGACGTACGCACTCGACCAAGTAGGTGGGTACTCGCAAAGCGGTGGCAATCGGAAGTCGTTGGGTCAGAAGTCGGCGAAGTTCCGAGCCAACGTCGAGCGGGCAATAAGGAGTCCGATCGGAGCGTGCTGATGTCAGGCCTCTACACGGTTCCAGGAACGTCGAGCGATCCGAAGATGGAGATTTCAGGAGCCCCCTTCATTCCGATGGAAGACATTACCTGTGCGACTTTGCGATTCCCGTCGAAGAACCTCTGGAATTGCTCGGCCGTGTCCCATTCATCGATGACCATGAGCTCCCCGTCTCCGGATAGAAAGCGGTGGTGGAGCAGCCCCGCGCCTCTCGTGGACGCGGAACTCTCCTCTAGAACTTTGCCGTTTCTGAAGACCCTCGATCGCCTTCTCAACGTCCGCGACCTGAAAGTGGATAACGACGACGACGCTCGTACCAATGCCCCCTTGGTCAACCGACAACCCCGCCCGGGGCGCCTTCGGCAGAATACGTCAGACAGCAGGGAACTACTTCGGCCGCGCTGAGCGTCGACGATGAGCAATCCGAAGTCAGCCCGGGTCACCAACGGCTCATCTGTCGGGACCGATCACTTGTCTAGCTCGGCTAAGACCTCACCAATGATCTTGGTCATCTTGTGGGCCGGGAGTGGCTCGCCCCCTTCGGCTTGCGCCACCTCTTCGGAAAACGCCTCTACCGAGTGAGTCCCTCCGATGAGCACGTGGCGAAGTGCCTCGCCGCTCGCCTCTGAGTCGGTGACATCCTTAAGCGCCCCGGCAACGTCATGGTTGGGCGACTCGGCCAGAGCGTGCACGACGCTCATCGCCTCTTCTCGCCCACTCGCCGTCGAGACAGCTGGCGCGCGATCGGGATGTTGTTGAAGGTCCCATTCGGCGAGAGCCTCGCTGTAGCCCCCTTCACCGGGATGCAACAGCCGAGTCGTCGCTCCCCCAGGCGCGTCACCACCGTCGTCGGTCGGAGCGTCACCAGCGTCGTCACTGTCGTGATGTCGCGCCTCTGGAATTGGTACGACCAGGCTCCCGTCAGGGTTGCGGATGATCTCCATGTCATCGCTCCTTTTGGACACCACCTCGTGCCCGTTACCCCCAAACTAAAGCCTCAGCCGTGCAACCCGCCGTAACGCAGGAGCTCCTCAGATTTACACGCGTCGAACGTCTAAAGCGCTGACCAGAGCGCGATTACGCAGTCCCGACGAACGACCTGACCACGCGCGATCCGAGGACACGCGTGCCAGCCTGAAATCTTGCGGTGTAATCCGCCCCTCGGCGGCGATCAAGCCGGGACTTCCGTCCCTAGCAATCGACCGAGCAGCGACGTAGACCTTTGGTGTCGATCTCATCGATGGGAGGCGCAATGTTGGCACGTGTTGGCGATCACATCTTGGTCAGAGGGCATCGGGCAGGCCAGCCCGATCGACATTGCGTCGTTGTCGAAGTTCACGGAGAACAGGGAGGACCCCCGTACGTGGTCCAATGGGAGAATAGCGACCACCAAGAACTCTTCTTCCCGGGATCCGACGCCACCGTCGTCAGCAGCGACACCTGAGAAGCTCAGAGTCTCATAAACCTTGAACGACCCCACGTGCCCCGTAGCACGCAGGTCACGGGCAAGAGATCCACCCATCCGAACAGCCATCGTCCCTCCCGCCACCGGCATCTGTCTACGAGGCTTCGACGCTCCCTAGGAGTCACGAAGGGGCAAATCGGGTCGTGCAGATGCCGCTGGCTGTACCGAGTTTCACCCTGACGTCGACCACCACTGCAAAGCCATCTTTCGGCGCCACGTACCGGAAGGAAATGAGAGCCCTCCCGCTGTTATCCGCAGTCGACGTCTCGACTCTGGTTATCCGCTGGTAGTGCGCCGTCGCGGTAATTCGTGCGCCGGGGGCGGTCTCGATATGAGCAGTGTCGGTCGAGTAACCCGACTGGCGGGTGACGGTTGAAGATGCCGCGCACTTGAGCCCCGTTGCGGCGCCGGCGTTGGTCGGTGCGAACGGCGTTGTCTCCCCGGCAAGCACCGCGACGCTGACGACCGCCGTCGCCAGCGCCGTCACAAGCACTCGTCGAGCCACGGGAGCCCTCCTCAAGTAAGGAATCGGCCGCAATGCGCACCGATGAAGTACGCGGCGAAGTATACGCGTGTGGGTCCGACTTTGGAATCTCGAATTCAACGCGGCTTGTCCCACAATAGAGTCGATGTGCTTTTTCGCTCGAATCGTGCGACGATGCAGTCAGCGAATTCGTGTTCGAGACCGTGGAGAGTGGGAAGGAGGATTCATGGAGAAGGACTGGCAAGAAATAGGAATCGAAGATGAGATCTTTGAAGAGATCGCTGCAGAAGAGGACGACGAATTCAACTTGGATGCGACGCTGCTCGACAGTGGGATGGACTACGAGTTCGTACAGGAATCCGTCGACGCCGAAGATCTCGCTACGGGGTTTAGCGCCACGATTCCAACGAGAGAAATTGACGTCGATGAGGACACCCAGGGCGACGAAGTGCCAGACGCGAGCGGCGGGGATCCACTCACTCAGTTCGAAGTATCCCGCGCAACCAAAGGAGTCGTCCACGGCGACGAGATCGAACTCGCTCTAGACGAAGCGCTCGCCACAGGAAGGACCGTCAGCGAAGCGCCTCGGGGCACCTAGCCGTTTGGCCGCTTGTAGAGACCGCAGACGTAAATAGAGCGCCGCGGACTAGATCCGAATTGAACCGTCTTCGCCAAGGGTCCATCCGGGATTGTGAGCGACTTCCCACACGTATCCGTCGGGATCAGCAAAGGCACCCGAGGTGCCTCCCCACTCCGCGACTGCTGAGGGCCGAAGTATCGTTCCACCGGCGAGTTCCACCTCCGTGAGTGTCGCAGCGACTTCCTCAGGTGTACGGACGTTGTATGCCAGTTCGATTCCAGGGGCACCGTGACCACCAAGAGCGGTCCACAGCCCAAAGACCACAGAGCCCGCCTGAAAGAAACACACCTCGCCGTCAGGCTGATGAGCTCCCTTCCAGCCAACTGCTTCGTAAAAGGATCGAGAGATATTCAGGTCGCGGACTCCCAGTGTTACCAAACTGATGCGCTGTTCCATTGAAGGAGTATGGCATATGACATCACGCGGTCAGTCGTCGATGATGGCAGCCGATCCGCGAGCACGGGTCGACTGTGCCGGGTTTACGACACCTGATACCTTCAATCTGCTCACGGTCGACGAAGGGATCCCATTCCTCAAACGGTTATTCCAGCGCTGCCTCGATGCCGACGAAGACACCTTCCCATTCAGGTATGCAACCAAGCATTGGCGATCGGTTACTTGTGTCGCAACGCCGAATAACGCAGCCTCTGCGCGAACCTCGATGCTTTGCGTGAAGGAACCAACGAGCGGCGGCTCAAGCGCCCCACTGTAGTAAGGAGATCGGACTTGCGGATAGGACGATCCGCGTTATGCCGCCTCATAGCGGTACGGTGGTAGGCGATGCGAGGGGACGCCGTCGCCGCGAGGTCTGCGACTCAAGGTAACCAGGGCCGTCCGAAAGCAAGTCTTCGGCCTTGGGAGGAAAAGCGGACATAGCGATGCCCGCTGAGCCAGAACACACTCTCGAGGACGATATCCGAGACCTGGCCGAAGGCTTCGTGGCGAAGGACACCAGCGGACGCTTCCGAAACATCAAGACCCTGGCCCTACTTGCTCACGCCATTGACCAGATTGACTTCTCCGTCCTCATCCTCGACCTCGACTTCCACATCGTCTACGCGAATGCGACAGCCGCGCGTACAAGTGAATATCCCTTGGAAGAGATCGTGGGAGCGCGCGCGAGTCTTTTCGGCAGTGGATGGCATTCAAGGAACTACTACGACGAGTCCGAGAGAACGGTGAAAGCCGGTGTGCCGTGGCACGGCTACTTCATCAATCGACGAAAGTTCGGTGATCTCCACGAGGAAGATGCAACCATTTCTCCAATCTTCGACGAAGGGGGCACGATCATCGCCTATGTAGTAATCAAGCGGGATATCACGGGCAGTCGGCACGTCGAAAAGGAGTTAAGCAGAGCTCGCTTCGACCAAGAAACCATCGGGACCAACATGCGCGGATTGATACCCGGCGCTCTGCGCGAAACTGCACAGTCGTTCTGCGACGCCGTCGTGCGTACCGCCGACATCGATGTCGCGATTGTTTTCCACGCACTCGGCGGCAGCAAGATTCGCACGATCGCCGCCACTGAGACTCGAATTTACGATCCAGCAGATGCGACTCCGTTCGACTCCGAACTCCCACGATCTGTCTTCGAGCAACTCGAACAAGGTCCAGTGCGACTGTCATTGACGCCTGACGAGTGGCCCGGGGTTGAGGCACTTCGGCGACGTGTAGTGGCCAACGGTGCGGCTTGGGTAGTACTTTCGCCAATCAGATTCGCCGACAAGACAATAGGCGTGCTAGCCCTCGCCTCACGCGATTCAACCACGATGTTGAACGTCGACTCTCGCATCCCGTTCTTCGAGCAACTCGGTTTGTATGCCGGAGTACTTTTCGGCTACGAGTCTGTTCGGTTCGAGCAGGACGCGGGCCTGCACGACGTCGTCACGGACATCATCGATGCTGGACGCTTCACGATCGTCTTCCAGCCAATCGTCGATCTGATTACGCAAGAACCAGTTGGATACGAGGCGTTGACCCGATTTCACGACGAGGTGCCCCCGGCCCAGCGTTTCGCCGATGCTCACATTGTTGGTTTGGGCAGTGCGCTCGAGCGTGCGACAGCGACCGCGGCACTCGAGGCTGCAGCGTCGCTACCCGAGGACGTGTTTGTTACCCTCAACTTTTCTGCCGAGGCCATCCTCGATGGCTCGGCGAGGGCCGTTGTCCGCGGAGCGGTTCGCAACGTGGTCATCGAGATTACCGAGCACGACATCGCCAGCGATTATGCCGCGGTGCGACAAGCTATTTCAGCAATCGAGGGCGTGGAACTGGCCGTAGATGACATGGGGGCCGGGTACACCAGTCTGCACCAAGTAATCGAACTGCTGCCAGGATTTGTCAAACTCGACATTTCGATAATCCAGGGCGTGGAGCGGAACCCGGTCAGCCAAGCGCTCATCGAGGCCATATGTCACTTCGCCGCATCGTCCGGGGTCTTCGTCATCGCTGAAGGAGTCGAAACCCACGCCGAGGCGGAGATCGTCAAGTACTTGGGTCGCAGCTTGGCCGACGGGCGTCTACTCGGCCAAGGCTACCTGTTCGGTTTTCCCGAGGCACTTCACAAACCATGAGCCGACGAATTCACACGTTTACAGTCAACCCCCTCATCGGAGCCAACGAGAGCAGGACGACGTGGCTGTGGTAGGCCGTGAGCAGCGTCTCTGGTGGGAGGCACCGTGAACCGGACTAAGGATGTGGAGTGGGGAACATTCGTTTCTACGTGAACAAGTATCGTCGCAACTACGTCGTGTACGCCATCGGGTGCGCAATCGCCTGGGCCGTTCTGTTGAGCATTCTGGCGTCAACGGTGTCGAGCCACCGCATGGCGTACGTGTGGTGCGTTTTCTTTGGCTGGGTAATCGGTTGGGCATCGGCAACGATCGCGCGCTTCGTATACACCCCTCCCGCAAAGTGGCTGCGTAGCGATGGAAAGAGCGAGGGAATGCCCACCTAGCTGACTGCCCAAGCTTCGAAAACGGAAACTCCTTGTTCGGCGTCACGAGCAAATGCGGAAGGCGCCGGTGGCCTGAAGTTGCCTCGCGTCGAAGACCCGACGTAACAGAACTACGGCCGTGCATTGGCGGGTCGTGGCGTAGATACGGTTGACAGCAATAGCGAGAGCGGTGAAGCTCTTCGGTTGCACCCAGTTGAGAACTGGGGTATCTTCCGCCATTACGGGACAACTGGGAATGAGTTTCGGGACCACTCCCGAGGAGAGAGGGGACATGCCACAGTTCATGGATTACCACGACGATTTGAAACTACCTGACGAGGCCGTCGCACAAATCACTCAAGACGCGAAGGATCACAAAGCAGATGAGTTTGGAGTTCGTCAGGTTGAGCTCTTCCACAATTCTGACGGGAAGGTGTACTGCCTTCTAGAGGCGCCTGACGCCGACGCCGTGCGCCGCCATCATGCCTCGCTCGGTGTACCTTGCGGGGAAGTCCACCAGGTATCAGGAATTCTCTAGTTCCTCGAGTCTTTCGTGCTTGTGTCGGAGACTTGACGGAACAGATCTGCCTGGACTTACCCAAGGTTACGACGCCGCCGTGTCCAACCACGTGGCGGCGGTCTGCATCCGCAAGTTGATCACACGGCGCCCGGCCCGCAACCAGCCGCCCGAAGTGCGTCTCAACACATCGCAAATTGTTGGCGTCGGACGGGCGAATTGCACAACTTCTGACTGCCGGCTTTCAAGGTGGCGAACATGAACCTCAGCACTTCACTCGCCTATGCCTAGTCCAAGTCAATCACAACGTTCTAGTGCCGAGTAGCAATTAGTTTGGGTCCCCTACCGGATGCGCGCACTAGCCATAGAGGTGAGCGTCTTGGATCAATCCATCTGCGACGCGATAGACCATGGCTGCGTGAATCTCTGAGGGCATACCGGGAAGCACAAATCCGGTGACGCGTTCTTCATCAATGATGACGGCTCCGACTTCGATCCGGTTACAGATCTCAGCTCGCAGGTTGGGACTCTGTTCGAATAACTCTCCGTAGAGTGCACGGATCTCATCATGACCCGACGCGAGGAGTGATCCATCGGGTTGCACGACTTTCGCAGTATCGGCGTAGCAGGCGATGAAGCCGTCTACGTCTCGGCGGTTGTAAGCGGCGATTTGTTTATCGACCACGTCACGCCCAGTTGTCATGAGTACCTCCTCTATTGGCTGAGTAGGGCTTAGGGTATCTGAGATTATGCTGTCGGAGTCCCGATGTGACGAATCTGCAATCTCGCACTGGCGGCTTTTGGTCCCCAGACCCAATAGCAACAACTCCTCTAACGAGCCCGGGGGCTTACGGATTAACCAGTCTCCCCGAGCGCTCGGCGGGAAGCGAGGACGAGAGATGCTCGTGTCGGTACCATTTGGGTTACGACCGAGAGCGTTGGCCACCACGGGAGCCGCTCTAATCACAGGGAGGGCATGTGCGGACTAATTATTGTGCAAGTTTCACGGAGGGAGTGCGTCCCATGATCGTCGGAGCCCTCTTGTCGGCGGTAACTGTGGCGCCATTAGTTGGCTCAACCGTGGCGGGAGCGGTCAGCGTACCTGCGAGAGAAGCGACGGCGCACTCGACGCTCACGACGCACGCCACACTCGCTTGTGGTCCGATTACTTTCGAATGGAATGCAGATGAACCATTAACGTACTTTCAGGTTCATGCCACCGGCGTAAGCTGCGCCGTTGCGAAGAGTGTCGTCGCTAAGGCCGGGAAGTATCACGGGGTACCGCCCGCTGGATGGGTGTACGTCGGTACTGCCGTACGAGGACCAAACTGCGCTTCTACATGGAAGCGTGGGGCGGCCCGGGTCACCGGGTATTTGGTGAACACCCAGGGCTGCTGATCTTGCCAAGCAATCACAGGTGAGTCCTTACGCGAATTCGCGCCACACGATACGCCAGCGGTTCTCGGCTTCAGTCAAATGACCAATGGCAAAACGACTACGCGATTGCCAGGAGCCATGAGACGAAAACGACGTATCCGGAAATGATTATCCACCCCGAGCGTGTATTCAAGCCGCGGTTTGCGAATGCAAGAACAAGAACTAGAGCGGTAAGGGCCAGATAGACGACCGCGGAGAGGTTGCTTGCGACCGATGGAGTTGCCAACCCGATCACTGCTCCGGGAATCAAAAGACCCGCTACCACATTTAGGTTGTTGCTAGTGAGGGCCGTGCTGAAAGCGGCGGCGCCCCGCCCCGAAGATGCCAAGTGGACCGCAGCGACGGCATTTGGCAAGCTGGTGACGGCCGAAAGGACGATTCCCCCAGTCACAACATTAGCTACATGAAAATGGTGACCTAGTTTCGACGCGCCCCATTCCATTGCGACACTTGAGAGAACTACCGTGACGAGCGCCCCGAGAGCGACAATCGCATCGATTGGCCGACCTCGCGATGGTCGAATCGCTGTCTCAAGTTCCATTTCCTCTTCGATGACGGCCGACGAGATCCACGAAGTCAAGACTCGCGGCAATGGAAGGCGTCGAAGAGCCTTGCGGTCTAGTCCAAGAACGATGAGATAGCAAACGAGGACCATAGAAGCAAGGACAAGACCCGCAAGTGCTGAGATGAGTCCGGTAATGACGGCGATGCAACAGATGGCGGTCCACATGGCGACGAAGCCGCCGAGAACGATAACTCTTCTGTGAAGCGCAATGAAGCCAGAAACGACTGCGCCGAGACCCAAGAGCGCAGCCAAATTGAATACATTTGAGCCAATCACGACGCCCGTTCCTATTGCACGTTGGTGTTGAGAGAGTGCCGATATTGCAGCTGTGATCTCAGGAGCGTCGGCGGCTAGTGCGGCCACAGCACCGAGAAGGGCTTCGGAAAAGCCGAATCGCTGGCCAACCCGCTCAAGTCGGGTTACGAGTATCCAACTCGTCGCGAGACTAACTAGGGCACCGACGATGAAGGCAGTAAACGCGAGAGCCAAGACGGTCTCCTCCTCGAACAGGCACTTTGCCGACCAGGCTTCCCGGCTCTCCACGACGAAGGCTAGTCCAAGACGGTTTTGTTGGAGTTCTGAGTGATGCCTTGCGAGGGTCGGGTGTGTTGGGCCGGTTGCCCGTAAACCGAGCTACTGGCAATGCGAGTCGAGTTGCTTCGGAATGGAGCATGGAGGACATGCATGAAACAAACGCGTAACAAGGGATCTACGCATGACCGTGCAATCGAAGAGAACTGACTAGGTCGCGAATCGCTGGTGTCGGAGACCCGAAGCAACAGATCTGCTACTAATCTCTGGCGGCTTCGCGAGAGGTGACGCCTCCCGCCAACGCGTGTCAGGGCTTCAGGCTTCCGCCGCAGGACGTCTAAGCGTTGATTGGAGTCAGGCGAAGCCTGGCTGCAATCTCCACAATGTCCAGCTCCGCTGAGCTGGCAATATCCCAGACGAGCTGAAAGGCGTCATCATCCATGAGATCTGGGGCGAAACCATTCAGATCACAAAAGACGACAGTGCTGAGCCATGCAAGTCTCTTATTGCCATCGACAAGCGCGTGGTTCTTTGTCATTGAATGAAGCAGCGCTGCCGCCTTGAGATTCACTGTTTCGTATGCGTCCTCACCAAATGCGCTGGACCGGGGTCTATTCACAGCTGAGTCCAAAAGGCCAAGGTCTCGGATGGGGCCAACGCCAAGCGCCCGAATCATCTCAACTACGTCCTCGATATCGAGGTACTCGATATCGATCATTCAGCGCCGAGACGCTCCAAGACGTCGGCCCACCGAACTACCATTCGCCGCGTAGTGTCAGTGACTCGAGCATCGTGGCCTGACCGCTCGTAGCGTTCGAGCACCGCACGTCGAATGATTTCTTGACGCGAAATGCCTTCAACTCGTGACAGAGAATCAAGTGCCTCTTCGAGCGCGGCGTCCGTACGAACAGTAAATGCCATTGAACCATGATACCACTTCGGTATCACTCTGGTGTCGGAGACGGGACTTGAACCCACACGCCCCAAAGGGCACCAGCCCCTCAAGCTGGCGCGTCTGCCTATTCCGCCACTCCGACGCGGATACCACTCTAGCCGCTGAGTTGCTGGTGGAAGATTCCTACGTCGTTGCGGTGGTCGGCACTTTCGACCACACCGGCAGCTGGTCGACGAATCCCGCGACCGTGAAGCTGGTGGAAACCGTAGTTAGAGAAGACGACCAAATCGTGAGCGACGGCGCGGTGAACAGCGGCCGCACCCAGAAGTCAGTCATGATCGCTTGATCAAGCTTCAGCCACGTCGCGGCCGCGGTCACCGGATTAAAGATCGCCGAGGCCTGGCTAAAGAGCGTGGTGACTTCGGGATTTCGAACGCCGCTCGGGTACGTGTCTGGATAGGCAGGCCCGTCCCACGAGCGCGCCGCATACGCGGGAGTCGTCATCGTTGGACGGGCCAACAGCGCCACGTCCACGTCGCCGAGCGCGGCGGCCTCTGACGCCTGTATCTCGGTTGACTCGTCAACGACGGTCGTCGCGATGCCGGTCGCCGCCCAATCACTCTTCACGATGAGCGCCACCGAGTGATCGAGCGCGCTCGGGCCCACCCCGAGGCGCACGGTGAGCTTCGTGCCCACACCATTCACCCATCCAGAACTCGTGCGCACGTAGCCCGTGGCCCTCAGTGTCGAGAGAGCACATGACGCGCAGTCGCTCAAGACGTTGGTCGGCGGCGCCGTGGTCGTCGTCGTGGTCTGGCCAACCGGGTTCGGTCCTCCGCCGCCCGGGTAGTTCGACTGACCCTGGGAGAAGATCGCCGACGCGGCAACCGACGGCAAGAACGTAACGGCGCCGAAGAGCTGGTCGATCATCGCTTGGCGTTGGAGCGACCAGCTGAGCGCCTCTCTCACGGCGAGAGAATCGGTTGTCGCGGCGGCAGGAGAAAAGGTCAGCTCTTCAATGTTGCTCGACGACGTGATCCTGCTCGCGAGCGCGGGCTTCGTGCTGAGGGCGAGCACGGTCGATCGATTGACACCGAGGGCGTAGTCGGCGAACGTCGCGGTGCTCGAGCTCGGAAGGTTCGCCGAGTCGGTGATGACGACGCGCCCGAACCGATTGGGATCAAGCGGCCATTCGGGATTCATGGCGAGCACGATGCGACTCGGCGTTGCGGAGGTGACGCGGTAGGGGCCGAGAGAGGGTTCGGAGACGAGGTTGCTCAGCGCACAGCCGGTGGTCGCTCCTGGTTCATCTATGTCGCGAAACAACAGGTCCCAGTCGGCGTAGGGAGTCGCGAAGACGGCCGTCACGGTGAGACCATTCGTCGCGACGACGAGCGACTTGATCGTCCGGTACCCGTCAGAGACGACACTCGCGAGGCTGCGTGCGCGCATCCACCAGCTCACGAGGTCCTCGCCGGTGAAGGCGACCCCGTTGCTCCACGAGAGGTTCGGCGCGATCGTGTAACGCACGGTCTCAGGTGAGAGCGACGTGAGCTCGGCCGAGGCGATCGGACCGTCCTGGCCGACGAGCACGCCGTTCGGGGCGTTCACGAACGCCGACGGTCGTACGAGGTCGAGGATCGAGTCCGAGGTCGACGTCGCCCCCTGATCGAGGTATCCGCAGCCGTTGAACGGGCCGGGCAGCGCGAGGACGAGCGTGTGGGCGTTTTCGTTGGTCGCCGAGGCCGCCGCGGAGAACGAGATCGGCACCGCCGTGGCCGCCAGGCAGAGTGCCCCGAGCGTCAGCGCGAGCCAGCCGCGACGCGAGGGCACCTCTACTGCAGGCGCAGGTCGAGCGCCAACGTGGCGAAGGTGAACACGAGGGCGGCCGCGATCGTGATGCGGTCGAGGTTCTTTTCGACGACGGTCGAGCCGGTCGCCGCGGCGCCAATGGAACCACCCATCAGGTCCGAGATCCCTCCCCCGCGACCCGAGTGCAACAGGACGAGAAAGACCAGAGCCACGGCCGTGACCGCCTCAATAACAATGATTGCCCAGGTAAACATTGGGTCCTCCGATTAGCGCTTAACAGCGTAGCAGTCGTCACACGCCCGCAGTATGGCGTAGAACGACTCCGCCTTCAGCGAGGCGCCGCCGACCAGGAATCCGTCCACGTCGCCGTCTCGCACCAAGGACTCCGCGTTATCGGGATTGACCGAGCCCCCGTAGAGAATCTGGGCACCGGGCGAGAGCGACGCGAGCACGCGGCGAAGGAACGCGTTCATGTCGCGAACCTGCTGCGAGGTCGCGGTGACGCCCGTGCCGATCGCCCAGAGCGGCTCGTACGCGATCGTGACGAGTGAGTGAAACCGCTCTTCCAGTCCACGGAGCGCACTCGCGAGCTGACCCTCGACAAACGATTGGTACTCGCCCGCTTCGCGCAGCGCGAGGTCCTCGCCCACGCATAGCACGGCGTGCTGACCCGCGCGCACGACGCTGCGCAGGGTCTCTGCGACGACGTCTTCGCTCATCGCGTAGTGGGTGCGCCGCTCGGAGTGGCCGACGATGACCCACTCGACGTTGAGGCGCTTCAGCATCGCCGTGCTGATCTCGCCCGTGTGGGGGCCGTTGTCGTAGGGGTTTACGTGCTGGGCGCCGAGCGCGATGGAGAGTCGTTCGGCCTCGATGACTGAGCTCACGGTGCGCAGGTCCACGAAGGGTGCCGCGACGACGACGTCGGTGTGCTCGACGGCGTGGTTCTTCATGAGCACCCCGAGCTGCTGGACGAGGTGCAGGGCCTCGACGAAGTCGAGGTTCATCTTCCAGTTGCCAATGACGAGGGGGCGCGGACGCATTTAGTTCCACTGACTTTCGCGCAGCGCCCGCAGGCCCGGCAGGTCACCGTATTCAACCAGCTCCAGGGACGCGCCGCCGCCGGTCGAGACGAAGCTGACCTGGTTCGTGAGCCCGTAGGAGGAGAGCGCGGCGACCGAGTCCCCGCCGCCGACGACGCTCACGGCCGGCTGGCGCGCAATAGCCCTCGCGATGGCTTCGGTGCCCGCGCCAAAGCGGGGATCTTCGAAGACGCCCATCGGTCCGTTCCAGAGAATCGTGCGCGCGCTGTCGATCGCCGCCTCGAAGATCTCGATCGTCGAAGGGCCGATGTCAAGGCCCGTAAAGCCGTCGGGGATGTTCTCGCCGAACGCGATGACCTCGTCGGACCCACCCTCTGGTCCAAACGGCGCGGACGAGGCCAGCCCTCTGGCGTCGACGGGAATGAGCACGTTGCCGCCCTCCATGAGCTCGCGGCACTGCTCGAGGTTGCTCTCGTCAAAGAGCGAGCCGCCAATGGTGCGTCCTTCGGCCGCGGCGAAGGTGTAGGCCATGCCGCCACCGACGATGACGACGTCCGCCTTCGCGGCGAGCACCTTCACGATGCCGAGCTTGTCCTTCACCTTCGCGCCGCCCGTGATGGCGATGAACGGTCGGTCCGGGGCGTCGAGCAGCGAGAGCAGCGTCGAAACCTCACGAATCAGATTCGGGCCGCCCGCACTCGGCACGAGGGTCGGGGGGATCATGATCGACGCGTGCGAGCGGTGCGAGGCGCCGAAGGCCTCGTTCACGTAGTAGTCAAAGCCCTTGACGAGCGACGCGCCAAAGGCCGGGTCGTTCGCCTCCTCACCCGGGTCGAAGCGCAAGTTCTCCATCAGCTCAACCTCGGGGGCGAGCGTCGCGAGGGACCGGCGAAGCGGCGCTACGCTGTAGCGCTCGTCGACGCGGCCCTTCGGACGTCCGAAATGCGTGCAGGCAACGACACTCGCCCCTCGTTCGAGAAGGGTCCTGAAGAGCGGTACGGCCGCGCGCAGGCGAAAGTCGTCGGTGACCGTGAGCACGCCGTCAACCTCGGCGACGGGCGCGTTGAAGTCGCAGCGCACGAGCACGCGCTTACCGCTGAGGTTCCCCCATCGCTCGATCGTGGGTACCGAGAGCGCCACGCCTATTGCGCCACGTGATGGGTGAGGTCGACCAGGCGATTCGAGTAGCCCCACTCGTTGTCGTACCAGCCAAAGACCTTCACGAGACACTTCGTGTCGTCGAGGCGCTGGACCATCGTCATCAGCGAGTCGAAGGTGCACGACGCCGGAGAACCAACGATGTCCGACGAGACGATCGGCTCATCGGTGTAGACGAGGACGCCCGAGAGCGCCCCCTCGGCGGCAGCACGATAGGCGTCGTTGACGGCCGCGACGGACGTCGTGGAGATCACGGCCGTGAAGTCGGTGATGCTGCCGACGGGGATGGGGACCCGCAGCGAGGTGCCGTCGAGCTTTCCCTTCATCGACGCGAGCACGAGGCTCGTCGCGCGCGCCGCACCCGTCGAAGACGGGACGATGTTGATCGCCGCGGCCCGGGCCCGACGCATGTCCTTGTGCTCGAGGTCGAGCAGGTTCTGGTCGTTCGTGTACGCGTGCACGGTCGTCATCAGTCCCGCCTCAACGCCGAAGGCGTCGTCGAGGACCTTCACCATCGGCACGAAGCAGTTCGTCGTGCACGACGCGTTCGAGATCACGAAGTCCGTCTCGGGGTTGAAGGTCTGCTCGTTCACGCCCATCACAAAGGTCGCGTCCGCGTCGTTCGAGGGTGCCGAAATGATGACGCGCTTCGCCCCCGCACTCAGGTGCTGGGCTGCCGCATCGCGCGAGGTGAATCGGCCCGTCGCCTCAATGACGACGTCGATCCCGAGTTCCTTCCAGGGCAGCTTTCCCGGGTCGCGCTCGGCGAGGACCTTGATGGCCGTATCCCCCACGAGCAGCTCGTTCTGCCCGACGCTCACCGCTTCGTCGAGGACGCCCTGGGTCGAGTCGTAACGCAGGAGGTGGGCGTTCGTCGCGGGTGGCACGAGGTCGTTGATGGCAACGATTTCCATGTCGGCGCGCTCCAGCGCGGCCCTCACGAATAGCCGCCCGATCCGCCCAAACCCATTGATTGCGACACGTGATGCCACTGCGTCTCCTTTGTCTCGTTAGTGCGCTGTCTCAAAGACGGCGACAGCCAATTTTGGCACATCGTGGACGAGGCCATTTCTGCCCGAGAGATCGACGACGCGAGAAGGAACACTCGACGCATCGTGAGCGAACGAGGACCGTTCGTCCACGAGCACGAGGTCGACGGTGACCCCGTGACGCTCGAGCGCGTCGAGGTGATCTTGGAGCGTGAACCCTTCGGTCTCGGGCAGCTCGGGATGGAGGTTCGCCACGTAGATCTTCTTCGCTGACGTGCCCGCGAGCGCTTGGGTGATGCCGGGCACGACGCACGCGGCGATGACGCTCGTAAAGAGCGACCCCGGTCCGATCACGACGACGTCGGCTCGCTCGATCGCCTCGACGGCGGCGATGGGTGCTGCGGGGCTCGCCGGCTCCAGGCTGATGCGTCGGATCGCCGACGTGCGGGCGACCTTCGTCTGACCGCGCGTCTTTCCCTCCTCGGTCGTCGCCACCAGTACGACGCCCTCGCAGCTGGCGGGGATGATGGCTCCCGTCACGCCCATGACCTGGGCGAGCGCGTGCACCGACTCCTCGAGGTTGCCCGTTGCGTCGATAAGCCCGACGAGCAGGAGATTGCCAACGGCGTGCCCGTCGAGCTCGCCCACGGTGAAGCGGTGCTCGAACGAGGCCGTCAGGGGATTCTCGGGGTCGGCCAGGGCGACGAGGCACTTGCGCAGGTCGCCCACCGCGGCCACGTTCAACATCGCACGCAATCGGCCGGTCGAGCCCCCGTCGTCTGCGACCGACACGACGCCGGTGACGTTCGGGGACAGGCGCTTCAGCGCCCGAAGTGACACGGCGGTGCCGTGGCCCCCGCCGACCGCGACGAACCTCATCGGGCGATGTCGCGGTGAAACACAGCGTTCTCGAGACCGAGGCGCGTTCGTATCTCTTCGGCGATCGCGACGCTTCGGTGGCGTCCACCCGTGCAGCCGATCGCGATCGAGAGATAGGACTTCCCCTCGAGGGCGAACGCGGGGATCTGCCAGCTGAGCAGCCCCACCACGTCGGACAAGAAGTGCTGGGCCGGCTCCTGGCCGAGCACGTACTCCGCAACCGGCTGATCGAGCCCGGTGAGCGGTCTCAGCTCTTCGATCCAGTAGGGATTGGGAAGAAATCGGCAGTCGAAGACGAGGTCCACGTCGCGTGGGATGCCGTAGGTGTAGCCGAAGCTCACGAGCGACACCCGAAGCGACCCGAGCGAGTTGACGTCAGTGAAGATCTCGACGATGCGCCGGCGAAGCTGATTGGTGTTGATCGAACCCGTATCGATCACGAGGTCCGCCGCGTCGCGCAAAGGACCGAGGAGCTCGCGCTCGCCCGCGATCGACTCGGCCAGCGTGGCCGCCCGGAAGGGATGGCGGCGTCGGTTGCCCTCGAAACGGTGGATCAACACGTCGTCGGGAGCGTCGAGAAAGAGGATCTTCGCGTTCGCGTGCGCGTTCTTCAGCTCGCGCTCGACCTGAAGGAGCGTCTCGGGTTCGAGCCCCGCGGACCGGCCCACGATGAACGCGACCCCGGCGAACTCGCGTGAGCCGGCCGAGGCGATCTCTCCCGCGCTCACGACGAGCTCGAGGGGCAGGTTGTCGATCACGAACCACCCGAGGTCCTCGAGCGCGGCGGAGACCGTCGAACGTCCGGCCCCCGACATGCCGGTGACCAGCAGTACCTCACTCATCATCGCTGCCCTTCATGGGTCGTGGCGCCGTCGGCGCACGTAAGTGATCGTAGAGCCTCTGTGCGACGTCGCTCGGTAGCCAGGGCAACGCCGAAAGCTCGTCGATCGTCGCCTGGCGCAGCGCGTTGAGCGAACCGAACGATTCGAGCAGGCGGTTCCGGCGCGCCGGGCCGAGTCCCTCGACGCCCTCGAGCGATGAGGCGACCATCGAGCGACCGCGCTTCGAGCGATGAAAGCTGATCGCGAAGCGGTGCGCTTCGTCGCGGATGCGCTGGACCAGGTAGAGCGACTCGGAGCCGCGTTCGAGGGCGATCGGCACCGAGCTGCCCGGTCGGTACAAGAGCTCCTCGCGCTTGGCGAGCGCCGTGAACTCAACGAGACCGTCGAGGCCGAGCGAGCGAGCCGCCTTTTCCGCCGCGTGCAGCTGGGGCAGACCGCCGTCGATGATGATGAGGTCGGCGCGGCGGAACTTGGTGCTCGCCTGCTGCTCTACCCAGTGAGCCAGTCGGCGACGGACGACCTCTTCCATCGCGCCGACGTCGTCGTTGCCGAGCACCTCGCGCACGTTGAAGTGCCGGTATTCGCGCTTCACCGGAAGGGCGTCTTCGAAGACGACCATCGAGCCGACGTAGTTCGTGCCCTGCAGGTGGCTCATGTCGAAGCACTCGACACGATAGGGCGGCTGCTCGAGTCCGAGCGCCGTGCCGAGCTCCTGCAAGGCTCTCGCGCGTACGTTGTGGTCGCCCTGGCGGCGAAGCGAATCGCGGCCAATCACGGCCGCGGCGTCGCTCTCGGCGAGCTCGACGACGCGCCGGCGCTTGCCGCGTTTGGCGACCACGACCTCGACGGGCCGCTCGCGCACGCTCGAGAGGTACTCGGCGATGAGCGGTGTCGCGAGCTCCGCGCGCTGGACGACCACCGTTGCCGGCACCGACTCCGCGTCGAGGTAGAGGTCGGTCATCACGTTCTCGAGGATCTCCTCGTCCGATTCGTCCATCGAGCGATCGACGAGGTGGACCGTGCGTCCGATGACGCGTCCGTAACGCACGCGAAATCGAACGAGGGCAACCCGACTGCCCTCGCTCGCGAACGCGAGCACGTCGAGGTTCGAGTAGTCGTCGAGGACGACGCTCTGTGCGCCCGCCGCGCGCTCGAGGGCGTCCAGCCCGTCACGGGCCTTCGCCGCCGCCTCGTAGTGCTGGCGCTCGGCCGCTTCGCGCATCTGGTGCTCGAGAAGGTCGCGCAGCTGGCGAACGTCGCCCTCGAAGAAGCGGGCCCAGGACTGGACGAGCTGGGCGTAACCCTCGGGATCGATGTGGCCAACGCACGGACCCGAGCATTTGCCGATGTCGTAGAGCAGACACGGGCGCCCGATTCGCTCTTGGTAGAGGAACTTGTGCCTGGAACAAGAGCGCAGGGGGAAGGCTTGGAGCAGCTCGTCCATCGTCGTGCGCAGCGCCCTCACGTCGGCGAAGGGGCCGAAGTAGCGAACCCCCTTCACGTGCTGGGCCCGGGTGATGTAGGGAGCGGGAAAGGGCGTACGGGCGTCGAGCGCCACGAAGGGGAAGCTCTTGTCGTCCTTCAAGCGCATGTTGTAGCGCGGCTGGTTGTCCTTGATCAGCTCGTTTTCGAGGATCAACGCGTCGAGCTCGGTGGGGGTCACGATCCACTCGACCGACGCAGCTTCCGCCATCAGCAGCTGGGTCTTCTCGCTGAGCGCGCTCTCGCGCTGAAAGTAGCTCGCGAGCCGCTGGGCGAGGACGCGCGCCTTGCCGACGTAGATGATCGTGCCCTTAGCGTTGCGAAAGAGGTAGCACCCGCTCTGACGCGGAATGCCCGAGGGCTTCTCCAGCATCAGGCTCGACCGTGGCCGGCGAGCACCTCTTTGAGAACCGTTCCCGTCGCCGTCTTCAGCTTGGCGATCGCCTCCGGCGTGCCCTCGCCGACGACCCGCCCACCGCGTCGTCCGCCCTCGGGGCCGAGGTCGATCACCCAGTCGGCCGTCTTCACCACGTCGAGGTTGTGCTCGATCACGAGCACCGTGTTGCCCTGGTCGACGAGCCGGTGGAGCACTTGCAGCAACCGGTTCACGTCCTCGAAGTGCAGACCCGTCGTCGGCTCGTCGAGCACGTAGAGGGTATGGCCGGTCGGACGGCGCGCCAATTCCGTCGCGAGCTTCACGCGCTGGGCCTCGCCGCCCGACAAGGTCGGCGCGGGCTGACCGAGCCGCACGTACCCCAGTCCGACGTCGGAGAGGCTCTGGACGTGGCGAAGGATGAGCGGCTGGCGCTCGAAGAACTCGAGCGCGTCGGCGATCGACATATCGAGGACGTCGGCGATCGACTTGCCGCGATAGAGGATCTCCAAGGTCTCTCGGTTGTAGCGCGCCCCGTGACACACGTCGCAGTTGACGTACACATCGGGCAGAAAGTGCATCTCGATCTTGATCGTGCCGTCCCCGGCGCACGCCTCGCACCGTCCGCCCTTCACGTTGAACGAGAAGCGGCCCGGCTGATAGCCACGAACCCGGGCCTCCTGGGTCTCGGCGAAGAGCTTGCGGATCTTGTCGAAGACGCCGGTGTACGTGGCCGGGTTGGAGCGAGGCGTTCGACCGATCGGCTGCTGGTCAACGGCGACAACCTTGTCGAGGTTCTTCACCCCGAGGATCGTGTCGTGCTCGGCGACGGTTGTCTTCGCGCGGTTGATCTGACGCTCGAGGGACGCGAGCAGGATGGCGTTGATGAGCGACGACTTGCCCGAACCCGAGACGCCCGTCACCGCGACGAAGTCCCCGAGGGGCACGTCGACGGTCACGTTTTGCAGGTTGTTCGCTCGTGCGCCCTTGATGGTGAGCTTCTTGCCGTCGCCCGCTCGCCTCGCTGAGGGAATGGCGATCGACTTCTTGCCCGAGAGATACTGACCGGTGAGCGAGCCTTCGTTCGCGAGCAACGACTCGTAGGAGCCGGCGTGGACGACCTCGCCACCGAACTCGCCGGCGCCGGGCCCGATGTCGAGGACGAAGTCGGCGAGGCGAATCGTCTCCTCGTCGTGCTCGACCACGATGACCGAGTTGCCGAGGTCGCGGAGCCGCTCGAGCGTGGCGATGAGACGACGGTTGTCGCGCTGGTGCAGACCGATCGAGGGTTCGTCGAGCACGTAGAGGACCCCGACCAGATAGCTGCCGATCTGGCTCGCGAGACGGATCCGCTGGGCCTCGCCGCCCGACAATGTCGCCGACGCTCGACTGAGCGTGAGGTAGTCCAGTCCGACGTCGAGCAGGAACGTCAGGCGTTCGACGATCTCCTTGACCACCTGGTGGGCAATCGCCTCTTCGCGCGCGGTGAGCTTCAGCTTGGCGAAGTAGTCGATCGCCTCGTCGATCGTGAGCGAGTTGACTTCGGCGATGTTGCGCTCGTGGACGCGCACGGCGAGAACCTCGGGCTTGAGACGCTGGCCGTGGCACGTGGTGCACTCGACTTCGCGCATGTACTGCTCGGCCTGCTCGCGCGACCAGTCGCCGTCGGCGTCGTTGCGCTTGCGCTCGAGCCAGTCGACGATCCCGTTGTAGGTCGTTTCGTACGTGCGCACGCGACCGTAGCGGTTGCGGTAGCGCACCGGCACCGACTTCTTGTCGACGCCGTAGAGGATGAGCTTTCGATCCTTCGCCCTCAGCTTCTTCCACGGCGTGTCGACCGAGAAGCCGCCGAGCGACGCGATGCCCTCGATGAGGCGCTCGAAGTACTTGAAGCGCGCGCCCGCCCACGGGGCGAGCGCCCCCTCGGCGAGCGACAGCGTCTCGTCGGGCGCGACGAGGTCGGGTGCCACCTCGAAGCGCGTCCCGAGTCCCGTGCAGACGGGACAGGCCCCGTAGGGGGAGTTGAACGAGAAGTCCCTCGGGGCGAGTTCGCTGAAGCTGATGCCGCAGTCGCTGCAGGCCATCTTCTCGGAGAACTGCACCATCTCCTCGGGCTCGAGGAAGAGGAACTTGACGATGCCCTTGGTGAGCTTGAGCGCCGACTCCACCGACTCGGTGAGGCGCTGGCGGTTGGAAGCCTTTACCGTGAGCCGGTCCAGCACCACGTCGATCGTGTGCTGCTCGTAGCGAGCGAGATTGAGCGTGTCGCGCTCGGAGAGCTCCATCACGACGCCGTCGACGCGCACGCGCGAAAAGCCCTGCCCCGCGAGCTCGTTGAGCAGCGTGCTGTACTCGCCTTTTCTCCCCTCGACGACCGTCGCGAGCACGAGGAAGCGCTCGCCGTCGGGGCGCGACAGCACCTGGTCAACGATCTGCTGGGGGGTCTGGCTCGTGATGGGCTTGCCGCAGTTGGGACAGTACGGCACGCCGATGCGCGCAAACAGCAGTCGCAAGTAGTCGTGGATCTCGGTGATGGTGCCGACCGTCGAGCGGGGGTTGCGCGACGCCGTCTTCTGGTCGATCGAGATCGCCGGGGACAGTCCTTCGATGAACTCGACGTCGGGCTTGTCCATCTGTCCGAGAAACTGCCGAGCGTAGGCCGACAGGCTCTCGACGTAGCGTCGCTGGCCTTCGGCGTAGATGGTGTCAAAGGCGAGGGATGACTTGCCCGATCCCGACAGTCCGGTAAAGACCACCAACTGGTCGCGGGGTATCTCGACCGACAGGTTCTTGAGGTTGTGCACCTTCGCGCCCTGTATGCGGATCGACTTAGACATAGGGGGAATCTACCGGTTCGACTTCATCCGCCAGACTCGCTGATGGCGCCACCATCTGGCGCTGCAGGGTCTGGAGCGCGTCGCGCAAGACGGCCGCCTCCTCGAAGCGCAGCTCGCTCGCCGCCTGCAGCATGGCTTCTTCCACGCGGGCGATCTCGAGACTCAGATCGTCGGGCAGGAACTCCTCAAGCGAGGAAATCCCGTGCTGTTTCGCCGTCACCTCGCGCGGGGATTCGCTGCGCAAACGGTTCAAGATATCGGCGACGTTCTTTGTGACGGTCTGGGGTTCGATACCGTGCTCTTCGTTGTAGGCGAGCTGGAGGTGCCGACGACGCTCGGTCAGCGAAATCGCGGCGCGCATCGAATCGGTCATCCGATCGGCGTAGAGAACGGCTTCGCCGTTGGCGTTTCGAGCGGCCCGACCGATCGTCTGGATGAGCGCGCTGCGCGATCGCAGGAACCCTTCCTTGTCGGCGTCGAGGATCGCGACCAACGAGACCTCGGGCAGGTCGAGCCCTTCGCGCAGGAGGTTGATGCCCACGAGCACGTCGAACTCGCCCAGGCGCAGTGACCGCAAGATCTCGATTCGCTGAATGGTGTCGATGTCGCTGTGCAGGTACTGGACCTTGTAGCCCGCCTTCGTCAAGTACGTGGTCAGGTCTTCGGCCATGCGCTTCGTCAGTGTCGTCACGAGGGCGCGCTCGCCGCGCGCCGCTACGGCGTCGAGACGCAGTCGCAGGTCGTCGATCTGGTTCTTCGTGGGCACGACGGTGACCTCGGGGTCGAGGAGCCCCGTCGGGCGAATGACCTGCTCGACGATCTGGTCGGAGTTCTCGATTTCGTACGGCCCCGGGGTTGCCGAGACGAATACCATCTGGGGCACGAGCTCCATGAACTCGTCGAAGTTGAGGGGGCGGTTGTCGAGCGCGCACGGCAGTCGAAAGCCGTGCTCGACGAGCGTCAATTTTCTCGAGCGGTCCCCCGCGTACTGTCCGCGAATCTGGGGCACCGCGACGTGGGACTCGTCGATGACCACGAGGAAGTCGCTCGGAAAGTAGTCGAGCAGGGTGAACGGCCGCTCGCCGGGACGCCGCCCGTCGAGGTGGGCCGAATAGTTCTCGATGCCCGCGCAGACGCCGGTCTGCTCGAGCATCTCGAGGTCGTGCTCGGTTCGCGATCGCAGACGTTGAGCTTCGAGCAGCTTTCCTTCAGCCTGAAATCGGCTCAGCTGCTCGGCGAGCTCGACCTCGATGCCGCGACACGCCCGCTGGAGCGTTTCGAGGCTCGTCGCATAGTGCGATGCGGCGAACAACGTGAACTCGTTGACCGTTCCCCTGCCCTCTTGGGTCACGGGGTTAAAGAAGGAGATCTCTTCGACCACGTCGTCGAAGAAGGAAACCCTGACCGCTTCATTGCTGTAGGCGGGCTGTACTTCGAGGGTGTCGCCCTTCATGCGAAAGGTCCCTCGGTCGAGCACCAGCTCGTTGCGGGTGTACTGCATCTCCACGAGCCGGCGCAGCAGTGCCCGCTGATCGAAATGCTCCCCCACCTCGAGGGGCAGCATGCGCTCGCGGTACTCGAGCGGAGAACCGAGCCCGTAGATCGCCGACACCGAGGCGACAACGATGGTGTCACGATGCGTGAGCAGCGACGACGTCGCGGCGTGACGCAGACGGTCTATCTCCTCGTTGATCGAACTGTCCTTTTCGATGTAGGTGTCGGTGCGGGGAATGTACGCCTCGGGCTGGTAGTAGTCGTAGTACGAGACGAAGAACTCGACGCGGTTCTTGGGCAGCATGTCGCGCAGCTCCGAGGCGAGCTGTGCAGCGAGTGACTTGTTCGGTTCAAGAATGAGAGTGGGACGCTGGATCCGTTCGACCAGCCACGCGATCGTCGCGGTCTTGCCGCTTCCGGTGATGCCCTCGAGAGTCTGAAAGCGCAGTCCGTCCTCGACGCCCTGGGTCAGCTTTTCGATGGCCGTGGGCTGATCGCCCGCGGGGCGAAAGAGGGACTCGACGAGAAAATCAGTCACTGGCGCCAACCAGATCGGCGAGCGCCGCGTCGACTTGCGCGTAGAGCTCGTCGAGGGTCCCTTCGTTCCAGATCACACGGTCGCTCATGCGCGCGCGCTCTTCGTTGCTCGTCTGCGCGGCCAGGCGTGCCCGTGCGTCCTCGTCGCTGAAACCCCGCAAGGTGGTCAAGCGCCGCACGGCGGTGTCGGGTTCGGCCAGCACAGCCCATACTTCGTCGAGCCCGAGCGCGCTTCGGTGCTCGGGTTCATAGAGCGGTACGGCCACCGCCACAATCTCACCCGTCTGGGCGCGCACGTCCGCGTCGAGCTCGCTGGCAATGTAGCCATGGGTGATGTGATTCAGCCGGCGCAGGGCGCTGGCGTCATGAAAGACCACGTCTGCAAGAAACTTTCTGTCGATGTCGCCCTCGGGCGTCAAGACGGCGGTGCCGAACGCGTCGACCAGCGCGTGCCATGCAGGTTTTCCCTTTTCGACCACGCGTCGTGCCACCACATCGGCGTCCACCACTGAAAAACCGAGGGATGAAAGTCTATCGGTGACGGCCGTTTTTCCCGCGCCGATCCCCCCCGTGACGCCGATCCTTTTCACATGACCACGGTACTCATGGGCTGTGACACGCCCGACGCACGGCCACGTGACAGGTTCCCACTCCGCCGTTAGGTAATGTCCATAGACAGGTCCTTTAGGGGGAACTTTGGCCCGGTATTTAGTGCGGCGGCTGATCATGCTGATCGGCATCGTCTTTATCATCAGTGTCGGGGCGTTCTACCTCATCCATCTGCTGCCGGGAAATCCGGCCACGGTCATACTCGGCACGGGTGCGAGCCCGGTGAACCGAGCCAAGCTCTATAAGCAGCTCGGCCTCAACAAGCCGATCCTCGAGCAGTACTTCGTTTGGATCAAGAACGTCCTCCACGGCAACCTCGGCACCTCATTCATCTCCGAGACGTCGGTCTGGAGCACCATCAAGGCGGCCCTGCCCATCGACGTCGAGATCATCATCTTGAGCCAGCTCCTCGCCTTCGCGTTTGCGATCCCTACAGCCATGCGCAGCGCTCGCAAGCCAGACGGTGCGCTCGACCGGATCCTGTGCGCCGGAAGCTTCACGCTGCTCTCGATCCCCTCATTCGTCGTGATCGTCGTCCTCGTGCTGGTGGTCGCGATCAAGCTCGGCGTGGCACATACGGGGGTGTCGTCCTACGTCTCGTTCGGCTCGGACTGGATCGCCAACCTCGAGAGCCTGACGCTGCCCGCGATCACCCTCGGCATCGGCAGCTTCGTTGTCTACTTCAGGGTCCTGCGCAGCGACCTCATCGCAACCCTTCAGGAGGAGTTCATCACCATGGCCCGATCGAAGGGCATCAGCCAGCGCCGCATCATGTGGCGCCACGCCTTTCGCCCTTCTACGGTGTCGCTCCTCGGCACCGCGGGCGTCAACATCGGGGGCTTGCTCGCCGGCGGATTCATCGTGCAGTACCTCCTCAGCATCCCGGGTCTCGGGTACCAGCTCATCGCCTCGATAGGACGAAGCGACTATCTCGTCGTCCAGGGCATCGTCCTCGTCGTATCGGTCGGGGTCATCCTCATCAATTTCGCATTCGATCTCCTCACGTGCTTCGTCGATCCGAGGATCAGCCGTGAGTAGCTTGATCTTCAACGAACTGGTCGAGGAGGCCACCGCCCACGGTCAACCCGCGCGAAAGCGACGCCTCGGCTTCCTCTTTTGGATCTGCGTCGGGTGGCTTGCGCTCAACCTCATCGGGGCGATCTTTGCGAACGTCTTGCCGCTGCCCAATCCGCTGAACCAGAACTACGCGGCGGTGAACGTGGGACCGTCCCTTCACCACCTGCTCGGCACCGACGACCTCGGGCGCGACATCTTCTCGCGCATCGTCTTCGGTTCGCGCGTCTCGATCGTGGTGAGCCTCGGATCGATGCTGATCGGCTTCGGTATCGGCGCCCCGCTCGGCATGCTCGCCGCCTACCGGCGCGGAAAGTTCGACGCCATCCTATCGACGGTCATGTACGTGTTTCTCGCCTTTCCCGCGATCATCGCCACGATCGCCGTGCTGTCGTTCTGGACGCCGCGTTCACTGTTCAAGATCATCGTCGTCATCGGCGTCGCTTCCATCCCGCTCGTCTATCGCGTCGTGCGAAGCGCCACGATGACCGTCGCGACGAAGGACTACGTGATCGCGGCCAAAGTGCAAGGTGCGACGGACCGTCGGATCCTCGCGAAGGAACTCCTGCCCAATGTCGCGCCCATTGGCGTCTCGTTCCTGCTCGTGGGCATCGCGACCGTCGTCACGCTCGAAGGAGCGCTCGCCTTCCTCGGGCTCTCGGTCAATCCGCCAACTCCCTCGTGGGGCAACATGATCAACGAGAGCCTCTCCATCCTCCAGGTGAATCCGTGGCTCGCCATCTTTCCCTCCGCCGCCATGTGTCTGTTCCTCATCTGCCTTAACTTCATCGGCGACCGTCTGCGTTCGCACTTCGACGTGAGTGAGAGCAAGCTGTGAGCGACCAGCCACTGCTCGTCGTGAAGGACCTGCACACGACGTTTCACACGCCCAACGGCCCGCTCGCCGCGGTGGGCGGCGTCTCGTTCAGCCTCAACCAGAACGAGACCCTCGGCATCGTCGGCGAGTCAGGCTCGGGCAAGACCGTCCTCTCGCGCACCGTCATGGGGCTCCAACCCCGACTTCACGTCGACGTGGAGGGTTCCGTGCGGATCAACGACTTCGAAGTCGTCGGTGCGAGCGAGAAGGAGAAGCGCGCGATCTGGGGCCTCGAAGTCGCCATGATCTTCCAGGACCCGATGACCTCGCTGAACCCCGTGACGCGCATCGGTAAGCAGATCGACGAGATCTTGCGCGTGCGCCTCGGCATGGACCGCCACGCCGCGAAGGACCGCGCCATCGAGCTCCTCGACCTCGTGGGCATCCCGTCGCCCAAAGAGCGCTACTGCGCCTTCCCCGGAGAGCTGTCGGGCGGCATGCGCCAGCGCGTCGTCATCGCGACCGCCCTCGCGGGATCTCCCAAGCTCCTGCTCGCCGACGAGCCAACAACGGGTCTTGACGTCACGATCCAGGCCCAGATCTTGAACCTCCTCGATGACCTGAAGGAAAAGATGAAGATGTCGGTCATCCTCGTCACCCACGACCTCGGAGTCGTGGCGACGCGGACCTCGCGCATCGCCGTCATGTACGCCGGAAGGATCGTCGAGATCGGCACCACCCGTGAGGTCTTCGCC
>JBAUSF010000004.1:0-12804 GCA_049581565.1 Acidimicrobiales bacterium
GCGGCGAGACCCAGACCTCTTCGACGTCGTCGAGCCACGGCACCAGCGCGCGGGCTTGGCGTTCACCGAGCTCGGTGAGATGCGCGTCGCTGCGTCCGACGAGGAGGCCTTGCGCGTTGGTCGTCGACTGACCGTGACGGATGAGCGCGATCACGGTAACAAGAGGCGTCCGCACTCGGGGCAGTCCATGAAGCTGTCCTCGGGCAGCGACTTGAACCGGTCGTAATCGAGCGGTGCGAGGGCGATGCGGCATCCGTCGCAGCGCCCGTCGACGACCGGGGCGGCTCCTGAGCCGCCCACTCTCGCCATCGCCGCGTCGTAGCGCTTTCGAAGATCGCTGGGTACCGCCGAGGCCGACGGGTCGCGCGCAGCGAGCAGTGCCGTGAGTTCGTCGTCGAGTGACGCTTGAAGCTGTGCAATGGTCGCTTGCAGCTCACTGCGCCGGCTCACCCCGGGCTGGGCCCGCTCTTTGATCGAGGTGACCGACGCTTCGAGCGGCTCGAGCTCGACGAGGAGCTCGAGCTCACGATCTTCACTCGCCTCAAGCAGCGAGCGCACGTGGGTGAGCTCATTTTGCAAGACGTTCAACTCCCTTGCGTTTGCCGTCGAGCTCGACAGGGCGACGTCCAGATCGATCGCGCGCTTGCGCAGCCGCAGCGACTCGGCGGCGACCGCCTGGTGCTCGCTCTTGATGGGCGCCATCGCCGCTTCGGCCCCGCGAAGCTCGCCGAGGAGACCGCGCAGCTCGACCTCGAGCGCTGCGAGCTCCGCGAGTTCTGGAAGGTGGGTCTTTTGTACGCGAACCCGCTCGATCCAGCGGTCGGCCTCCATGAGGGCTCGCAACGAGTCGGTCGAACTCACGCGGTCAGTCTGTCACGCGAAAGACGTCACCCGACTGCGCGAGCTTCGCCAGAGCGGGCGCGAGCGCCGGTTCCGCGCGCTCGATCGCCTTGGGGAAGTCGAACCAGAAGACGTCGGGGCTCTCTCCCTCGGGGGGTTCGGGATCGACCGGTTGCGCGACGACCACGTAGCGAAGGTCGTAGTGGGTGTGCGAGTTCGGACCCGCGTGGACGTCGACGTGAAAGAGGAGGATGGGGTCGAGCTGGCGCACGTCGAGTCCCGTCTCTTCTTTCGTCTCTCGCACGCAGGCCGCGTCGGGCGACTCTCCACCGTCAACGTGACCGCCCGGTTGGACCCAAATGCCGAGACGACGGTGGCGATGCAAGATGACCCCGCGCGCAGAGACGACGAACGCCGACGCCGTCAGATGGTGGGGGTTCTCCGTCTCGGAGAACGGGTCTCCGGGCCAGTCCAGTCGATCGAGGGTCATCGCGATCGAGGCGGCTTCGCGGTCGTCGACGGGATCGATGCGTTCGATCTGCGCGCGCAGCGTCTCGATCACGGACGACCAAGAAATCGTCGAATCGATGCGGGCACGTCCACTTCACCGCTCGCCATAGCCCCGCGGGTGTCGGGGATGGGCTCTTCGAAGACGAGTCGCGCCGGCACGGTGCCCGCCCAGATCGGCAGCGATTGATCGTCGAGGTCGTCGTCGGTCTCGCCGACCGAGATCTTCGCCGACGCCTCGTCAATGGCGACCGCCACGAGGATGGTGAGGCGCTCTTCCGCCTCGGTGATCGGGCGCGACTCGCTCGCGCGCCCCGGCAGGACCCGATCAACGAACCGGTCGAGCAGACGGCGTTTCTCTTCCGTATCGACGACCTCGTGGGCCTCGCCCACGACGACGACCGAGCGGTAGGCAATGGAGGACTCAAAGCCACTGCGCGCTACGCGAATGCCGTCAAAGATCGTGACCGTGAGAAACGCCTCGCCCGCGCGCACGACTGATTTCAAGATCTCGTTGGAGGGGCTCCCGTGCAGGTAGAGCACGCCATCCTCTCTCAGGTGCAGTGTTGGCAACGCGGCCGCCTTGCCGTGCACGGTCGCCGCCACGTGACAGACCCACGCCTCGTCCAAGATGGAATAGATGACGTCCTCGTCGTAGGACGCCTTCTTCGCGAGACGGCGCACCCTGGTCCGTGGACCCGGACCCAGTGGTTCGCTGCTCACGGATAGATCTCTCCCGAGAAGAACGTCCGTGCCATGCCGGCGACCTCTACGTTGCGCTCGAAGAGGCGCGCGAACATGATGCCGCCGCGCGAGCTCGCCTGGCGGACGGCCACCGTCGGCGAGCCGACCTTCTCGACCCACCACGGCGCGACCGCGCAGAGCGCGCTTCCGGTGACGGGGTCCTCGGGGAGGCCAAGGCGCGGGGCAAACACACGAATCGACACATCCACGTCCGGCCCGCCGTAGCAGGCGGCGATCACGATCGAACTCGGCACGAGGAACAGGCTGATCGGATCAACGTCGAGCGAACAGAGCGTCTCGTAATCGTCGACCAACGCGAGCACGCTCGAAGGTCCCGCCTGGAAGGCCTCGCTCACGTGTCCGAGCGCGTCACCCAGGATTGCCGGATCGAGCGGTTCCAAGTAGGCCCGGGGCAGATCGATTCCGACCAGTCCGTCGGGTAGACGTCGCCCCGAGAGGACGCCCGCGCGCGTCGCGAAGAAGAACTCGCTCCCGGGTGCGCCGAGTTCGTTCAACAAGACGTGCACCGTCGCGAGCGTCGCGTGGCCGCACAAGTCGACTTCCACGGTCGGGGTGAACCAGCGCAGTGACCACTGATCACCCACCCGTCGCACGAACGCGGTCTCCGAGACACCGAGTTCGAACGCGATCTGCTGGAGCTCGTCGTCGGGCAAGGGGTGCTCGAGCAGCACCACGACCGCGGGGTTGCCGCGTTCGGTCTCGCCGATGAACGCGTCAACCCACCACAGTCGATGCCCGAAGGTCACGTCGACGGATTCCATTATAAGAGACTGCCACACGCGCCACGGACCCCCCGGTAGTGTTGAGCGGTGCGTGTCGCGACGTTTAACCTTCACGCCGGTGTCGACGGCTGGGGTCGGCCCACCAGAGTGCTCGACGTCGTCAAGGAGCTGAACGCGGACGTCCTGATTCTGCCCGAGCTGTGGCGCGCCGACGAGGGGCCGGACCTCTACGACGATCTCGCCGATTCGCTCGACATGAGTGGCGGCTTCGCACCCCTCGCCCACGGCGAACGAGTGACGTCGGGCGAAGGGCCCTCCTCCTGGCAGCCGCTGTTCGCTCACTTTGTTGGCGAGCGCGGTCTCTTCTTTCGAGAGCACCGCGAACTCACGAGAGATCAACGCGCGAATCGAGCGCTCGTCGAGCGGGTCGAGCGAGGAACCTGGGGGCTCGGACTCCTCACTCGATTGCCGCTCGAGGACCTGCGGATCATCGCCCTCGGACGTCTGCCGCGAGAAAGGGTCACGCGCGCCCTCGTCGTCGCGAGGCTGCGCGATGGAGACCAGTCCTTTTACGCGCTCGGCGTGCACGGAGCACATATCAGTCACGGCTCGTTCCGTCAGTACCGGCGCATCAATCAGATCGTCTCGACGCTCGAGCCGGGTGTGCCGGTGATCGTCGGCGGCGACTTCAACTGCTGGCGCCCGTTGCTACGAGTTCTCTTTCCCCACTGGCGCACGCTCGCTCGAGGCCGCACCTGGCCGGCGAAGCATCCCCACTCTCAGATCGACCACATCTTGGGACGCGGGCCGTGGCGATCGCTCGCGAGCTTCACCCGCGACGGCGGTAGCGACCACCTCGCCCTCGTCGCCGACGTCGAACTCCCTAGGTGAGCTCCATCTGGGAGCTCTCGGGAAGCAGATAGATCAGTCCGAGCAGCGGCAGGAGCGGCAGGAACGTCAACAGCGCGGGCAGTCGCAACGAACCCGGCCCCGTCACGTGCACGCTGTCGCCGATGAGTCCGAAGATGAGCAAGCCAACCATGGCGCCGACCACACCCGCGACCACGATCCAACCGGCCGCCGTCGCGCGCGAAGAGTGGGGAAACAGCTCGGTGCTGAGTGCGGCGATAGCGGGTGCGAGGAGGCCGCCCGCCGCCACGCCGCTCATGTAGCCGATCACGAAGGCCGTCTTGCCGCCCCCGTAGGCGATCGTCGCCGTCAGGGCGGTCGCGACCGTACCGACGATGACGGTACCACGCCGCCCGAGCGTTCGCGAGAGAACACGGCTGAGCAGAAGGCCCGCGAGCCCGGTCAGTGCGCTCAGCGACACGACGAGCGCAACGGTCACGGAGCTGATCTTGAGGATGCCTTCGCCGTAGACAAAGGTGAACCCGCTCGCCGGTCCCGAGACCACGCCGATGACGATGACGATCACGCCCACGATCGCGACTCGAGAACGAAGTCCGCGGGGCACCGCCCCGAGGCGCGCCAGTGACTCGCTCCCCGTGCGAAACGTTGGCTCGGGTACCGAGCGCAGAAGTGGGCGCAAGAACAACAGCGGCACGAGGGCGAGGGCGAAGAGCCAGCGAAACGACTCGGGCCCGCGAAGGATGCCGGCAAAGATCGCCGCGAGCCCCGCGCCGATGCCCGCGCCGGCTGAGACGATCACGAGCCGATCGATACGGGTCTGGGTGCTCGAGAGCTCAACGGTGACCACCTGGACGAGCGTCGCGGTCGACGAGAGAAGCGGCCGCGCCAAGGCGAAGCACCCGACGAAGAACCAGTAGGACGGACTGAGCGAGGCGCACGCCGTGATGACGAGCCCGACGAAGAGTGTTCGACGCATCATCGACACCCGTCCCCAACGGTCCGCGAGCGACGCAAGGGGCAGAGCGCCAAGCGAGGCGAAGCGCAGCACCGCGAGGCCAATGCCGAGCACGGAACCAGAGAGCCCGACCACGCTCTGGAGCGACTTGCTCGAGGTGTGGTGACCAAAGTAGCTCGCTACCTTGTCGAGCGACGCCACGGCGCCAAAGGGCGCAAAGCCCGCCACGAGCGCGATGAGGAACAGCGCGATGGTGACGCGCCCCCAATTTCGACGCACCATCGCAGCGAGAGAGGTGTCAGCCAAGGTGCACGCTCTCGTCGACGGCGACGAGCATCTTGCCGTGATTGCCACCGTTGAAGAGGAGGTTGAGCGCTTCGGGCGCTCGTTCGAGACCCGTGAGCACGTGCTCGCGATGGACCAGCTGGCCCGAGAGCACGAGCCTCGCGAGCTCGCTCTGGGCTTCGAAGAAGCGGCTCGCGTAGTCGAGGATGAGGAAGCCCTCCATACGAGCGCGCCGGGTGATCAAGGAGCTCGTGTTCGTGATGCCTCGCCGTTCCCCGCTCGCGTTGTACTGGGAGATCGCGCCACACAGCACGACGCGCGCGCGCAGTGCGAGCACAGTGAGGACGGTGTCGAGAATCTCGCCACCAACGTTGTCGAAGTAGAGGTCGACGCCCTTCGGGCACGCCTCGCGCAGACGCGTGCGAAGATGCTCTTCCCGATAGTCGAGGCACGCGTCAAAGCCGTAGAGCTCGACGACCTCTCGGCACTTCTCCGCTCCCCCGGCGATGCCGACGACCATGCTCGCCCCCCTCGCTCGCGCGAGCTGGCCCACGACCGATCCCGTCGCGCCCGCGGCGCCGGACACCACGACCACGTCACCGGAGGCGACTGCTCCCACGTCCACGAGACCGAAGTAGGCGGTCATGCCCGTCACACCGAGCACGTTCATCACCGTCGCGAGGTCGAGTCCGAGCCCCGCGGGCACGACCGTAAAACGGTCGTCGGACGTCGCGAGCGCCCACTCTTGCCAGTTGGTCATGCCAAAGACGACGTCGCCCACCGCGTAGTGCTCGCTGCGAGACTCGACCACGAGTCCGGTGCCGCTCCCGCGCACGACGGCGCCGAGCTCGATGGGCGGCAGGTAGCCCGGGGCGTCGTCCATCCAGGTGCGAATCGTCGGGTCAATGCTCAATATCGCGACCTTGATCAGCGCCTCTCCCTCGCCGCACTCGGGTCGAGGCGTCGTGACGAGCGTCGTCGTTGACTCGTCGACGAGCCCGCTCGGACGTTTAGCAAGCACAATCTGACGGTTGTCCACGGGGCTCCTCGTAACGGGTGACCTCTAGATACTGTCACCGTCGACGTGCCACGATGGTCGATCAGTCGCGTGCGGCGCGAACCCTTCGGATCACCTCGTCGACGACGTCACTCGTTGATGCTTCACCGCCGAGGTCGAAGGTTCGGATTCCGTCGTCGGCGGCCGCGAGCGTCGCTTCGCGCAGTACCTTCGCCGCACGAGCGCACGCCTCGTCGCCGCGATAGCCCGCGTGTTCGAGCACTGCGGCGCCCGCGAGCAGCATCGCCATTGGGTTCGCGACGTTCTTGCCCTCGAGCGAAGGTGCCGTGCCGTGGGGAGCCTCCGCCATCGCGACGACGGGCTGGAGCTCCTCGTCGAGCGCGAGCAGCACCGACTCCGCACCCGCGATCGAACCGAACATGGCAAGCACCATGTCACTCAGGCAGTCACCGTCACGATTGAGCGCCGGGATGACGACCGACCGGTGCCAGTCCTCGGTCATCAGCCCCGCGTAGGCCGCGTCGATCAGCATCGGACGATAGATCACGTTCGGGTAGCGCGCCGCGGCAGCGTCCATCTCCTCTTTCAACATGCCCTCGTAGATCGCCGATACGGTCCACTTCGGGCCGCCGTAGACGATGCCCGCGAGAGTATTGGCCGTGCGAAACGAGAACTCGGCCACCGAGCGGCAGGTGGAGCGATCAATTCGCTCGGTCCGCCAGGCGGACTCGTCGGGCGAACCCGCCACGCCGTCACGGCCCTCGTCCGCGCCGTAGGCGTCTCCTACGGCCATGCGAACCACAACGACCGGGTGGCTCAGTGCGACGACGGGCGTCACCCCGGGAATGCGTCGTCCCGTTCGCACGATGACCTTGCCGTTCACGCCCTCTCGAAGGATCCGATTGGGCGAACCAACGCTGCCGATTGCGGTCGGCGTGATGGTCGCCGCCTTCAGACCAAGTCCCGTCTCCTTCATGGCGGCGGCGGCGTTGTAGACAACACCGTTGTCGGTCCGCTCGCGATTGGCGAGGGACAGGTCGAATCGGATGAAGTCGAGGTCGCACCCGATCACCGTCGGATCGAGCGCTCGCAGCGCCTCATCGAGCAGCTCCTGACCGGTCTGGTCGCCGTCACAGACCACGATGGTGGTTTTCATCGCCTCTCCTTCACAGATTCGGCCTCCACCCTAGGGACGATTCACCTCGGCGAACCGCGGATCCGAGATCGAGGCAACGCTGCGTTCGTCCGATTGTCGGCGCGCTAGAACGGAGGGGAAGTTCTCGCCATTCCCCGTCCGATACATCTCAGAAGGAACTACATGGAGTACGTCCCTCTCGGCACCACCGGCCTGCAAGTCTCACGGATCTGCCTCGGTTGCATGAGCTACGGCGAGCCCAACCGGGGCAATCAGCCCTGGTCGCTCGGGCGCGAGAGCGCCGAGCCCTTCTATCGTCAGGCGCTCGACGCGGGCATCAACTTCTTCGACACGGCGAACGTCTACTCGGCGGGCAGCAGCGAAGAGATCACCGGTCAGACGTTGCTCTCGATGGTCCCGCGCGACGAGGTGGTCATCGCCACGAAGGTCCACGGCCAGATGCGTCCCGGTCCGAACGGCCACGGCCTGTCGCGCAAGGCGATCCTGAGTGAGATCGATCACAGCCTGCGCCGACTTGGCACGGACTACGTGGACCTCTACCAGATCCATCGCTGGGACTACGAGACGCCGATCGAAGAGACGCTCGAGGCGCTTCACGACGTCGTGAAGGCGGGCAAGGCCCGCTACATCGGCGCATCGTCAATGTACGCCTGGCAGTTCGCCCAGGCGCTCTACGTTGGAGATCTCAACGGCTGGACTCGCTTTGTGAGCATGCAGAACTACTACAACCTGCTCTACCGCGAAGAGGAGCGTGAAATGTTCCCACTCCTCGCCGACCAGGGTGTCGGCTCCATCCCCTGGAGCCCCCTCGCACGCGGACGTCTGACGCGACCGTGGAACGAGCAGACCCATCGATCAGAGAACGATGAGTTCGGTCGAAGCCTGTACTCAGACGACGACCGACCGATCGTCGAAGCAGTCTTGAGCATCGCGTCAGAGCGCGGGGTCGCTCCGGCACAGGTCGCGCTCGCCTGGGTGCTCAGTAACTCGGTCGTCTCGAGCCCGATCGTCGGTGCAACCAAGCCCGGGCACTTGGCTGACGCCGTCGCGGCGGTCGAGCTCGAGCTCGACGACGACGAGATCGCCGCGCTCGAGGCGCCGTATCGTCCCCACGGCGTCGCTGGCTTTCGCTGATTGGCTAGCCGACGAAGGCCTTCATGTCGGCGATGATCTTGTCTTCCACTTCGAGGCTCCACAGCGAATCGGCAACGTCGACGACGAGGAACAAGTCCGACAGCAATAATGTCTCAATCGCCGCGACACCCAGGTGCTCGAGCCACTTGCCAACGCCAAATCTGACGGTGTAGTCAGCGGGACTGCCCTTGATGGTGATCGTCAATGATCGATCCGCCGCCACGACCTCGCGAAGAAAGCCGCCCTTTCTCGCCTGAATGACCGTCCCTTCATCGCTCGGCTTCGAACTCTGAACGGAAAAGCCGTTGGTCTTCAGGTACTCCTCGACATGGGACTGCAGCGCGCCGAGATCGGTGCCTTTGCCTTCAAAGTGTTCTTCCTTGTCACCCAGCATCGTGATCTCCTCGTCTCGCTCTTTTTGCACCCTACCTCCACTCTCTAATGAGCGAATAAGCGTTACAACAAAGCGATGTGCGAACACGTGGGAGCATGGAGCGACGCGTGAACGCCTTTCCTCGCAACCGCGCTATCGAGATCCTCGAGCATCTCGGCGAACCCGGTTCACGACAGCTCCTCACGACGCCCGCGCTCGAATGCGATCTCGACGTGCTCGATGACAACATCGGCGCGATGGCGAACGATTCAGCTGCGACGTCGCGAGCGAAGTGCCCGAAAGAGGGGGCCGGGCCCGAGATGACGCGGCGCGAGGCGCGCCTTGCAGTCAACGACCAGTGCACCGTCCGCGCTCACGAGCACCGGGTTGAGGTCGAGCTCAACAAGCTCGGGTACCTCTTCGGCGATCCGCGCCACCTGCTCGACGATCGCTACCAGCGCCTTGCGATCAACTGGTGCGGCACCGCGAAACCCGCTGAGCAGCGGCGCTGCCCGAAGTGAGTTGACCATGGCTTCACCGGCGCCCGGATCGAGGGGGGGTATCGCGAAGGCTCGGTCACCCAGGACGTCGGTCAGCACTCCTCCGAGCCCGACCATCACGATGGGGCCAAAGACGGGGTCGACGGTGAGCCCGACGATCGCTTCAACGCCGCCCGGTGCCATGGGCTGAACAACCGCACCGCCCATCGTCGAACCAAGGCGCGCTGACATCTCGTTGTAGGCGTCGCGCACCTCATCGGCGCTCGAGAGTCCGATCGCTACGCCGCCAACGTCGGACTTGTGGACGAGTTCGCCCGATCGCGCCTTGAGCGCGACGGGAAAGCCGATTGACGCCGCGAGCGCCACCGCTTCGTCGGCGCTGTGCACGCCGTGGGTGGGGAGCATTGGTACTCCACAGGTGCTCAAGAGACGTGCGGCGTCGTCCAATTCGAGCCACCCACCCGACTCGTGCGCGCAGAACTGCGTCGCGACCATCTCTCGAACGGCCGAAGGCTCCGTGATGCCGATCGCGTCGTCGGACACGTGCGGCCGTGCCCGCCATTCGGCGTACTGACAGAGGTGGGCCATCGCCGACGCGGCGCGCTCGGGCGTTGGCACGTCGGCGGCGTGGGATCCGTTGCGCACGGGTCGCGATGAGTCGCCACCAAGGACGCAGGAGATGACGGGCTTCCCGGAGCGCCCTGCCACACGATCAACCGTTGCGCGAGCGTCACTGGCCGAGAGCGCCGTGACGTCAGTCACGACAACGATCACGGTGTCGATGGCTTCGTCGGCGAGGACGATCTCGAGCGCCTGTTCGAGGACTCCCGCCGTCCCGTCTGCCGTCATGTCGACCGGGTTGGACGTCGCGGCAGCACTCGGCAGACACGCACGAAGCGCGTCCTTTGTCGTCGCGTCGAGCTCGGTGACGATGATCCCACTGGCCTCACACGCGTCAGCGGCGAGGATGAGCGGTCCACCGGAGTTACCGACGAGTGCGACTCGTCGCCCCCCAGGTAGCGGCGCCGCGAGCAAGATCGACGAGACGTCGAGGAGCTCTTCGAATCGGTCCACCTTGATCACGCCCGCCGCTCGAAGCAGCGCCTCGACGGCGACTTCGGGCGTCGCCGCGGCCGCCGTGTGCGACCGAGCGGCCCTCGCCCCGGCGGCGCTCTTGCCCGCCTTCAGTGCCACGATCGGCTTGCGTTCGCCAATCCGCCGAGCGATGCGGGCGAACTTGCGCGGGTTGCCGAGCGACTCGAGGTAGAGGGCGATGACCGACGTGCGCTCGTCGCGTTCAAAGAAACAGAGCAAGTCGTTCGAGCTGACGTCGAGCTTGTTGCCGACCGAGACAAAGCTCGACAGGCCAACCCCCGAGGCGCTCGCCTGCTCGGCGAGGGCGATCCCGACTGCTCCCGACTGGGAGATCAGCGCGAGGCGGCCGGCCAGCGGGTCGAGTCCCGTGAAGGTTCCGTTCATGCGCACGTCGGGATCGGTGTTCACGATCCCGAGGCAGTTCGGCCCGACGATGCGCATACCGTGCTCGCGGGCCATCGAGAGCAGCTCTGTTTCCACTTCGACCCCGGCCCGTCCGGTCTCCGCGAAGCCAGCCGTAATGACCGTGACCGCCCGAACGCCGCAGATGGCGGCTTCTTCGAGAACCTTGAGGACGCTTTGCGCCGGTACGGCGACGATCGCAAGGTCGATGGGTTCTGGAACCGAGGAAAGATTCGCGAACGCCGACACGCCGCAGATGGATCGCGCGGACGGGTTCACCGGATAGACCGTCGCCGCAACGTCACCCGCGAGCAACGACCGCACGACCTCGTGGCCAGCACTGCCCGGTCGGCGACCCGCTCCGACAACCGCGATGGTCCGGGGTCGTAAGACGGCCGTCATGCTCGCGACCTCGGCCGTCGCCTCGCGCTCGTCGCGCGCCACTCGGTAGTCGGCGGTGAGGCGAAGATCGATGTTGATCGCTACCGAGCGACCGTCACTGGTCTTCGTTATTGCGAGACCGAGCGCGTCAAAGACTCCGAGCATGTCGTGGTTTTTGGCGTCGACGTCGGCGCGGAAGTGCTCGATGCCCTGTGAGCGCGCGTACGCGGCCAGGCTTTCGAAGAGCAAGGTAGCGACGCCGTGGCGCTGAAACGAGTCGACAACGATGAAAGAGATATTGGCTCGGTCGCTGACTTCGATTCGTGCGTACGTGGCAAGGGCGATGATCTCATCGTTCGCCATCGCGACAAAGGCCATGCGCGAGGCGTACTCAACCTCGGCGAGGTCCCCTGCAGCGAAACCGCCTCGTGACGATGTTGCATCGCGTTTCACCAGCGTGGACAGCCCGATCAGCAGTGGCGTGTCATTCGGTCGCACGGGGCGCACGAAGACGGCTTCGCCATTCGTGAGCAGGCCGTCAAAGGCCCACGCCGCCGGATACCCAGTCGGCTCATCCTCGCTCGAGGGGATTCGCTTGGCCATCTCGCCTCCTCACCCCTCACGATCTTGGCGCCGAGAACGCCCGATCGGCTAGGGACGAAGGGCCCAAAGTTCCTGTCCGAGACCGTCACCGGCATTCAGGACCTTCGTCTCTGGTGACTTACGCGCGAGCGAAGTCAGACTCAACGTAGAAGCTGAAGGGAGTTCCGATGCGAATTGGCCTACTCACCGGTGGGGGCGACTGCCCGGGGCTCAACGCGGCCATTCGGGCCGTCGTGCGGGTTGCGGCGACGAACGACGACGAGATCATCGGCTTTCACCACGGCTGGCGCGGTGTCGCCGAGGGCGACGGGTCACTGCTGACGGTGGAGGACACGAAGGGCCTCTTGCAAACGGGCGGGACGATCCTGCGCACCGCGCTCTATCATCCCGACGAGCACGAGGGCGGCACCGCCGCCGTGCTCGCCACTTACGAACGAGAACGGCTCGACGCCGTGATCGTCATCGGTGGCGACGGGACACTCACGTCGGCCAATCGCCTGGCTGCCCTCGGATTGCAACTGGTCGGCATCCCCAAGACGATCGACAACGACGTGTTCGGCACACAGCGCTGCATCGGATTCGACACGGCCGTCGCGACAGCGACCGAAGCCATCGACCGGGTGCAGACGACCGGTGAGAGTCACGACCGCCTGATGGTCGTCGAAGTCATGGGACGGACGTCGGGGTGGCTCGCCGTCTGCGCCGGCATCGCCGCCGGCGCCGACGCACTCTGTCTTCCCGAAGAGCCGGTCGATCTCGACAATCTCGCCAAAGCAATTCAGCGGCGTCACGACGGCGGTTCAACCTCGTCGGTTGTCGTTGTCGCCGAAGGCGCCCTCATCCCGTCAACGACCGAAGGATCGGCCGGCGCGCGCGTTGCGGCAAGCCTCGCCGATCGAACCGGCTACGACACGAGACTCACTGTCCTCGGCCACATTCAACGCGGTGGGCCTCCTATAGCCTCGGACCGCATCCTCGGGTCGAACTGCGGCGTGGCGGCCATGGACGCGGTCCATAGTGGGGCCTTTACGACCCTCGTCTCGTCAAGTGACAACGAAACCGAGCTGCGTCCTCTCAGCGTCGTCGGTGCCGGGCGACGCCCCGTGCCCGAGGCGCTGCTCGCCGTCGCGCGCCAGCTGACAGCTCAGTAGCCAACCTCGCTTTGGCGTTCAGCAACGAGCCAACGTCGACTCCGCGT
>JBAUSF010000005.1:0-1990 GCA_049581565.1 Acidimicrobiales bacterium
GTCGAAAGCACTGTCGTGGGCGATGCCGATGTGGTCCTTCTAAGCCGCGACATTGCCAAGAAGATCGAAAGCGAACTTACCTACCCCGGTCAGATAAAAGTTACTGTGATCAGGGAAACGAGGGCAGTTGAATTCGCTAAATGACTAGTTGCTAGTTGTTAGTTGCTGGTTGTTAGTTGTTAGTTGCTTGTGGCTAGCAACTAACGACTAAATGACCGTCACATTTAAGATGATGCGAGACTACTCAAGTGAGAGACGTTTTTGACACGCTAAGCGAACGCGGATTTGTGGCCCAGGCCACCGACACCCAAGAACTCAAACTCTATCTGTCCAATCCTTCCTCGTGCTATATCGGGTTCGATCCCACCGCTGACAGTCTGCACGTTGGAAGCCTCGTACCGATTATGGCCCTGGCCCATATGCAGCGTGCCGGGCATCGACCGATAGTCCTGGTCGGTGGAGGGACGGGCCTTGTGGGAGATCCGAGCGGTAAAACCGAAATGCGCCAGCTCTTGACCCTCGAAAGGATTCAGTCAAATGTCGACTCGCTAAAGATTCAACTCTCTCGCTTCCTCGATTTTAGCGATAATAAGGCGCTTCTTTTAAACAACGCCGACTGGCTCGTTGGTCTTCGCTACATTGAATTTTTGCGGGATATCGGCAGGCACTTCAGTGTCAACCGGATGCTTGCCGCCGAAAGCTATAAGATTCGACTGGAAACGGGTCTTAACTTCATCGAGTTCAATTACATGCTGCTCCAGTCCTATGATTACTATCATCTTGCGCAAAACTACGAGTGCCGGTTGCAGATGGGCGGAGACGACCAGTGGGGCAATATCGTGGCAGGAATTGAACTGATACGAAAAAAGCTCCGCCTTGGCGCCCATTGTATCACATTCCCGCTCCTTACGACCGCGTCGGGCGCAAAGATGGGTAAAACGGCGGCGGGTGCAGTGTGGCTAAGCCCCGAGAAGACCAGCCCGTTCGATTTCTACCAGTTCTGGATAAATACCGATGACCGTGATGTCGAGCGATTCCTTAAGCTCTACACGTTCCTTCCGGTGGCCGAAATAGAGACTGTCGGGGCCCTCGAGGGTCGGGAGCTAAATGGTTGCAAATCTATCCTGGCTTTTGAGGTAACAAGGCTCGTGCACGGCAGGGAGGCTGCGCTTTCGGCGATCGAGGCGGCCTCATCGGTTTTTGGCGAGAGGCGCCTTGAGGCCCAATTGCTTCCTTCGAGCGACATCCCCAGGATATCGGGAGAAAAAGCCGATGCGGTCCCCACCACCGTCGTTGGAAAGCAGCGGTTGGAGGAGGGGATTCCGGCCTATGAGCTTTTGGCGGAAATCGAGCTCTGCGACTCGAAAAGCGCCGCGCGCCGCCTGATTCGGCAGGGCGGGGCGTATGTCAACGAAGACCGCATAAATGACTTGGATTTTCGAATCGATCTTTTGCACCTAAGAGAAGGGTCCCTTTTGCTCAAGGCCGGAAAGAAAAAGGTCCATCGTATAAAGGTCGATTGAGTAAGGGACAGCGATACGGAGAGTAGCCTTTAGGCTCGATAGCGGCCGCTTGGCGGTGCAAGGGTCGCACGTGCTTCCCCGACCGACTTTTCAGCCGCAAAGCATAACGGGTGCGGTCAGGGAATCGAACCTGTCAAGGGCGGCGTCATACTCAACCGCCATAAAGAGAACCTGTTGCATCCCCCTCGTGATAAGGCTCATCCATCCATAGGCGGCATCCTCCTCCGAGTTGGCCACGCTGACCACGGCTACCTCGGCAAGCATCCCAACTTTCGTTTCCCTTAGTTTTGAGTGCATAAATCTTTGCTGAAATCATGCTGCTGTCCTTGCGGGCTCGCGGCAATTTCTTTGCCGTACTCCAAGTAGATGCGTTATAATATATTATGGTATATACCACTATAGGGGAGGGCGCCGTGCCACGAACCGCCAAGCTGTTTCTCAATGGTCGAAGCCAAGCTGTTCGCTTG
>JBAUSF010000006.1:0-8824 GCA_049581565.1 Acidimicrobiales bacterium
GTGGCACCACGTTGAGATCGGGTCGACGTTCGAGCAGCAAGGCCCGGCGACGCGGTGAACCCGTCGCGACCGTGGCCCCGGGTCCGAGTCCCGCGAGTGAGCGCCCGACGAGCGCGTCGCGCGCGTCGCGTCGCTCGGGCACGCACGCGAGCACGAGTCCTTCGGGCGTCGTGCTCGGGAGATCCTTCGCGCTGTGGACCGCGACGTCGGCCTCACCGCGCAGGACGGCGCGTTGGATCTCGACCGTGAAGACGCCCTCGCCGCCGATCGTCGCGAGCTCTACTTCCTTCTCGCGGTCGCCCTTCGTGTCGACGAGGACGAGCTCGCTCTCGTGTCCCGCCTCGCGCAACCGGTCTCGAACGTGCTCCGCTTGGATCAACGCGAGGGGCGACCGGCGGGTCGCCAGCCGCAGCGTCATAGGTCGAACAGGTTTCGAGTCGCCTCGTTGAGTCGCGTCCCCTGGTCCGTGCCGGCCGCCTCCTTGAGGGCCACCGTCGGGCGGTGCGCGATCTTCGCAACGACCGAGCGGATCAGCGAGACGACGGTTTCGCGCTGGTCGGGTGTGAGACCAGCGAGGTCGTGGTCGCGGCGCACGAGCTCGCTCGAGACGACCTCGTCGAAGTGCGCGCGCAGGTCGCGCACGATGACCGAGGCGCCGCGCGCCCGCTGGTCGGAGAGAAACTTCTCCACGTCGCTCTCGACAATCGCCTGCGCCTCGTCGATCGCCTCGCGTCGGTCTCCGAGGGCCCGCTCCACTCGTTCGTGCAGGTCGCTCAGGTCGATCCGGCGAACGGTCGCGAGCTCGCTGACGTCACTCGCGACGGCCCGGGGTACGCCGAGGTCGACGATGACGATGGTGTGATCGAGGTGCTCGAAGTGCGCGCGCGCGAGGATCGGCGCCGAAATCTCCAGTGCGCCGACGATCAGCCGCGTGCCGGGAAGGTGCGACTCGAGCGCGTCGAGCGAGTCAACGTTGACGCGCTCGTCGTCGAGCTCGCGCCGCAGCACGTCGGCGCGATCGATCGTGCGATTGAGAATGGTGAGCGAGGAGATCCGTGGGGTCGCGTCGAGCAGGCTCCTCGCCACGCCGCTCGCCATCTGGCCGGCGCCCAGCACGACGACCTGAGCGTCGTCGAGCTCGTGACCAAGTTCGGCAATCGCGGCCGTCGCCGCGGCCTGGGCGAAGCTCGTCGTGCCGCGAGAGATCGCGGTCTCTGCGCGCACGCGCCGTCCCGAGGCGATGGCGCGCTGGAAGATCTCGGTGACCTCGCTCCCGGCGCTCTGCTCTTCGATCGCGAGCTCGAGCGCGCGGCGGAGCTGTCCGAGGATCTCGAACTCGCCCGGCACGACCGAGCGCAGTCCGGCCGCCACCTGGAAGAGGTGGGTCGCGACGTCGTGTTCGAAGTTGACCGTCAGGCGATCGTCGAACTCGCTCCGTGGGAGCTTGGTCGCGTCGGCCAGGGTCTCGGTGATCTCGTCGATGGCGCCGTGGAATCGATCGATGACGGCGACGACTTCGGTGCGAAGGCACGTGGACAGGAAGACCGCCTCGTGGATGTTGCGGTGGCTCACGAGGGTGCGCAGCATCTTCGCCCACTCGTGCTCGGGTACGGTCGCGCGCTCTAAGAGGTCGAGGGAGGCGTGCTCGTGATCAATTCCCACCGAAATCAGTGCCACATCGCCTCCAACCTCGAGGCCATGCTACGAGCCGCGAAGGGGATTGGTGCTCGCAATGCCGAGTGAGTGCAGGAGTCCCCCGCCGAGCGGGCCGGTGCCGTTGTTCAAGTGATACATCAGGATCTGCAGCTCGATCGAGAAATCCACGTAGTGCACGGCCGTCCCGAGCGGCACGGTCACGACCTGGGGCGCGAAGTTGAGGATCGCGTGGATGTCCGCTTCGACCAAGTGATCCGCGACCGCTTGTGCCGCGCTGCCGGGCGTGCAGATGACCCCGACGGTCGCCTTGGGAATCGGGTTCGAGAGCGGCTGGACGACGAGCCCCGCCACCTCGTGGCCCACGACCTCGGGATCGATGTCGTAGAGGGCGACGAGTCGAGCCCCGCGGATCAGGAAATTGGACGAGTTCACGAGCGCCCGCCCGAGGTTGCCGATGCCGACCACGACGACGTCGTAGAGCCGGTCGTGACCGAGCGCCTCGGCGATCCGCTCGACGAGCACCCCGACGTCGTAGCCCGCGCCGCGGGTCCCAAAGGAGCCGAGCCCCGCGAGGTCGCGTCGTACGGTCGTCGCCGTGACGCCCGCGAGCTCACCGATCTGCTTGGAGTCGATCTTCGTCTCGCCGCGCTGGTACCAACCCTCGGCGATGCGCTGATAGACCGGCAGTCGGGCGATCGTCGGCTCAGAAAGCTTCTTCGATCGCAGACGCGACGTCACCATCACCACACGATAGTTGAGCCCGCTCTAACGGCCGAGCTGACGGCTGCGCTCCGCGGCGGCGGCAACCGCGTCGATGAACGCGGCTCGCACGGCGTGCTGCTCGAGCGCCCGCAGGCCTGCCGCCGTCGTCCCGCCGGGCGAAGTGACCTGGGCCCGCAGGACTTCGGGCAACTCGCCGGTCTCTTTCAGCAGCGCCCCCGATCCGGCGAAGGAATCGACCACGAGGGTGCGGGCCACGTCGCGGGGCAGCCCCTGGTGGACGCCCGCCTCGATGAGCGCCTCGACGACGAGGTAGAGGTACGCGGGCATCGGACCCGAGAGGCCCGTGACGGCGTCGATGTTCTTCTCCACGACGCGCACGACGGTGCCGACCGCGCCCAGGATGGATTCGGCCCAGTCGAGGTCCGCACTCGTCACGTGCGCGCCGCCCGCCATAGCGGTCACGCCCTGGCGGATCAATACCGGCGTGTTGGGCATGGAGCGAATGACCGCGACGGGACCGGGAAAGCAGCCTTCGATCCGCGCGGTGGAGAGCCCGGCGACGACCGAGAGCACCCGGGTGACGCCGATGGCGCCGGCCAGTCGCGCCATCGCTTCTGCGTGGTCGGGTTTGACGGCAAGGATCGCTCCCGTGTGCTCGTCGACGTCCACCTGCTCGAGCGACGCGAAGACGCCGCTACCGGGATAGCGCTCTTCGAGTGAGCTGCGTGATTCGACAGACCGTGCGATGAGCGCGAGCTCACCCGGCTCGCACCACTTCGCGTCGAGCAGTCCGCCCGCGAGCGCTGCGCCCATGCGGCCCGCCCCAATGATGATCAGTTTGTACGCCACACGCCAACGCTACAAGGACACGAGTCCCTCGTTTCTCCTATACCCAACGACGCGTCCTGGACGTGACGCTCGTCGCCAGGTGATAGGAACAGAGCAAGCGGAGAGAGAAGGATCGACGATGAGCGAGCACGACATTGAGGCGGAGTACAACGACCTTTTGGGTGAGGTCCGCAGCCTGCCCGATCACTGCCCGGACGATCGCATCTTCCTCATCGAGCTCTTGGAGGGCATCTGCGCACGGGCGAGCCGGCTGCAGCAGATGATCTCGGGCCAGTCGTAGTCAGCGCTGGCGACGCCGGCGCCGGTACACCGAGGCGAGCCCGAGGGACATGGCCGTTGGAAAGATCTGGTCGACGTAGTGGACGGTCGCGCCCACGAGCTCGTCCATCCGTTCGATCGTGAGCTCGTTCACGGGCACCTGGGTGACGAGGTAGATCCCGTCTTCGGGTCCGATCGCGAGATGGAGCTCGCGCAGCTCGTGGTTCTTCACGAGCAAGTACCGGTAGAGCTCCTCGCGGTTCTCCTCGGGAGCGGGCATGAGCTCGGTCTCGGCGAAGACCGTTCGTTGGCGAAGCGACAGCCAGAGTGTGATGACGTCTCGTTCCTCGCCCCGTAGGCGAATGAGCCAGTGGAAGTGGCCCTTGTCATCGGGGAGCGGCTGGTGCTCGATCTCGCCAACGAACGTGCTGGCGCGCCAGAGTGCCGCCCATTCGTGCAGCGTGTCGTTGAGACGAACCGCCGCGTCGGCGTCACTGAGCGGGGCGCGGCTCACCTAACAGCGAACGAGGCTTTCTGCGGCCAGTCGATCGATGAGCGCCGCCAAGGATTCGCCGGCCCGGCGCCACGTGTACTGGCGCGCGCGCAGTACGGCCGCGTTCGACATTGCAGTGGAGCGTTCGGGGTCGAGGACTTCTTCGACGACGTCAGCCCAGGTCGACTCGTCACGCTCCGCCACGAGAAAGCCGGTCACACCTTCTTCAACGAGTGTCGTCAGTCCCCCGACGTCACTCGCGACGACGGGCGTTCCACAGGCCGATGACTCCAGTGCGACGAGGCCGAAGCTCTCTGCACGCGACGGCACAAGCGTGACGTCGGCGGCGCGCATCCACGTCGAGAGCAGCCGGTGGTGCTGGGGTGCGACGAACATTACGTGGTCGATCACGCCCGCGGCGGCGACTCGCTGATGCAGTCGCTCGAGCGTCGCTACGCCGTCGGTGCCCGACGGTCCGCCGACGATGGCGAGCTCCGCGGGTACCCCGCGCCGACGCAGTTCGATCAGGGTTTCGAGCGCGAGGTCGGCCCCTTTCAGAGCCTGGAGGCGACCGGCGAAGAGGAGCATCTTCGCCTCGGGGTCGAGCTCGAGCGCGCGACGCGCTTGGGGCCGGTAGCCCGGCGAGAAGAAGGCGTGCTCGACACCGAGGGGCACGACGTGCACCCGAGCGGGATCGGCGTTGTAGAGCTGGACGAACTGGGCGGCCTCGACGTCACAGCTCGCGAGGACGGCGTCAGCGCAGGCGACGATCGCCGCCTCTTGGAACGCGCGGTCGTCCGACTCCGCTTCGAAGGTGTTCGCCTTCACCCGCTCGAGCGTGTGAAAGGTCATGACCAAGGGAATGTTGAGGTCGTGCTTCAGGCGGTGACCGGCGAGACCGCTCAACCAGTAGTTCGCATGGATGGCGTCGGGCAGGCCCGCGCATCGAAAGAGCGCCTTCACCGAGTCGGTGAACTCCGCGACGTGATCGGTGAGACCGTCGCGGTCGAGGGGCGCGGGGGGACCGGCCGTCACGTGATGGACCCGGAACCCCGGTTCGACGATGTCAACTTCGCGGGAGGTCGGATTGTCGCGTCGAGTGTAGACGTCGACCTCGTGGCCGAGGCGCGCGAGCGAGCTCGAGAGCTCACGCACGTAGACGTTCATGCCCCCGCCGTCGCCGGTGCCGGGCTGAGCGAGCGGCGACGTGTGGTACGAGAGGACAGCGAGACGCGCCATGAAGGCATGCTACCGGTCAGGATCGAAGAGAGACCCTGATCACACGTCTCGCGGGAGCGTGCCTTTTGGGTCAATGACGATGAACGACACGGCAGAAACGGGCACGGGACCGAACTCTCGCGAGTCCGTTGACGCCTCGGCGTTGTCGCCCCGCAGCTCCAGCGACGAGCCGGTCGTGGCCACGCAGCGCTTGAGCAGCCAGCGGGTCTCGTCCCGTGGGTCGCGAACGACCACGACGTCACCGACCCGAACCGCCCGCCAGCGCCGCAGTGCCGTCAACCGTTCACCGGGTCTATACGTCGGCATCATCGAAGACCCCTCGACCGTCACGCGGCGCGCGAAGTACTCGAGGATCCGACTCACGCCGAAACGCTATCGCGACGGCCTGACTAGCCTGCTGGGTGACGCGTTGGAATTCGGTTGAACGCGACTACTTGAAAGGCACCGTAATGACACTGCTTAACCGTCTTAATGCTCTGCTCGACGCGTCGACGACACCACTGGTTGCCTCGGCTCACTGCGACCTGCCCTGTGGCGTCTACGACCCAGCTCAAGCGCGCATCGAAGCCCAATCCGTGAAGGGCTGCATGGAGAAGCTCAACGCGTCAACCGACCCCGACTTCAAGACTCGTGCGCTGTTCATCAAAGAAGAGCGCTGCGAGCTCGTAAAGCACCACCTTTGGGTGCTCTGGACGGACTATTTCAAGGTCGACCACCTGAAGGAGTTCCCGAACCTCAACGACCTGTTCTGGATGGCCACGAAGTCGGCCGGCGAAGCGAAGAAGACGAACGACGTCGTCGTTGCGGACCGCCTGCTCGCCGAGATCGACGACATCGCCGAGATCTTCTGGGCCACCAAGAAGTAACGACTCTTCCGATAACGAAGCCCGGTGGCGAGCTCCCGGGCTTCGTTGTTCAGGCGAGCTCGGGGTGGGCGCTGCAGTGTGCGAGCACCGGATTCGCCTCGAGGTCGGTGTCGGCGATCGTTTCGCCGCACACCTGGCACGTGCGGTACGTGCCCGCCCGAAGGCGCTCCAGCGCTCGGTCCACGCTGTTCAACGTGGCGTCGATCTGGGCCACGCTCTCGTTCGTGAACTCGTTCATGGCACCAAATCTACCGGTCTCGACCGCAGCGCCCGACCCTCAGCACCTTCTTTGACGACTGCGCCCCTCATTCGCGGTGCTGCTTCGCCTGTGCTAACTCTTTGATTGAGGTGCGACATGGAAAACGCAGGAAGAGACGACCTTCTTCGATGGAGGTCCGCCAAGCCCACGAACTACTACACGGCGGTCCCGAGCCTGGAAGCGGCATTGGCTTCTCACATGGGTTCGAGGTTCACCGACGAGTTGCGCAAAAAGCTGGGCAGTTTCGGTCAGGTCGTCGCGACCGAGATCGAGCCGGCGGTACAGCTCATCGAGCAGAATCGAGAGTTCCCGAAGCTCCACTCCTACGACGAGGTCGGTCAGCACGTCGAACAGATTGAGTTCCATCCCGCGAACGGTGACGCCGCGCGTGCCGCGTGGGCGTCGGGAATGCTCGGCGTCCCGCTTACGTACGACGGCGCGTTCGAACTCGCCGGGCAGTTCTTCTTGTTGTCCCACGTCGGCGAGGGCGGCCAAGCGTGCCCGATCGTCTGCACCATTGGACTTAGACGCGCGCTCGAACACCGAGCGTCAGACGAGTTGCGCAGCCGCTACCTCGGCGGCCTCACGGCGTCCGAGGCCACGCTCGCGTTACGTGGATCTCAGTTCTTGACGGAGGTCCAAGGAGGGTCCGACGTCGGCGCCAACGTGTCGGTCGCGGTGCCGGATCCAGAGAGTGCGGGCGCGTGGAGAATCACTGGCGAGAAGTGGTTCTGCTCGGTCGCCGACGCGGATCTCTTTGCGATGACCGCACGCCCCGAGGGAGCGCCTGACGGCACGAAAGGACTCGCCTGCTTTCTCGTCCCTCGCTACGTCGAGGGGACTGCACCGAACGGCTTCCGGATTCGTCGACTGAAGGACAAGCTCGGCACGAGAGGCCTGGCGTCGGGCGAGATCGATTTCGAGAACGCGCTCGGCTACCCGATTGGCGAGCTCAACGAAGGCTTCGACATCGCCGTCACCGAGCTGCTCAACACGTCACGCTGGTTGAACGCCGTTGGTTCAACGGGCATCATGAGTCGCGCGTACCTCGAAGCGTCGAGCTTCGCGCAGTACCGTCGCGCCTTCGGCAAGCCAATCGACGAGTTCGACACCGTTCACGGACAGCTCTCCCTGATGGAGATGGAATTCGAGTCGGCGCTTGCCTCAACAATGCTGCTGACCGGACTCGTGGGCAAGCTCGATGGCGGGACCGCGACTGAAGACGAAGTGAAGTTCCACCGTTTTCTCGTGAACGCCAATAAATATGTCACGTCGATCGCAGCGACCGACGTGGTCCATCGAGCCATAGAGGTCCTGGGTGGAAACGGAACCATCGAGGACTTCTCCCCTCTCCCCCGGCTCTATCGCGATTCCATCGTCTTTGAGAGCTGGGAGGGGACGCACAACGTGCTGTGTGCGCAGGTGCATCGTGACTGTGGGCGTCTCGGCCTCTTGGACGTTGTCTTCCAGTGGATAGAGTCCGAGCTTTCAACGAGTTCCTCGGCACAAACCGTCCACGCAGAGCTGATTCGGCAGGTTGTGCTTGATCTTGAGCCGCACGTCCGAAAATCGGTCGAATCGATGTCAAGCACGCCTTCGATCTTTCGCCAACAACTCGGACTGCTGACGCGGATCATTCAAGCGGTGAGCCTGCCAAAGAGTTCGAAGCCAGATCTTGTGTCCAACTTCATTCACGTGCACGTCGAGTCTGCTCGGACCGATTGACCCGCTGTCCATCTAGGAGAAGCACGCGGTACTGATGAACTATCCTCTGGGTCCGGGGAATGAGCATTTCACCATGCAAAACTCCATGCACCGGGCCGCTAGCTCATCGGGAAGAGCAGGGGACTTTTAATCCCAAGGTGCCGGGATCGAGACCCGGGCGGCCCACCAGTGAATACAAGGGTTTTAGTGACTGTTCATCCCCCTGAAGTTGAGAATAGGCCCCAAATAGGCCCCAGTTGCGCTAACACTGCTACCTTTTAAATCCGTGAAGGGAACGCTTAGAGAAAAGTATCCAGGCATTTGGCAACTGAGGGTTGACGCGGGAAAAGACCCGGTAACCAAAAGTCGACTTCGGCCAAGCGAGAACTTCCACGGTACGAAGCGCGAAGCGCAGCAAAGACTAAACATCATGGTCGTCGAAGCGGAGGCTGGCCGGTACAACGGAACGTCTGCCACCTTCCAACAGTTAGCCACTAAGTGGCTCGAGCTTGTCGAAGCAGACCTCAGTCCGACAACTCTTCGCGGGTATCGGAACAAACTGAAGGTACGAATCTTCCCTGCACTTGGGGATCGTCCCGTCAAGAAGATCACGACAGACGATCTCGATCAGTTCTACCGCGGACTGGTGAAGCAAGGCGGCCTAAAACCCGCCACCGTTCGCCAGATCAACGCCATCGTGAGGCGGGCACTTCGTCAGGCGGTGATCTGGGAATGGATCACTTCGAACCCTGCTGACAACGTCACACCGCCAAAAGT
>JBAUSF010000007.1:0-14359 GCA_049581565.1 Acidimicrobiales bacterium
GTGGGACGTCATGATCGTCACCGCTTATCTGGCGTTCTCGGTCATTGACCTCGCAATTCTTCAGCGTCACACGAACGACCCGAAGAAGCTGAAGAAGACCGCGCGAGTGCTTGCGTACATCGGGCTACCGCTCGCGGTCTCACTGCACACGGTGACTGCGTGGATCTTCGGTCTCCAGATCTCGCGAGCCTGGTGGAACACCTCGCTCATGGCTCCGCTCTTCGTCGTATCTGCCGTCGTGTCCGGCGTCGCGCTCGTGACATTGCTCGCGCTCGCGGCGAAACGGTGGGGGAAGTTCTCGCTGCCCACCGATACGAGGGAGTGGCTGCGCAAGTTCATCGTGACCGCGCTGCTCATTGACCTCTTCATGGTGGCGTGCGACTACGTCACCATCTATTGGGGCAACGTGCCGGCGTCCAGGGGCGAACTGAACCTCGTGCTACCTGGTGGATCGTGGTCGTGGGTCTTCTGGGGCGAATGGATCGTCGGGGGGCTCATCCCCGTACTGTTTTTGGCCGTTCCTCGATTTCGCCAGATGAAGGGCTCGCTCGGCATCGCGACGGGGCTCATCCTGGTCGGCGTGTTCTGCTTTCGCATCGAGCTCGTCATCGTCGGATTCGTGAATCCCCTCATTCAGCTCGCGCCAGGAACGGCGCTCGGTACGTATACGCCGTCGACGCCGTCCTTTGAACTGGTGGGGCGGTACTGCCCGACGTGGGTCGAGGTGTCGATCGTGCTTGGGCTGATCTCATTGTGCCTGGCAATTGTCACGGTCGGGTATCGCTCGCTGCGTCTCAATGATGGCCGCATGGTTGGCTCGCACGATGCTCGGTAGTCGCCCGATAACAATGAGCCTTCCGCGTCTCCGTCGACGCTGCTGCATCGATTCCACGCGAAGGAGATCCTGATGAAGTCCGATTTGCACGCTGCGCCAGACGGTGCGAGTGACTCGATCAGTCTCTCGACGTCCGACTCCTTAGGTGAGTTCATCGCGGACCAGAATGCGGCCATTGCGATGCTCGACCTGCTCGCGCACTGGTGGAGCCGTCCCGTTGCCGACGAGGTGGAGACGTGGCTTGGTGCGAGCGAACTGGAAGAGGAGCTGTCTGGCTACATTCCCGGCACGTCATCCTCACTCGTGGCGCGAATTTCACCCGTCGAGGAGATGTTGGACGAGTACGAGCAGCTCTTCATTGGGCCGGGTCCCGTTCCCTGTCCTCCGTACGAGTCGTACTGGCGCAACGACGTGTCCGTTGATATTCGACGTACGTTGATGGGGCCATGCGTGGCGGACCTGAATCGTCTCTACGCGACGATGAATCTCGAAGTTGCACCCAACTCGGGCGATCTGCCCGATCATGTGGCGATTGAGTTCGAGGCTCTTGCGTACTCGCTATCGTTTCTCGACGGCGAGAACATCGCGCACGCGCTCTTCTTTGACCATCTGATGAAGTGGCTCCCACGATTCTGCAAGAGCGTCGAGCGCGAGGCGCGCTTGTCGTTTTACACAGAACTCGCTCGAGTCACGCGCAATTGGCTAGAGGCGTTCACACCCTTCTTCCATTCGATTGCCAACGATGACCTCCCTCTCGGATGAAGCGCTCGCGCACGTAACGCCATCGGCTCCGGCTGATGGGTCGACCATCGACACGGACGCTCGGCCCGCGATGGTGCTGGTCTGCTCCGACGTAGCAAGAGGAAGGACGAGGGCCGCATTCATAGAGTCGCTCGAGATCCTTGTCGACAAGCATTTCGCTGGCGAAGTTCGAGTGGTCAAGAATCTCTGTGCCGCACCGGCTCAGTTGTCCGCTTTGAACGAGATCGAGACGCAACGGGTCATCGTGGCGTGCCGTCATGGAGCTTCTGCTCGAGATGAGGTGAAGTCAGTCACTCGCCGCCTTGGAATACACCCGGCGGGGGTAGCAGTGCTCGATCTCGCGTCGGAGCCGAGGGGGTCCACACGAGCCTTTGTCGAGCATGCGACGATCCAGATTCACGCCGCACTCGCGGGAGCCTTTTCCAACGACCTCTCTAGTCCCTTCAGTGAAGGCCGGTCTCCTTCGGCAAAGCGATATTCGCGACGGAGCCTCTTTCATCTCCGCGACATTGCTCGGCCGCTCAGTGCCACGTGGAAGGGCGACCGATGTCACTGTTCCGGGCGTCAGCGCGCATGCGTCGACGCCTGCGTCTTCGGCGCATTGACACTCGTCGGAGGTCGAATTGTCGTCGACGAAGAGCGGTGCACGGGCTGTGGCGCCTGCCTCGGTACCTGCCCTTCGGCGGCTCTCTCGATCGGCGGCGCAACCGTCGCCACGTTCGAGGAGGTCGCAAGAGTTCTCACTTCGACGTCATCACAACTGGCTCCGCATCCGGGAATCGCCATAACCTGCGAGAACGCTTCGACGAGGGCACTGGCTGGGGGAGAGTGGCTGTCCCTTGACGTCTCGTCGCTCGAAATGGTGAGCATTGGCTGGCCACTTCAGCTGCTGGCGTCGGGATTCTCCGTTCGCCTCGCCGGTTGCAGCCAGCCACGGTGTGGATCTCGCGCTCATGACATTGTCGAGCTATGCCACAAACTCACCGATCAATCCGTCGTGAGCGAAGTGGTCGAACCGAGGTACGAGATAGGACGAGACGCCGCGTGCGCGGAGCTGCACATCGTCGCGCCACACCACTCTCTTGAGCGAGAGTGCGACGCCATTCGGCTTCGCGAACCCGACGCAACGATCAGCGCGCTCTCATTCCTCTCGCTGCAGGGCGAGGGTGAAGCGAAACGGGGCGAACAGGTTGCGGAGGATTCCCTCCGACTGCCAGTCGAGGAACCATTGAGGATCGAGTCGGCGTATTCGCCAATGGGACAGGTGATCATCAAGGAAGGTGCGTGCTCCGCGTGCGGCAGCTGCGCCGCGGCGTGTCCGACGGGGGCCTTGTCGGTCGCTGAGGACGGAGACGACACTTCGTTCAGCCTTACGTTGGATCCAATGGCGTGCACTGCCTGCGGAGCCTGCCTGCCGTCGTGTCCCGAGCGGGCTATCTCGCTGCAACGCGTCATTGCGTCGTCGAACTTTGCGTCCGCGCGAACGGTGGTGGCCAGGATCGAAGTCAAGGGGCGCTGCGCCGTCTGCGGGAGCAGGTTGGTCGGCGGACTCGCTTCCTCGATCATCAGCCAACTCCTGACGGACACGCATCCCCAATTGGCGACTCGTCTGCTTCAGTCAGAGACGTGCCTAGAGTGTCAGCTTCTCTCGTGAGTGAAACGCGGACGCCGGGCACGGAGAACGAGTGCGCGACCTCGAGCCCGGTGATGCTTCGTTCGAGGCCACTGCGCGGGCTCGGTGACCCGGCAGACGACAGCGGACTGCGTCTGACTATGCCAACTGAAGGGCCACTCGTCGATACATATGGCCGCATTCACTCCGATCTCAGGATCTCGGTCACGGATCGATGCAACTTTCGGTGCGTGTACTGCATGCCCGAGGAGGGAGTCCCGTTCTTGCCGCGAGAGCAGATTCTCACGTACGAGGAGATCACGAGCGTGGCGCGCGTGGCACGAATGCTTGGCGTCTCTTCAGTACGGTTAACGGGAGGCGAGCCGCTGATTCGAAAGGGTGTTGTCGGCCTGGTGCGCCAGCTGGCAGAACTCGGCTTTGATGACGTGGCGCTGACGACGAACGGAACGGAACTCGAGCGCCTCGCTCAGCCGCTGGCCGACGCCGGGCTCACGAGGGTCAATATCAGTTGCGACACCCTTCGTCCCGCCCGGTTCGGCACGATTAGACGAAGAGGCGATCTCGCGTCGGTGTTGGCGGCGATGGACGCGGCAGAAGACGCGGGTCTCGTCCCACTCAAAGTGAATGTTGTCGTGATGGCCGGCGTGAACCAGGACGAGATCATCGACTTCTGCAAGTTCGCGCGAGAATACGGCCGGATCGTGCGCTTCATTGAGTACATGCCCCTCGACGCGGGGGCCCAATGGGATCGGTCTCAGGTCGCGTCCGCCGAGAGCACGCTCGCTGCGATCTCCGAGTGGTGGCCCCTTGTTGCGTGCGATCCAGGTGGGGAGGACTCCGCACCGGCTGAACGGTACAAGTTTGGCGACGGGATTGGAGAGATCGGGATCGTCGCGAGTGTTACTCGACCATTTTGTGGGACGTGCAATCGACTCCGGCTCACCGCTGACGGTGCGATTCGCAACTGTCTCTTCTCTGATGACGAGCCGTCGGTGCGCGATGTCGTGCGCCGCGGGGGATCGGAGGAGGAGTTGGCCCTTGTCCTGCGCCGGGCCGTATGGGGGAAGCGTGCCGGTCACGGTATAAGCGGCCCCGACTTTCTGCCACCTGCTCGCTCGATGTCGATGATTGGCGGTTGATCGTGATCGCGTGCGTTCCAGTCGATCCAAATGGGAACGTCGATCCCCGCTGGGGTCGCGCTGACCGGATTGCGATTATCGAGCTCAACGATGACCGGATCGAGAGCTGGCACGAAATCGACGTTGCGTGGAGTCAAGTACACGACGCGGGTACGCCCGCACAACACCACGCGCGCGTCGCGAGGTTTCTCAAGAGCAACCGCGTGGAGCTGGTGGTCGCCGATCACGTCGGTGAAGGGATGGTACGCATGCTGACGACGATGCATGTGTCATTGGCACTCGGTGCGGGGGGAGATGCTCGTTCTGCAGTAGAAGGCGCAAGTCGAAGTTGTCAGCGTCTCATCGTCGAAACCGGTGTCGACGAGTACCGTCGCGAGGAGTAGGACCGGTGATTCCCCTCGACGTAGCACAGGCGTTTGTTCGCGAGTCGCTGAGGCCCCTCTCCCCGGTCACCGTCGAGCTCCAGCACGCGCTCAACTGCGTCTCGGCTGAGGCGGTCACGGCAACCGAGAGTGTTCCGGGTTTCGCCAATTCCGCAATGGACGGTTACGCCGTTCGTGCGGAAGATACGACGGCGCAGCCAGTCCGGCTGGAAGTCGTTGGAAGCGTGCTGGCTGGCGACAAGCCCAAGGGGCCTATTGGTCAATTTCAAGCAATGCGCGTGATGACCGGAGCCCCCATTCCAGAAGGCTCCGACTCGGTTTGCAAGATCGAGGACGTCTCGCTTGACGCTCTGTGCGGAGCGGTCGTCATTCCCCGGCGCATCGGTGTCGGAGAGAACGTCCGGTATCCGGGCGAGGACATCTCGGCCGGTCAAACGCTCATCAAAGAAGGATCCGAGCTGGGGGTGACCGAGATTGGGATGCTCGCGGGACAAGGAATCACGTCGCTCCTCGTGTACCCGCTTCCTCGGGTGGGTGTCCTGTCAACTGGCAACGAGCTGGCCCGATCCGGCGGTGAGCTCGGCTACGGCGAGATTCGCGACGTCAACCGTCCAATGCTCGTCGCGGCACTCACGAACTCTGGCTTTCTGCCTGTTGACCTTGGCATCGTCCCAGACGATCGAACGTCGCTCGAAGAGGCCTTCCGGCGCGCGGCGATCGAGTGCGACGCCGTGATTTCAACGGGCGGCGTGAGCGTTGGGGACGTCGATCTTGTAAAGACGGTGATCACTGAGCTGTGCGGGGAACGATCGCGCTGGATGCAGGTGGCGGTCAAACCAGGTAAGCCACTGACTTTCGGGGTGACGGGCGCCAAGGGAACGCCCTTGTTCGGGTTACCGGGAAACCCGGTAGCGACACTGGCGAGCTTCGAGTTGTACGTACGGCCGTCATTGCGGATTCTGGGTGGACACGAGAAGGTTTCCCGCCCAACGTTTGCTGCGAAGCTGGATTGCCCGCTGCCTCGGCGTTGCGACGGCACCATTCACCTCGTCCATGTGGATCTCAGCATTGGCGATGATGGACGAACTCACGTGGTGAACGTGCGCCGCCAGGGATCCCACTTGGTGAGTGCGGTATCGGGCGCCAACGGCATTGCCATGGTGCCCGACGGTGACGGGTACGGGGTCGGCGACACGGTCACCACAACCGTGATCGGGCCATTATCGTGACCGGGCCGCGGCACGATGCACCTCTCGCTGCGATGCCCCGCGTTCGTTTCGTGACGGAGGCCTAGTCGATCTGTTGCAGCAGCAACTTGGCCGACTGTGCGAGCGGTCGCGCTCGTGACCACACCGCCCGGATAGAGCGAGTTAGGGGCAGATCCTCAACTCCCACCACGACCAGTGTCCCGTCGCGCAGCTCAGCGCCCACCGCGAGGCGGCTCAGGATCGCTGCGCCCTCGCCCGACGCAACGGCTGCCTTGATCGCCGTCGTCGAGCCGAGCTCAACGAGCGGCGTCACCGTGAGACCGAGCGAGCCGAGGGCGTCTTCGAGCACTTCCCGGGTTCCGGATCCGGATTCGCGTAACACGAGCGGCGTTGCCGCCAGTTCCGCAGCCTTGAGCGGACTTCGACGACGGGTCCAGCGATGATGAGGGCTGACGACAACGACGAGGTCGTCGGCGAAGACGGTGCGCGACGATACTTCGCGAGGCGCCCGGGGACCTTCAATGAATCCAATATCGGCGTCACCGCGCAGAATGACCTCGACATCGTGGCGCGAGTTGCCCATTTCAAGCGCCACGTTGATGTCGGGATCGGCGCCGCGGAGTCGATTCAGCCACGTTGGAACCAGATACTCCGCGACGGTCAGGCTGGCGACGACGCGTAAGTGGGTCCTTCCCTCTGATTTGAGGGCTCGGATGCCGGTGAGCAGATCGTTCATCGGTTCGAGCACCTTCTCGCCCCATTGAACGACGGCGTGTCCGGCGGGCGTGAGCTGCGCGCGACCCTGGGAGCGGTCGAGGAGCTGCAGTCCGAGGCTCGCCTCGAGCGAACGGAGCCGCATGCTGGCCGCCGGTTGGCTGATTCCGTGACGGAGCGACGCCTGTCGGATGGAACCGAGCTGGGCGACGCTCTTCAGGAGATCGAGGGAACGAATGTCCGGGACCGGCTCTGCTAGCGGCATAAGGAAATCTTATACCTACGTCACGAAATACGCACTTCTCGTCAGCGGTATTGACCGGCATGCTGAATCAAGAACCAACGTCGCTTAGCGAGCGCTGCCCGGGAGGACATATGAGCGTGATTGACGAAGAACGAGTGGCGCGTGAGAACGTGCCGCACGTCGTATTGGCGGAGCGTCGGGGACGATACTTCGGCCCGAACTGGTTTGCCTCGGTGATGGGAACCGGCATTGTCGCGAACGCGGGCGCCGTCCTTCCGGTGGACGTAGCGGGGCTGAAGGCGTTCTGCGAAGTGGTGTGGTTCCTCGCCGCGATCCTGCTTACGACGCTGCTGGTCGCAACCGCAATCCACTGGATGCGTTCACCACAATTGGCTCGAAGCTATGGCTGGGATACCCAGATGTCGCACTTTTACGGCGCTCTGCCCATGGCGCTCTTGACGGTTGGCGCGGGTGCCCTGCTCGTCGCGCACTCGATCCTCGGTGTGCGTCTTGCGGTCGATCTTGACTGGGTGCTCTGGACGGCGGGTACCGTGTTGGGCCTCGCCACCGCCGCGGTCATCCCGTATCGCATGTTCACCGCCATCGAGGTCGCGCCCGACAGCGCATTTGGAGGATGGCTCATGCCGATCGTGCCGCCGATGGTGTCGGCGACCACCGGAGCGCTGCTCGTCCCTCATATCGCCTCACCGGAAGGTCGCGCGACGTTGCTCTATTGCTGCTACGCGATGTTCGGAGTCAGCATCGTCGCCTCGCTCATCGTCATGACCCTGCTCTGGTCTCGATTCGTTCACTATGGAACGTCGCTCAGTCGCACGCCGACGGCGTGGATCGTGCTCGGGCCACTCAGACAGTCCGTCACCGCTGTCGGACTGCTCGGAGCCGTCGCGCACCTCGCCGTCCCCGCGAACGTGGCGGCGTCGATGACCACGTTCGCCATCCTCTATGGCGTGCCGGTGTGGGGCTTTTCAATGTTGTGGGCGGTCATTGCCGCGTCACTGACCGTACGGGCAATACGTCGAAAGATGCCGTTTGCGCTCACCTGGTGGAGCTTCATCTTCCCCGTTGGGGTCACGGTCACCGGAATGATTCGACTCGCGACCGAAACCTCGCCTCCGCTCTTTCGGTGGGCCAGTGTCGCGGGCTACGTGGTGCTGCTCGGTGCATGGCTCGTGGTGGCGGCTCGCACGCTCAGCGCGACCAGTCGAGGACAACTGTTATCAGAGTCTGCGCCAGAAGTGCAGAAAGTCCTGGTGCTCAAGGAACGCTGCCCGCGTTTGTTCACGTCCTCCAAGGTGGCGTAGCTGACGCGACATGTATATGGTCACGAGCTGCCGACTGACCCTGCCGCGGAACGCTGCAGGAGTCGCAGTTTGGCCGTTGGTTCAGGTCGCCCCGACAGCAACTGCGAGGTGGGGATCACGACGACCGCGAAGACCGACGCGGGTACCGTCACTCCGCTAGCGCGGAGCGTGTTTGTGAGTTTGACGGGAAGCGATCCTCGCAGCAACCGCTAGCTGGATCTGCGACGTCGCAAAATGTATGAAATTATCGGGCATTGCGGGCGAGTTCAGCGCAATCTCGTAGCTGTCGGTGTAGCCGCCTGGCATGAAACCTCCCCACGACGTCTGGTAGTTGTCGGCCGTCACCACGATGTAGGAGCTGGTCACCTGCTCGACGAAGGCGACGTGACCATCGGTCGAGGGGTTGTTCCACTGCGCGACGGCACCAACGGCGGGCGTTTGATTGACGGTCGCTCCCGCGGCCGCTGCGTCCGCCGCCCAATTGATCGCGTTGCCGTGCCAGTTCGGATACGCGAGACCACTTGCTTGCAGACGGTAGGCGGCGTACAACGTGCAGTTGTGAGGGCCGTAGGAGTTCTCGCTGGCGATGCCGGCCCCGTATTCCGTCCATGCCCAGCCACTCGGATGGGCCACCCACGCGGCGTAGCCATCATCGGTGCACGCGAAGCTCGGACTCGGCGCGCAGAGCACGGTGACGCCCGTTTCGCTCTCCCAGGGAGTCGGGTGCGAGGTCGATGACACACTCGCCGCAGCGGGCAGAGAAGAGGCCGACACCACGACCACGAGCGAAGAGGAGAGAGCAACTGTCAACCGTCGAAGAGCGCTGAGCCACGTCGATGATCTGCTACTCGCCAACAGTGGCTCCCTTGGATATGCAACCGACGAGGCCCTACACGGATTGCTCCCGTATTGGTCAATCTTTCAAGCAGCCCCGACACTGTGAAACGGTTCAGTCTGACACTGGTCGTGCGATCAGTCAAACCAAAGTGGACAAACGCCTACGTTTTCAGGCTTTTGATGCTCACCACGCCCGAGCGAGCGGTATCAGTGGCCGACACATCGATCAGGAACGAAGAAGCACTGGGGCGTCACGTATTTCTATGCTTCCTTCACATTCGACTTGTAGTCGACAGCCGTTGACGAAATGTGTTGCCGTGAATTGGATAAGAAAGCGAGCCTCATGAAGACGATGACCTGCAAACAACTCGGTGGACCGTGCGACCACGCACACCATGGAAGCAGCGCAGACGATGTGATCAAAGCCCAAGACCAACACCTGAAAGAGATTGTTGCGGGAGGGGATACGGCTCACGAAGGTGCCTTAAAAGACATGAAGGCTCGGTGGCGTCACCCCGTTTCAGGAATGGGGTGGTACAAGCAAGCCAAGCGTGACTTCTCCGACCTTCCTGAAGATTGATAGCGAAGCGACCTACGACTCGTCGTTGAGGCATCCTCCGGACGTCGCTCACCTCACCGATTCGCACCGGCTCGGCTCGGGCGTCATCGTCCCTCCGGGCGTGAACATTGGTGACCGATGAACGATGGGCGCTGGGGCTGTCGTCAGCGAAGATGTGCCGCCCGACATCTTGGCACCGGGTACGCCCGCCAAAGTCATCCTTCACCTCAACCCGCCGGAGTCTCGGTACGAAAGTTGAGACCGCAGGTCTCGTTGCACGTCTCGGCGTACCGGCGTATATTCCGGGTCAACGTTGATGGTTTGTCGACAGCGTCTGTAATTGGCGCCGATTTGATTACGAGATCCGGACGATATCGGCGAGCCATGCTTCGGCAGTTGTGATGTTGAAGACCGGGTTGATGTCGAAGCGATCGGGGACTAGTGAATCGATTCGCCAGCCCGAGCCGAACGCGGCACGCAACTCGCCTTCGGTGACTCGGCGCGGACCCCAGTCGCCGGGCTGGAGGTTGCTGAAGCACAATGATCACAGACGTGTATATGTAGGTGGCCCCGTCTGTCTGGAAGGGGGCAGCTCGCTGAAACCGATCGCCAAGCGGCCTGACGTCGTCGGCGGGATGGACCTCCGGGGCGTCGGGTCGACTTGTGGGGGATCATCGAGGCGCCCATCTGGGGCTGGGCCACCCTTACGATCATCGCGCCCATTGCTGGCGCCCTGGTGGTCGGCTTTGTCGTCGAGTTATGGGAGCGACGGATGAGCCATCAACTTCGCGAGTTCTCGTTCTTCGGGTCGCGGCGATTCTCGGTGGCCATGGTAACCATCGGCCTTGTTCTCTTGAGTATGGGAGGATTTCTCCCCTTGAGTTGCGACACGTAGGTTCTTGGTATGAGTTCTGTGCTTGCCTATGTCGCAGCCGGGGTCGTCGCTCTGTGGGGCGTTGCACACGTGCTACCGACCGCACGAGTCGTTCGGGGCTTCAATGACACGTCGCATGACAACCGGCTCGTCATCACTCAGGAGTGGATCGCTGAGGCGATGACAATGTGGTTCATCGCAGCGCTGATAGTGACTGCTACGGCCTTGGGCGGTTCCCATCAAGCATTGACTGATTGGGTTGACCGAATTTCGGCCATCATGCTTCTCGCCGTCGCTGGGCTGACAGCGCTGACGGGAGCGCGCACAACCGTCATCTTCTTCAAGATCTGCCCAGTGTTGCTCAGCTTCACGGCGGCCCTACTGATTGCTGCAAGCTTCATCTGAAGGGCGGACTTGCTCAAGGCACGTATCACCGATCCGTATCGCTCTTCGACATATGTTCGGCTCGACTTTGTTATTATACCCCTAGGGGTATATGATGACTTCAGGTTGAGGTCTTCGTTGCTCGGCGTGCTGAACATCGAGCTGGTGCCGACGGCCCTGTCCGAGTCGGGCGTGAAGGAGAAGCGTGAAGGTCGTCATCATTGGGGGAGTAGCCGGGGGGATGTCCGCCGCGACGAGGCTCCGGCGACTCGACATCGACGTCGAGATCATCGTGCTCGAACGAAGTGGTCACGTCTCCTATGCGAATTGCGGCTTGCCGTACTTTGTGGGTGGTGTCATCGAGGACCGAGACGACTTACTGCTTCAGACTCCCGCCTCGCTCTTTGACCGCTTCCGTCTCGACGTACGCGTCGACACCGAGGCCGTGGCCATTGACACTTCGACGAGCACCGTCACGGCTCGCAACCTCGCAAAGGACCAGATCTACGAGATCGAGTACGACTTCCTGATCCTCAGTCCCGGCGCGTCGCCCGTGATCCCGCCGATTCCCGGGATCGAGCGCGCGATGCCACTTCGTACCGTGGAAGACGTCGAATGTCTCGTCGCCGAAGTGGGGAGCGCCTCGCGAACGGCTGTCGTCATCGGCGGCGGTTTCATCGGTCTGGAGCTCGCCGAGAACCTCGTCCATCGCGGTATCGCGACGACAGTGGTCGAGGCGACGGATCAGGTCTTGGCGCCACTCGACCCCGAGATGGCGTCACCGGTCGCTGACGAGTTGCGTCGCCACGGCGTCGTGCTGTACCTCGGCGACTCGGTCGAATCGATCACGCCCGAGAGTGTCCGCCTCGCGTCGGGTCAGCTCGTACCGGCGGACCTGGTGGTCGTCGCCATCGGTGTGCGACCCGAGACGGGGCTTGCACGCATGGCCGGGCTCGCCATCGGCGAACGCGGCGGCATCGCGGTCGACCCGTTCAACCGCACCAGTGTCGAGAACGTCTACGCGATCGGTGACGCTGCCGAGAAGTCAGACGCCCTCGACGGTTCAGCGACGCTGATTCCCCTGGCCAACATCGCCACTCGTCAGGGACGCGTGGTCGCGGACCACATTGCGGGACGAGAGGTGCGAGCGCGCGCCACGATCGGCACCGCCATTGTGAAGGTCTTCGACCTCACGGTTGCCACGACCGGTTGGAATGAGAAGCGGCTGCGTTCACACGGACGTCCGTTCGTCGCGGTCCACACCCACCCCTCGTCTCACGCCAGCTACTACCCAGGGGCCACACCCATGTGCATCAAGATGCTGGTCGACCCGACAACCCGTGAAATCCTCGGGGCCCAGGGTGTCGGCGCGGAAGGCGTCGACAAGCGAATTGACGTCCTCGCGACGGCCATCCGAGCCGGACTGACGGCACCGGAACTTGCGGACTTAGAGCTCGCGTACGCACCGCCGTTCGGTTCGGCGAAGGACCCCGTGAACATGCTCGGCTACGTCGCGGAGAACATCCTGTCGGGTCTCGTCGAAACCGTGCAGTGGCACGAGGTCGATGACTATCGCGAACGGGGCGCACAGTTCATCGACGTTCGCTCACGCGAGGAGTTCGCTCGTGGCTCGTTGCCCGGAGCGCTCAACATCCCTATCGACGAACTGCGCGAGCGAGTGGGCGAACTCGGCCAGAGCGACATCGTCGTCTACTGCGAGGTTGGCCAGCGCGGGCACGTTGCGGCGACGCTGCTCAACCAGCTCGGCTATCGCGCGAAGAACCTGGATGGCGGTTTGCGCACGTGGCACTGCTCGCCCGCAGCGAACGAACTTCAGCCCGTGGGCTGAGTGCCGAGAACGACATCACAGAAGCGACGACGGAAAGAGGGAGTCACCGATGTGCCGCAAGGCAACGTGCAAGAAGTGCGGTAAGGCAACCTGGAAGGGGTGCGGAAGACACGTTGAACAGGTTTTGGCGGGAGTGCCGAAGAGTCAACGCTGCAACTGTTCGCACGAGAGCGCGTCCCCTGAGGGTGGCGGGGGTCTGTTAGACCGACTTCGAGGCCGATAAATCCAAGGATCGGCCACGGACCGCTCTCATGCGAGTTGTTAAGTGCGGAACCTTCGGTATCTTCCTTTCACCGGTGGAAGAAGCGGGCTGATCCGGTCAGCTCCGGCACATCAGATGCGACGTCGGCGCCGATGAGGCTGTTGAGTCAGGATCTGCCGCCATCGCCGCCGTGAGTGTCATCGGGGCGACCCAGTTTGACGGCGGCGCTAGACGCCGCGTTCGCGACGTCCTCTAGAAAGGAAAGGACCGCGAGGCGGCGGGCGGCGGGGAGCGCCTCGGCGATCGTACGGACGGCGTGGTGGTAGTCGGCGAGGCCCGCGGGGGCTCGTTCGAAGGCTTGTTCGGTCAGCTCGACGAGGACGTAGCGTCGGTCGCTCGGGTGCGGGCGTCGACGCACCCAGCCGCCTCGCTCGAGTCGGTCGACCAAGATCGTGATGGCACCCGAGGTCAGTGATAATCGATCGCCGAGCTGGCGTTGGGTGAGGGGGCCGTCAGCTTCCAGGTGCTCGAGGGCGTCCAAGTCCGTGGCGCTGATCTCGGCCGTGCGTACCAATGCGGCGCGCATGGAGTCGCGTTCGAGTCCAAAACGCTGAAGTGCGGCGAGCACCTGCTCGGTCGTGGGAGTTGCCATTGACAAAAGTATAGCGAGACTATATGCTACTGAGTTGTAAAGCTACTTAGTTACTCATGGATTGGAGTAGCGATGAAGGTGATCCAGCGAAATTACTCAGTTGAGGGACCCGCTATCGAGGTTCACGGCCTCACCAAGTCGTACCCGGGCGGCGTCGAGGCCCTGAAGGGCGTCGACTTTACGGTCGAGGCAGGAGAGATCTTCGGACTGCTTGGTCCGAACGGCGCCGGCAAGTCGACGACCGTTGGAATCCTCGCTACGACGATCGCACCGACCCGCGGCGTCGCTCGTCTCGCCGGGTTCGACGTTGCGACCAAGCCGCTCGCGACCCGGGCCGCGAGCGCGGTCGTCTTCCAAGACGCCGTGTTGGATCAGTCACTGAGTGGTCGGCGAAACCTCGTCACGCACGCTCGCCTCTGGGGTGTGGGTCGCTCGGACATCGAAGCTCGGATCGAGGAAGTCGTCGAAGCCTTTGATCTCGGCGACTTCATCGATCGCACGGTCGCGACAGCCAGCGGGGGCCAGCGCCGTCGGCTCGAGATCGCCCGGGCGCTGCTCTCGAGACCGCGGGTCTTGTTCCTCGACGAGCCAACGATCGGTCTCGACCCCCGTATGCGCCACGAGTTACTCGACCTCATTCGTCAAATCCACGCGCGGACCAAGATGACCGTAATGCTGACGACTCACTACCTCGACGAGGCCGAGGTCCTGTGCGAGCGCATCGCGATCATGCACGAGGGCCGGATCGCGGCTCTCGACACG
>JBAUSF010000008.1:0-4532 GCA_049581565.1 Acidimicrobiales bacterium
GCGAAGAGCTCGCGGGCAGCGAGCGGCAGCAGAACGAGGGCGCGGCGGGCGCCGGTCCCGGTCAGGGGCGCGGTCAGGGCAGCGGGGCGATGAGCGCCACCGAGCTCTCCGAGCTGCTCTTTCGCGCGCTGCGCGACGCAGACCTCTCGGCGCTGCGCGCCGGGGCGGGCGAGGCCGTGTCGCGTTATGCGGGCATGGAGCCGGGACGGCCGGTCGGGGGCACGTACTACCTCTACCGAACGCTGCGAAGCCTCGAGCTCGAGTCGCTCGAGGCGCGTCTGCTCGAGGGATCAACGTTCAACGACGAGCTCGCCGAGCGGCTCGCGCGCGACGAGGTCGCCTCGCGCATTGCCCAGCTGAAGGCCGAGATCGAGCGCGAGATCAGAGAACGCCTCGTCGAGGACCGCGGGGCGGACGCGCTCGCGAAGTCGGTGCGCAAGCCCCTCCCCGAAGACCTCGACGTCATGCACGCCAACCGCGACGAGATGGCCCAGCTCGAGCGAGCGCTCCGCCCCCTCAGCCGCAAGCTCGCCGTGCGTCTCGCGCGAAAGCGGCGGCGCCGTCGTCGCGGTCCGGTCGACCTGCGCCACACCGTGCGCCGCAGCCTCTCGACGGGCGGGGTTCCGATCGACCTGCGCTTCAAGCCGCCACGACCCGCCAAGCCCGAGATCTTCGTGATCGCCGACGTGTCGGGGTCGGTTGCGTCCTTCGCGCGCTTCACGCTGCACCTCGTGCACGCGATCTCTTCGCAGTTCTCAAAAGTGCGCAGCTTCGTCTTCGTCGACGGACTCGACGAGGTCACGCGCCTCTTCGAAGGCGTCGAGGATCCGGCCGACGCCGTCACGCTGATCAACGCCGAAGCCGACGTGATCGCCTTTGACGGCCACTCGGACTACGGACGCGCTCTGATGGTCTTTCACGACCGATACGCGAAGGACCTGACGAAGCGCTCGACCGTCCTCATCCTCGGTGACGCGCGCAACAACTACCACCAGGCCCACGCCGAGGTCCTCGCCGACCTGCACTACCGCGCGAAGGCCGTCTACTGGCTCAACCCCGAACCGACGAGCTACTGGAACAGCGGGGACTCCATCGTCGCCCAGTACGCGCCGCACTGTGATCGGGTGATCGAGTGCCGCACGCTGCGCCAGCTCGAAGCGTTCGTGGGAGAGCTCGCGTGATCAACGAGCGCGACGAAGACCGACTGCCGCCCGAGGGGTTTCGCCAGCGAGGACCGGCCCCACGCGGCACGAGGCTGCTCCTCATCCGACACGGCGAGTGCGTCGCCAACGCGCTCGGTCTCGCGGGCGGTCCGATCGGCGACGGGGGCCTCACGGAACTCGGCCGTCACCAGGCTATGGCCCTCGCACGACGGCTCGCCATCACGCGCGAGCTCTCGAACGCGGGCGCGTTCTACACCTCGACCTTGCCTCGGGCCATCGAGACCGGCGAGATCCTCTTTCCCGTCATCAACCCCGGGCTCGTCGCGGTGCGCGACGAGGATCTCTGTGAGCTCGCGGTCGGCGAGGCCGACGGGCTTACGTGGGCCGAGGTGCAAGCGCGATACCAGCTGCCCGACTGGGACGTGGACCCGAGCCAGCGCAACGTCCCCGGCGGCGAGTCGCTGCTCGACTTCTTTGCGCGCTGTGAGGGGGCGTTCGAGCGTATCGTTGGCGACCACCCCGATCAGCTCGTCGTCATGGTCGTCCACGGGGGAGTGATCGAGCAGGCGATGAAGGTCTACCAGGGACTGAGCGGCGGTACGCGCCTTCGCCCGCGTATCGAGAACTGCTCGATGACCGAGATCGAGTACCACGACGGCGCGAAGAGGCTGCTGCGCTACAACGACCTTTCGCCGATCGGCGCCGAGTAGCCCTGGAGGTACTCGGCCACGTGAAAGGCCATGTCGAGGCTCTGAGTGGCGTTGAGCCGCGGGTCGCAGATCGAGGTGTAGTTGGTTTCGAGGTCGTTCTCCATCAACCGAGATCCGCCGCCGAGGCACTCGGTCACGTCGTCGCCGGTGAGCTCGATGTGCAGCCCGCCAGGCCACGTCCCGAGCGCCTGGTGCACCATGAAGAACTGGGAGGTTTCGGAGACCACGTCGTCGAAGTGACGGGTCTTCTGTCCGCCCGAGGCGACGAAGGTGTTGCCGTGCATCGGGTCGCACGTCCACAGCTCGTTGCGCCCGTCGTCGCGGAGCGCCTCCACGAGCGCGGGCAGGAGGTCGCTCACACGCTTGTGCCCCATGCGGGCAATGAGCGTGAGCCGTCCCGGCACGTTGTCAGGGTTGAGGACCTCGACGAGCTGGCGGAGTTCGCCAGCCTCCATCGAGGGTCCGACCTTCAGTCCGATCGGGTTCGACACGCCCCTTAAGAAGTTCACGTGCGCGCCGTCCAGCTGTCGGGTGCGGTCGCCGATCCAGAGCATGTGCGCCGAGCAGTCGTACCAGTCGCCGGTGAGCGAGTCGCGCCGCGTGAGGGCCTGCTCGTAGGGGAGGATGAGCGCTTCGTGGCTCGTGTAGAAGTCGACGCTCTGCAGGGCCGAATCGTCGTGGAGGTCGATGCCGCACGCGCGCATGAAGGCGAGCGCACGCTCGATCTCGTCGGCGATGACCTCGTAGCGCTTTCCCTCCAAGGAGTTGGCGACGAACTCTTGGTTCCACGCGTGCACGCGGCTGAGCGCGGCGAAGCCGCCGGTCGTAAAGGCGCGCAGCAGGTTGAGCGTGGAGACGCTCTGGTGGTAGGCGGCGAGCAGGCGATCGGGATCGGGTCGGCGCGAATCGGCGTCGAAGGCTTCGGAGTTGACGATGTGGCCGCGAAAGACCTCGTGGCGTTCGCCGTCACGGTTCTCGTACTCCTCGGTGCGAGGCTTGGCGAACTGTCCCGCGATGCGTCCGATCTTGATGACGGGTACTCCCGCCCCGTAGGTGAGAGCGACCGCCATCTGCAAGATGACCTTCAGCTTGTCGCGAATGGCGTCGGCGGAGCTCTCGTCAAAGGATTCGGCGCAGTCGCCCGCCTGGAGGACGAACGCCTTTCCGCGAGAGGCTTCGGCGAGCTGGGCCTGGAGGCGACGGGCTTCGCCGGCAAAGACGAGCGGGGGCTTCTTCGCGAGCTCGACCTCAACGCGCCCGAGGTGCGCGGCGTCGGGCCAGCGCGGGCTTTGGGCGGCCACGTAGTCGCGCCACGAGCGCGGGGTCCATTCGAGCGACGCAGGTTCCATCAGACAAGCGTAAGGGCTTGGTCCACCAAGCCGCAATGTGGCCTTTCCCGTAGGCTTCTGCGGTGCACGTCCATCGCCTCGGTCTCTTTGGTGGGACCTTCGATCCGCCGCACCTGGGTCACGTCGCGGCACTGAGGGCGGCGGCGGCGACGGGGCGATTCGACCGCATTGAAGTGACCGTCGCGGGCGATCCCTACTTCAAATCGTCTGACGTGTTGCCCGCCGCCACCCGTCTCGCGATGGCGCACGCCGCCTTCGACGACCTCGAGCTCGTGACCGTGTCGGATCGCGAGATTCGCCGGGAGGGGCCCTCCTACACCATCGACACCGTCCGTGAACTCCTCGTGAACGCAGACGCGCTCGACCTGATCGTGGGCGCCGACCTCGCGACGCAGCTCGACCGCTGGCACGATGCGGACGACCTGCGCGAGCTGGTCGAGGTCGCGATCGTGCCGCGCCCGGGCTCGTCCTCGCGGGCACCACTCGGGTGGCGCTGTTACGAAATCCCTATGCAGCCGGTCGATCTGTCGAGTACGTTTATCCGTGAGATGAATCCCAGGGCAGAAAATCTTACGGACTTCATACCAGCGAGCGTCATACCGCTGTACGAAGAAGCCCGAGGCTAGAGTCGAAGCAATGGCGGTACGCATCTTCGACGTGACAGGACCGCAGTCCACGCGACTGGAGGTTCTGCCAGCACCCCCGCGTCGTCGAGAGATTCGCCGCACCAAGCAGCGCTACGCGATACTTGGCACGCTGGTGCTCGCCATTCCATTCTTTGCCGCACTGGTCGCACTCGGGGTGGCGCACTGAGTGAAACTGTGACGCGAGGCGAGACTTCTCGTGGTCCGTACTCCGCCTACGTCTCGAAGCTGATCAACGCGGCCGTCGTCGCGAGCGAAGAGAAGCTGGGTCTTGACACCGTGGTCTTGGATCTGCGTGGACTCGTCGACGCCTTCGATGCGCTCGTCATCACCTCGGGCCGCAACGACCGCCAGGTTCGCGCGATCACTGATGAGGTGGAGCGCCTCGTCGGCCTCGCCCTTGACGCGTCGCCGATTCGCGTCGAGGGACTCGGTGACGCCGAGTGGGTCGCCCTCGACTACGGCGACGTCATCGTGCACGTCTTTGACGAGTCCGCGCGCGAGTACTACGACCTCGAGCACCTCTGGAGCGCGGCACCCGCGCTTCGGTCCCAGCCCGCGCGCTAGCTACTCAAATCCCTCGATAGATTTCTGAGGCGCGGTTTTCGGCAATCGTTTTTGACGTCGACGTGGTAGTTGTGCCGTCGCGAACGTCGTGAAGGTGCT
>JBAUSF010000009.1:0-1961 GCA_049581565.1 Acidimicrobiales bacterium
GTCCGGCTTGGGCGCGACGGCGCCGCACGGCGACGTCACGGCCTCCTACGGCTCCTTCGGCAGCACCAACGGGGGATTCGATTTTCTGAACGGCGGCAAGACCTGGGGCAACTTTATTTCAGCAAATGGCATGAACACCGGCCGGTTTCTGGATGGGCCGGAATTCGGCGTCCTGCACGATCATGGCAATGAGCAGAACGTCTTCGACCGCGTCGACTTCAAACCTTCCCAGGCCGACTCCATCAACCTGAATGCGCAATTCACACGGTCCTGGTTCCAGACTCCGAATTCCTACGACGCCCAAAATGCCACCGCCTGGAATGGACTGGTAGTGGACAACGGCGGCCTCGGGCCCGATGGCCAGGTGGTAGGCCCCCAGGATCAGCGCTCCAAGATCAGGACTGTTAACTTTGCGCCCACCTGGACGCGTTTGACGGGAGCCAACACCGTATTCACCTTCGGTGGTTTTGTGCGACAGGACCAGTACAACTACTATCCGAGCCGCGATCCGTTTGCCGACTTCACGCCCGATCTGCAATTGCAGACGGTGGGCCAGAATCGGACCTTGACCAATCTCGGACTGCGCACCGACCTGGCTTACGCCAAAGGCGTGCACAACCTCAAGATCGGCGTCACTTACATGGACACGATCCTGACGGAGAAGGACGCCATCGGAATTGTGGATCCGACCAACAACGCTCCCTGCCTGAATCCCGATGGAAGCCCGTACACGGACCCGTCGCTCACCGATCCGGCGGGGTGTAACGGAATGCTCCAGCAGAATCCCAGCTTCATCCCGCTGCTTGGCTGCTACGACCTGACGCGCACCGGAACGCTGCCGGCCTCCGACGGCTGCCCCCACTCCACCAGCGGTCTGTACAACTATTACGGCCACGCCAATATCCGTGAGTTGGCCCTGTTCGCACAGGACAGTATTACAAAGGGGCCATGGAACTTCAACCTGGGTCTGCGCTTCGACTATTACGACGGCATCGTCACCGCCAACCAGATCGAACCGCGGCTGGGCATTGCCTATAACATCAAACCCACCAATACAGTCCTGCGCATTTCCTACGCCCGCACGCTGGAAACGCCGTTCAATGAGAACCTGGTGCTTTCCAGCGAGGGATGCAACGACGCCGTAATCAGTGCGATTATGACTAGCACCATTAGCCCATGTGTTTCGAACGTACCGCTGACCCCTGGCTGGCGCAACGAGTTCCACGCCGGCCTGGAGCAGGCCTTTGGCAAGTACTTCGTGCTGGACGGCGAGTACATCTGGAAATACACGCACCTGGCGTACGACTTCAGTGTGCTGGGCGGAACGCCGATCACCTTCCCCATCGAGTGGCATAACTCCAAGATCCCTGGATTCGCCATCCGCGGCAGCATGCCGAATTTCCACGGGCTCTCAGCGTTTATCGTCATGTCTCACGTTGCGGCGCGCTTCTTCACGCCGCAGGTCAGCGGAGTTGGTGCCGTGCCGGGTGGCAGTTCGGTATTCCGCATCGACCACGACGAGGCTTTCAACCAGACCACTCACGTGCAATACCAACCTCTCAAGAACGGGCCGTGGATCAGCTTCAACTGGCGCTATGACAGCGGCCTGGTAGCCGGTCCGGTGCCGTGTGCGGGAGGCAATTGCGCGAACGGCCCCCTCGGATCAGACACCGTCGTGGACGTGTCCGGCGCCGGCCTGACACCCGACCAGCAGTATCAAGCCGGGCTCTATTGCGGCAGCGTATTTGCAACTCCGACCATGCCGATCAGTCCGGATGGGACGTGTCTGGCATCGCAGTATGGTTCTCGTTTCATCAAGATTCCGGCGGCTGGCACCGAGGACGACGATCACAACCCGCCGCGCATCGCGCCGCGCAGCCTGTTTGACCTGGCCATCGGCGACGACAACCTGTTCCACGGCGAGAAACGCAAATGGAGCCTGCGCCTGGAGGCCATTAACC
>JBAUSF010000010.1:0-23001 GCA_049581565.1 Acidimicrobiales bacterium
GCGAATATATTCTTGACCACCCCGCTCAAGCGCAGTCACTCTCGAGTGCCTTGACGACAAAGGACGGTATTCGCTTTCGGTTGGCGGTACCGGGGCGCCACCCACACAAAGTCTTTTGGTCGAGCGGCGGGCCTCGTATTGAAGCTGTCTTTCCCAACCCGTGAACGACCGACTGCGGCCGACGACTCCCAACCCCATTCTGGAGGCGGCGTCCGGATTCGAACCGGAGTACGGGGCTTTGCAGGCCCCTGCCTAACCGCTCGGCCACGCCGCCAGAAGTGTCTAGCCTACTGGCCCGCCCGAAGCTGCTCTATTTCTTCTTGAAATGGTGGTACGCGGCGTAGCAAATCGCGAGCACGATGAGCACGACGATGACCGATTTCAGAATCGCCGTTAAGACCCCGACGATGGCAAAAATCAACCAGAGGACAACTAGGACGCCAACGACCACACCCACTGTTTTGACCACTGCCATCGCTCCACCTCTTTCGTAAACCAATTGTAAGGCGGTTCGCGGACAGCGATCGGTAACCTGGTGGGGTGATTGGACGCGTGCGCATGATCGGCGCGATGCTCATCGTGCTCGCGGGCGCGACACTGGTGCCCTCGCTCGACGCGTCCGGTGCCACGACGTACCGCGTGTCGGCGACGCTGTCGACCTCGCTGTCGGCGAACCTGCCCCTCCTGCGCCTGCACTTCAGCGTGCCGACCAGAGCGAAGTCCCTCCCCCCGCTCGAGACGACGCCGGCCCTCGCCACGAAGTGGCAGCAGATCGGCCCGAACGACGTGCAGGCCGTGGCCCTCAGCCCGCTCCGTCCGCTCACGACGTATCACTTTCGCACCCCGACCGGCGTGAGCTGCTTGAGGACGTGTTCGTTCACGACCTATAGGACCGACGTCGTGAGCGTGACGACGAATCTCACCTGGGAGGCCCAGCTCCTCGCCGAGCTCAACTATCTGCCCCTCACCTTCACACCAGGCACGCCGCAGAGCGAACCGTCCGAACAGGTGAACGGCACCTTCTCGTGGAGCTTCCCGAATCTGCCGACGAGTCTCACGTCGCTCTGGAGCGTCGGCACCGACAACGTGATTCTGAATGCCGCCCTCAGGACCTTCCAGAGCCAGCACAACCTGCCCGTCACGGGTGAAGTCGATTCGACGACCTGGAGCGATCTCATCAGCGCCGCCGACAACAACGACGTGGACCCCGCGACCTACGACTACGTCTCGGTCTCCGAGTCCTTACCCGAGACGCTCACGCTCTACGTGGCGGGTGTCGTCAAGTTCACGACGCTCGTCAACACCGGCATCGAGCCGGTGCCAACCGAGCTCGGCACCTACCCCGTCTACGCGCGCTTCCTCTCGACGACGATGACGGGCACCAACCCGAACGGCACGAAGTACAGCGACCCGGACATCCCGTGGGTGTCCTACTTCAACGGCGGCGACGCCCTGCACGGCTTCATCCGCGCTTCCTACGGATTCCCCCAGAGCCTCGGGTGTGTCGAGATGCCTTTCGCCTCAGCGGAGACCGTCTTTCCCTATACGCCGATCGGTACCCTCGTCACCGTCCACGCCTAGCTCCACCTCGGGACCAAACGCGTGGCGGCCGCGCTGGGTCGCGGGGTCCAGTCCCCGCTCGCCGAGTTCACTCGCCGTGCCGACTGACGTGCGCCCGAAGCGGCGGCGCACTTCGTCGATCGCGTCGCGAAGGGCGCCGTTCTCCGCCTGGCGCGCGCGAGAGTGCGCCGTCGCCGCGGACTTTGCGTCCTTCGCGCTCGTTTCGAGCCCGAAGCTCAGTTGGAGCTCGTTCTCTCCTCGCTCGAGGAGGCTCGACGCGTGCAGGCCGAGCAGGCGCACCGCCCTCGAGAGATCAACCGAGCTCGCGAGGGCGTGGGCAACCGCTTCGATCGCGTATTCGTCGTCGACCCCAAAGGGAAGCGTCTGGGAGCGCGACACGCTCGACAGGTCGTCAAAGCGCACGATGACGTTGATCGTTCGCGCCACGCTCGCCCGGTCGCGCAGCGCCCTCGCGACGACGGCCGCGTGGGTTTTCAGCGCAGTGCAGACCTCGTCCTCGCCAACCAGTGAACGGGCGAAGGTCTGGTCGTGGCCGAGCGACTTCATCGCGCGGTCCGAGACCACCTCGCGGTAGTCCTCACCCTTCGCGTACGCGCACAGAGCGGCCGCCATCGCCGGGCCCACGTGCGCGGCGAGCGTCGCTTCGTCAACGCGCGCGAGGTCGCGCACGTGGGTGAGCCCGAGCTGGGCGAGCTTCGCGGACGTCGCAGGTCCAACCCCCCACAAAGAGCGAACGGGCAGCACCGCGAGCCACTGCACCTCCTGCTCCGGACTCACCCACAAGACGCCGGGGCCTTCGACGAGCCCGCGCTTGACGACCCGGGGCTTTGACTCCTTGGAGGCGAGCTTTGCGAAGAGCTTGTTCCTGCCGAGCCCGACGCCGCAGCGCAAGCCGAGCTCGTCATTGATGCGCTGGCGAAGCGTCGCGCCCGCCTCGAGCGGACGGACCTTCAGGCGTCGCAGGCTGCGCAGGTCCGCGAAGACCTCGTCGAGGCCGAGCGGCTCGAACTCAGGAGTGAGGTCGCGAACGATGTCGTGGAACTGCCGTGAGTAGACCTCGTATCGATCGAAGCGTCCCGGCAGGATGATGAGGTCGGGACAGGCTCGCCGTGCGACCACGCTCGGCATGGCGCTGTGCACGCCGTAGCGGCGGGCCTCGTAGCTCGCGCTCGCGATGACGCCCCGTTCGCCGGCGCCACCCACGGCGACGGGCTTTCCGCGAAGCGACGGATCGTCGAGCACCTCAACCGACGCGAAGAACGCGTCCAGGTCGACGTGCAGAATGGGGGCCTCGTCGACCGTCGGGTGACTAGAAGGCGAGTTCAATGCAGCGAAAGGTCTCACCGTAGGCGGCACCGGTCGGTCGGCCGGCCTGTTCGGCGCGCTCGAGCACGACGTCGCGAATGGCGCTCGCGTCCCCGCCCAGCTGCGACGCGTGGGCGAGGATCGCCTTCACCTTCGTGTCGATCGTGCGCGACACATCGGCGACGACGTCGGGTTCATGCGTACCGCTCAAGAGAAGCACGCTCACCTGGTGGGGTGGTCCCTGGTCCGGAAAGTAGAGCGGCATGGCGGCGGCCGGGGCAACCGCGTCGAGGAGCGCCCAACCCGTCTCGCGGTGGTCGCGGTGGTTGACGTAAACGTCTCCGAAGAACGTCGCCGTCGGGTCCGGTCCGAGCACCACGTCGGGCTTCAACCGTCGAACGAGCCCGACCAGACGCTCGCGCAGCTCGAGCGTGTTGTCGACCGTTCCGTCGGGCCAGTCGAGTGAGGTCACCGACGCGGCGCCGAGCACGTCAGCCGCACTCTGGAGCTCTTCTCGGCGTGTCTCGCGCACGACCGAGGACTCGAGATGAGGCGAGTGCGAGCCCTTCGCTCCGTCACAGATGACGGCGAGATGCACGTCAACGCCCTCGCTCGCCCACTGGGCCATGAGTCCTCCCGCTGCGACGTCCGCGTCGTCGGGGTGGGCGTAGACGGCGAGTGCCGAGCGCGGCTGCAGCCGGAGGGGGCGCACGATCAGCCGCGGTGCTTTGGAGCAGTCGTCTTCACCAGCATGCCAATCTCTCTCGCGAAGTCCTCGGTGCCCTCGAATCCCTTGTAGACCGACGCGAAGCGCACGTAGGCGACCTCGTCGATGTCCCGCAGCGCTTCGAGGGTCGCCATCCCCACCTCTTCACTCGTGACGTCGCGGTTCAGCAGGCGCATCGCCTCTTCGATCGAAATCGCGACGCCCTCTAGCGTCTCCTCGTCGACGGGCCGGTTCTTCGCCGCGGCGCGCACGCCCTGGAGAATCTTCTCGCGGCTGAAGGGCTCTCGCTCGCCCGAGCGCTTCACGACGTAGAGGCCAATCTCTTCGATGCGCTCGAAGGTCGTGTAGCGCTGGCTGCAGTTGGCGCACTCGCGGCGCCGACGGATCGCCACCCCGTCTTCGGCCAGGCGGGAGTCGACCACGCGGTCGTCATCGGCCGAGCAAAAGGGGCATCGCACCACCTCACGATACACCTAAACCCCTTTTTTTCTAAGGGATTAGGACGTGTTCGCCGGGCACGACGACCGATGAACCGAGTTCGTGAACGAGCATTGCGCGCGCTACGGAGGGATCCGCCGGATTCATCTCGCGTGCGAGTGAGTTGACGGTGTCACCGGGTTGGACCACGTAGTTCATGCCCGACGCGAGTACCGAAGAATCTGCGAAGTCGTTCGAGAGACCAGCGCCATCTGTCGCGCCGAACGTGTGGCCGGGCATGGCGAGGATGGCGAGCGCGGTACAGAGTACGAGCGCGACGAGCACCCGTTGGCGACGGCGATGGCGCAGCACTCGGGCCTGGCGACGCTCGGCGAGGGGCGCGCCGTTGCGAAACTGGCGAATCGGCTCACCCACGAGGCGCAGGTACGGTTCGACGTACTCCGGGGTTTCCAGCAGTTCGACGGCGGCCATTCGGTTCTCCCTTGCTCTACGAACATCTGTTCGCTATCATAAGGCGAACGGGTGTTCGATGCAAGGGTAAGTTACCCTTGTGACAGCCGCCTAAAAACCTCTGTTTTCTAGGAGCTTTCGTCCAACTCGGCCGAATTCAGCTAGTCGCGTTGCCGGGAGCGGCGCATCGGTTCGTAGCGCCCGCTTGGCCTCTGGGAGGTCTCGCGCGAGTCGAATTCGATGTCGCCGAACGAGCGTCGCACACTCCTGGGCGAGTGCCTCATCGGGGTGGTCGTGGGAGTCGGTCACCTGGCCGTCGGTGATCCAGACAACCGGTTCACGTCGGCGCCGCTGAGCGAGGGCCCACCGAAGAGCGGGTCCGTCCACGCCGTTGCCCACGTTGCCCGACGGGTACGATGCCGCGATCCAACGGCGATCACAGAGCACCCAGCAGTTCGGCGTCGCTCCGAGGTCACCTGGCCGGTGGCTGTAGCCAAGGACGAGGGCGTGGGGCGCGGCACGAACGAGCACGTGCAAACCTTCGACGTCGAGGTCCATCGAGCCCGACTGGTCAACGACCACGACGCCGCCACCCGTCGCGACGCGCCGCACAAAACCCCGACGGTGATCGTCGGTGAGCAGCCGACTCGGGTAGCGCAAGACGGTCCCGCTCGATGACGATCTGGTTGTTCGCCGCGTCATCGCGTGCGCGCCCGTCCGCCGTTCCAGGGAACCGTCGATGACGAGCGGCGCGAAAACGCCCGTCCTCGGCCGACGGCCCCCAAGTTCGAGCGAGCGTCGAAAGGCCCGCAGCTCGTGCGACGACGCGGGCACGCGGGCGTCGAGCAGTGAGGTCAGCAGCCGGGCGATCGGAAGCGTGGAGGTGGCGTAGCCGCTCGGCAGTCCCTCGTCGTTAAGTCGAGTCAGACCGAGCGACTGCGTGCTCTGGTCGAGGATCGAAAGGACCCGCTTTCTCACCGCCCTCATCGGCGCCAACCACGAGGGATTGACGCGACGAATGCCGCCAAAGAACTCTCGCTCGGCACCGGTGCCGAGCACCGCCAGCATGAAGCACGCTGCTTCGCCCCACGCCCCTTCGCTCGCGAGGCGCTGCGCGCCGGCCTTCTCGGTACCATCACGCAGTGTTGACAGGTCGAAATGGAGCCGGCCGAGCAGCGTGTTGACGCGCAGCTCTTCCGCGCATTCGAGCGCTCGTGGCGAGACTTCATCGAGCGCGCGAACGAGGTGATGAGGGAGGGGGCTCACGCGCGCGTGCATCAGCTCGTGCGCACGAACGACACGTGCCGATGCTCCGGGACCGAGCGGCACTTCGAGGATCCGGTCGGTCAGGTTGCAACTGGCCGCACCGCGCATCGTAGAACCTTCGTGGATCGTCCAGGGCCGTGACGCCTCATCCTCGCGCACGACGAGCTCGGGAAAGATGACGCCGCCTCTCACGTCAGTGAGCCGATCGCGAGCGCATCGAGCACGTGTGGGGCGGCCTCACTGCCGAAGACCAGGCGAGCGGCCCGCTCAGGTCCGTGATGGCTGCGCAGCTCGTCAAAGGCGTAGAAGCTGCGAATAGAGATGCGCCGCTCGCGCGTGCCGAGCGAACCCGCGAGCGCGGGTGCGCGCAGATCCGAGCTGAGTGACGCCACGGCGTCGGGATGGGGACGGTCGATTCGGATGCTCACCGGGAACCGGTCGCGCAGCGCGTCGGGGATCTCTTCGGGGTCCTCGACGTTGGAGGTCATGATGACCGAGAACGCCGGTCCCGGGCGCACCCATTCGAGGGTGTCGGGGTTGCGCCACCGGGCCGAGTCGGGTGAATCGGTGATCGCGAGCAGCGTCGCTAGGGCGTCACCGGAGGTTCGGTCCACCTCGTCCAGCACGAGCCGCCCGCCCCGTCCAGCCGCGCGCCACGCGCGAATCGCCGGACCCTCGCGCCACTCGAACCGACTCGCTCCACTCGGCATCCACGTACCGGTGATCTCGCCCGAGGTCAGGTCTTCGGTGCAGACGAGCCGCTCGGCGGGGACGTCACCCACTCCGAGGTGCAGCGCCGCGTAGGTCTTGCCCGTGCCGGGCGGGCCGTAGAGCAAGACGCGCGACACGCCCGCTGCGAGCACGTCGTCGAAGTCCCTCCAGCACTCTCCCACCGTGTCATCCACCACATTGCCTCCTTTGGAACAGGTCTCCCAAAGGTCGCCGCGAGAGGCGGGCTAGTGGTCCGTCTCACAATTAACTAAGGCCAATTTCGTTCGGCCCCGCTTGACCTTGGTGATGATCTCATCGGCGGGCTTTTTCCAGATGAACGGTTGGGGATCTTCGTTCCAGCGTTCGGCCCAGAGTCCGATGGCGTCCTTCAATTGGGTGACCGATGAGAACGCTCCCTTCTTTAAACGACGATTGGTGAGTTGACTGAACCAACTCTCGACGAGGTTGAGCCACGACGAACTGGTGGGCGTGAAGTGCAGATGCCACCTCGCGCGCTGGGGATGAGCGAGCCAGGTCGCGATGGGCGCGGCCTTGTGCGCCGAGAGGTTGTCGAGCACCACGTGGATGTCAAGGTTCTTTGCGACGTGTTGGTCAATGTATTTGAAGAAGTCGAGCACCTCTTTCGACGAGTGTCGTGCCTTGGTGTCGTGCAGCACCTCACCGGTCGCTACGTTCATCGCCGCGAACAGGTCGGTCGTGCCGTGGCGCTTGTAGTCGTGGGTCATGGTCGCGCCGCGACCCTTCTTCATGGGCAGACTTGGTTGGGTGCGGTCGAGGGCCTGCACCTGGGTTTTTTCGTCGAAACTGAAGACCACGGCTCGTTCGGGCGGGTTCATGTAGAGCCCCACCACGTCGACCAGCTTCTCTTCGAAGAGTGGATCCGTCGAGACTTTGAAGGTGTCGGTCTTCCACGGCTTCAGTCCGTGATCCTTCCAGATGCGCGCCACGGTGACGTGACTGATGTTCATGTGCTTGGCCAACGACCTCGTGCTCCACTGGGTCGAGCCGTCCTCGGGCAGCGTGTTCATCGTGAGGGCCACGACCGTGGCCACCGTGCCCTCGGGCAGGAACGGCTTGCGACCTCGACCCGGCGCAACTTTGCTCAAGCCCTCGAGGCCCTGCTCTTCAAATCGTCGTCGCCACATTCGCACTGAGTTCGGGTTCACGTTTACCCGCTCGGCGATCTCGTTATTGGCCACGCCCTGCGCCGCCAACAGCAACGCGCGAGCGCGCAACACCGTTCGATGCGCCATCGTTCGCGACTTCGCGAACTTCTCGAGCACTGATCGCTCATCGTCGGTCAAGGGCAAGGGTGGCGCGGCCAGCGAGTGGGTCATGGACCCACTTTAGCCCCCTTAGTTATTTAGTTAACGGACCACTAGAGGTCGGCGACGACCTCATCGAGGGCCTTACGGGTTCCGTCGACCATCTCGTCGATCTCCGACTCGGTGACGATGAGCGGCGGAGAGAACGAAATCGTGTCGCCCCAGAGCGCCCGGTTGATGATGCCGTGCGCGAGGCTCGCCTTGAAGACGCGAGTGCCGAAGTGCACATCGGGGTCGATGCGCGTGAGGGGCGATCGTTCCTGAGCGAACTCGATGGCACCGACGAGGCCGCGGCCGCGAATCTCGGCGACCATCGGATGGTCGCCGAAGGCGTCGTGCAGTCGCTCGTTGAGGTAGAGGCCACGAGCCGCCGCCTGGTCGACGAGGTTGTCGCGCTCGATAATGGCGATGTTCGTGAGTGCGGCGGCGGCGGCGAGGGGGTGCGCGGTGTAGGTGTAGCCGTGCCCGAACACGCCATAGGTGTCGTTGCCCTGCTCGATGACCTTCCAAATCGGTTCGGAGACGAGGCAGGCCGAGAGGGGTACGTACGCCGAGGTGACGCCCTTTGCGAGCGTGATCAAGTCGGGCTGCATGCCGTAGGTCTCGGTGCCGAACCATTTGCCGGTCCGACCGAATCCGCAGACGACCTCGTCGGCGATCATGAGCACGTCGTAGCGATGCAGGACTTCGCTGATCGCGTCGAAGTAGCCGTCGGGCGGCACGACCACGCCACCGACGGCCTGCATCGGTTCGGCGATGAAGCCGGCGACCGTATCGGGTCCCTCGGCGAGGATCAGTTCTTCGAGCTCACGGGCCAGCGTCGCCGAGAACTCCGCGTCGGTCATGCCGGGCTCGGCCTCCCACAGGCGATGCGGGGCGCGCACGTGGCGGATCATCGGGAGCGGTACGTCAAAGCCCGCGTGGGCGAAGTCGAGGCCCGTAAGTCCGGCCGTCATGACCGAGACGCCGTGGTAACCGCGCTTGCGCGAGATGATCTTCTTCTTCTCGGGACGGCCGAGGATGTTGTTGTAGTACCAGATCAGCTTCACCTGCGTGTCGTTGGCGTCCGAGCCGCTGCTGCCGAAGAAGACCTTCGACATCGGCACCGGGGACATCTCGATGAGGCGCTGGGCGAGCAGGGTCGCGACGTCGTTGGACATCGAGCTGAAGGAGTGGTAGTAGGACAGCTTTTCGACTTGGGTCCGCATGGTCTCGGCCATCTCGACGTTGCCGTAGCCGATGTTGACGCACCAGACCCCGGCCATCCCGTCCAGGTACCGGTTGCCGCTCGAGTCGGTGAGCCAGCAGCCCTTGCCTTCGACGATCATGAGCGGGCCAGAGGCCTCGTGGTCGCGCAGCGCGGTAAAGGGATGCAGGAGGTACTGCACGTCGAGTTCGTCCAACCTCTTCTTCTCTTGGAGATTGCCTGCTTCACTCGATGTCATGGTGGCCCCTTCTTCGTTCGATGACCGGAGTCTAAGGAGCACGTTGTGCCCGAAACAGAGGGATCTTTCCTATGAGACCTCAAGGCGCCGCCTCTGGATTGGGTTGCCAGGCTCTCGTCTCGCTCCGGGCCCGATCGACGCGCATTGTCGATGCCACCGGCGGAACCTCCGACGGGCTCGGGGTGACACGGCGATGCGTGCGGCGCCGAGACGCCGTTGGCGTTTCGCCACCCCGCACGGCACCCCGTTTCAATAGGTGTCGCCTTGAGGTCTCATAGGAAGAAAGCCTCTAGTCCCTTTCGTCGGGCCTTGCTTATACTTCGCCCAACCAACGTGCTTCCGTGCGCAACCGGCGCGAAAAGCGGGAGCCGAGGCTCGAAAGAAGGAGACGACGCGGTGACTCAGGTGACCTGCGGTGCACCCGCACCCGACCGCACCCACTCTCGACGCCGTGGCTGTATTCATGGCTTCGAGACACTTGTTGTGACGACACGGGGGCGAGGCGCGTGAGTGTCTCGCGCTACGTCGCCCCCGAGACGGTGGAGGAGATCCTCGCGGTAGCCCGCGAGGAGGAGGGGAACTACGCCTTCATGGCCGGGGGCACCATCGTCCAGCCCCTCCTCTCTGCGGGCAGCTGGCTGCCCCACACCGTCATCGGCCTCTGGCGGGCACCGCTCGGCACGATCGAACGAGTGAACGGAAACTACGCGATCGGCGCCAACGTCACGATGCGCGACGTGGCGCTGTCGGCACTGCCCGGTGGGCTCAACGACGCGGCACGCCAGGTCGGTGGACCGGCCGTTCGCAATCGCGCGACGGTCGGCGGCAACATCGCCACGGGCCGAGGGGACCTGCTCGTCCCGCTGCTCGCCCTCGACGCTCAGGTCACACTGATGTCGTCTTCTGGCACCGCCGACACGTCGATCGACGACGTGCTCGACGAAGTAACGGGCGAAGTCTCCGGGCTCGCGCGAGGCGAGCTCATCACGCACATCCTCGTACCGGCGACGAGTGGGCGCAGCGCGTTCGTGGCGATTGGGCGAAAGGCCTACAACACGCCGTGCGTCGCCACGGCGTGTGTCGTCGCGTCGTTTGACCCCGAGCGTCCGACGATCGTGGCGAACGTGCGCGTCGCCGTCCACGGTCCCCAACCGTGGCCCGTGCGTGCGCGCTCCGTCGAGCAGGTCCTCGTCGGCCGCGAGCTTGACGTCGCGGTGCTCGCCGAGGCGGAAACGGCGCTGTGCGCGGTCGGTGACGGCTTTAGTGACTCGGTGGCGAACGCGTGGTACCGATCGAAGATGAGCGGCGTCGCCCTTCGTCGGGCTCTAGAGAAAGTAGCGGGAGGACAGGAATGACGAGGAGTTCAACCGTGTCGTTCACGGTCAACGGTCAAGCGACGTCGATAGTCGTCGATCCGCTCGTCAGCTTGCAGACGGTCCTGCGCGAAGAGCTGTTGCTGACGGGTACGAAGGCGGGCTGTCGCCAAGGGGGGTGCGGGAGCTGTTCGGTCCTCATCGACGGGGAGCTCGAGCTCTCCTGTCTCGTCACGGTCGCAGAGGTCGAAGGGCGCGACGTCGAGACCATCGAAGGGCTGAGCGCCGGCGAGACGCTGCACCCTATCCAGACCGCGTTCGTCGAGAACTTCGCCCTCCAGTGCGGGTTCTGCACCTCGGGGATGGTGATGGCGACCAAGGCCCTGCTGGATGAGAACGCGGCTCCGACGAAGAACGAAGTCATCGAGGCCTTGAGCGGCAACATCTGCCGCTGCACCGGCTACGAGCCGATCATCACCGCCGTGATGGCGGCGGCCAACCAGCTCGTCGAGACGAACGCCACGGCCGTGGGCGGCGCGTCGTGAGCGCGGACAACGTCCTCGTTCCTCGCGGCAACGGTCCTGTGGGTGCGTCGGTCGAGCAGGCCGACGCGAGGTCGCACGTCACCGGGCACACCATCTACGTCGATGACGTGCAGCTGCCGGGCATGGCTCACATGGTGCTCGCACGGAGCCCCTTTCCCCACGCGCTCATCCGCCGCATCGACCTCAGCGAGGCCGAGAAGGTGCCGGGCTTCATTCGCGCGCTCACGGCACGAGACGTGCCTAAGAACATCTACACGATCCTCGGTCTGATCGGATTTGGCCTCGACGAGGAGCGCGTCCTCGCAGACGAGCGGGTCCGCTACGTCGGCGAACCCGTCGTCGCGGTGATCGCCGAAACGAGGACCGCAGCGGCCGAGGCGGCGAGCCTCGTGCGCGTCGACTACGAGGAGCTGCCCGCGGTCTTTGACGTTGAAGAAGCGCTCGCACCCGGTGCGCCGGCCGTGACCGAATGGGGCATCAACGCCTTCGACTTCGACGGGCGTCCCTTTCGTCAGGTCCGCTTCGGTGACGTCGACGCCGCCATGGCGCACGTCGACCACGTCGTGGAGGGTCGCTACGAGATGAGCCCGATCGAGCACGCGCCCGTGGAGACGACCGGGTGCGTCGTCCGGCCCGAGCCCGATGGACGCTTCACGGTGTGGACGAACACGCAAGCGCTCAACATGTCACTCGACCTCACGGCCCACATCTTGGAGATCCCCACCCGCCGGCTCCACTTCATCGGAGGAACGGTGGGGGGCGGCTTTGGCGGCAAGGTCGACGGCATGGTCGAGCCGCTCGCGACACTCGGCGCATGGAAGACCGGCCGACCCGTCAAGTACGTCTACAGCCGCGAAGAGGAGATGGTGGTCTCCTCGACGCGAAACGGCGTGCGGATCTACATGACCGACGGAGTGACCAACGACGGCCTCATCGTCGCTCGACGCGTGCGCTCCTACGTAGACTGCGGCGCCTACAGCCGACACACTCCCTACGCGGTGCAGAAGCACGCCGCGAATCTTGCGGGTCCTTACTTCATCCCCAACGCGTCCTTTGACATCTACTGCGTGTACACCAACCGCCAGCCCTCGAGCGCGATGCGGGGTTTCGGCGTCACGGAGGCCTCGTTCGCAATGGAGATCCAGATGGACCGAATTGCCGAGCTGACCGGACTCGATCCCTGGACGGTGCGCTTTCGCAACGCCTACCACGACGGCGACCTCCGTCCCCACCGAAAGCCCGCCGAGGACGCCACGCTCATCGAGGCGATGCAGGCGACAGCCCGCCTCGTGGGCCATGAGCTGAGCCCCGAGCTCCTCGCAATGTCGTCCAAGCCCCGGGAGGTCTGAGATGGCTAAGGTCCCTGGCCGCGGCATGGCCGCCGTCAACTACCCCACGGGCATGAACCTCGGTGGCGACCCCACCATTGCCCTCATCCACGCCTCGACGTCAGGCGTGTTCAACATCAGCATCTCGAGCGTCGAGCTCGGCCAAGGCCTCAAGACCGTGCTCGCACAGATCGCCGCCGAGGCGCTCGACGTCCCCTACGAGAGCGTCGTGCTGCACAACGACGACACCGACACGGGGCCCTACTGCACCGGGACGTTCGCGAGCCGAACGACCCATCGTGCGGGCAACGCGATCATCGCGGCCGCCCAGGAGCTGCGCGAGGTCATGTTCGAAGAGGCGGCCGAGCTGCTCGAAGCGGTGCCCGGGGACCTCGTGACTGACGGGGCGGGCAACATCCACGTTCGCGGCGCCGCGGCGCGCTCGGTCACGGTCGCCGAGGTCTGTTCCGCGGCGCACTTCGTCCACGGCCGGGCGATAGCGGGCCGGGGAATCTTCTTCAAGGCGAAGAGCCCGGTCGACCCCGACACCGGCGCGATGGATCCGGATTCCACCGAATCCCACGCGTGCACGATCGCTGACGTCGAGGTGGACACCGAGACCGGCCAGGTGAGCGTGGTGAAGCTCGCGAGCGCGTACGAGATCGGTCGCGCCCTCAACCCCCGACTCGTCCGCGGCCAGATCGTCGGCGGTGCGTGGATGGGCATCTCGCACACCCTCTACGAGACGACCGCCCCCTACTATCCGCTCGTCGAGCACGCGCCGACGAACTTCAGCGAGTACCTCATGCCCGGCGCGGCGGAGTGCCCGGTCATCGAGGCAGACATCATCGGCATCGCCTCGTCGAATGGACCGTACGGGCAAAAGGGCGTCGGAGAGATGACGGCGAACTCTCCGATCCCCGCGATCGTCAACGCGATCTACAACGCCATCGGCGTGCGATTCTACGAGCTGCCCATCACGCCCGAGAAGGTGCTGCGGGCGCTCGAGGAGAAGCGCTCGATAGCAGCGACCGAAGCCGTCTAGGCGAGTGGCTGGCCGTCGGCCCCGCCGATAGCGACCTGTCCGCCACGAGAAAGGACCATCACCATGCTCATCGGAGTGCCGAAGGAAGTAAAGACGGACGAGTACCGGGTGGCCCTTACGCCCGCGGGTGTTCGCGAGCTCATCAGCCACGATCACGAGGTCATGGTCGAGCACCACGCCGGCGTCGGTTCGTCGATCAGTGATGACGACTACACGGCGGTCGGAGCGAAGATCGTCGACAGCGCCGACGACCTGTGGGCGGCGAGCGACATCGTCGTGAAGGTGAAAGAGCCCGTCGCCGAGGAGTACCCGCGCCTCGCGGCCCGAGAGAACCAGATCCTCTTCACGTACCTGCACCTGGCGGCCTCGCGTCCCTGCACCGACGCATTACTGGCGTCGGGCAACGTGGCGATCGCCTACGAGACGGTCCGCCGTCGCGACAATTCGCTGCCGCTGCTCGCGCCCATGAGCGAAGTGGCCGGCCGGATGGCTCCGCTGATGGGGGCGCACCACCTCATGCGCACGGGCGGCGGAAGGGGAACGCTCATCTGCGGAGTCCCGGGCGTGGAAGCGGCCAACGTCGTCGTGATCGGCGCGGGCGTCTCGGGCACCGCCGCCGCGGCGATCGCGCTGGGGATGCACGCCAACGTCACGATCCTCGACAAGAACCTCGATCGGCTGAGCCAGCTCGACCATCACTTCCAAGGCTCGGTGACGACGATCGCCTCGTCGGCCCACGCCATCGAAGAAGCGTGTCGCGGCGCCGACATCGTCATCGGGGCGGTACTGGTCGTCGGTGCCCGGGCTCCCAAGCTCGTGAGCAACGATCTCGTTGCCCACATGCGCGCCGGATCGGTGCTCGTCGACATCGCCGTCGACCAGGGCGGCTGCTTCGAGGCGACGCGCCCGACCACGCACTCGAGCCCCGTCTTCGAGGTGAACGGCTCGGTCTTCTACTGCGTGGCCAACATGCCCGGCGCCGTGCCGACGACGTCGACGCACGCCCTCGCCAACGCGACGTTGCCCTACCTCTTGGAGCTGGCTCAGCGGGGGTGGCGCGAGGCCGCCCGACTCGATGACGCGCTCGCCGAAGGCGTCAACGTCGTGAACGGCGCGCTCACCTACGGACCCGTCGGCGAGGCGCACGGCCTTCCCTTCACCGAACTCGTCTCGCTGCTGTAGTGATTGAGATGACGGTTGTCGTTTGGGCGACCGTGAGGAGATGAAGAGATGACTGAAAGCACGCAAGCACACCCCAATTTCGTCGCCGGAGAATGGCTGGACGGAAACGGGATGACGATCGACCGAAACCCGTCGGACCTGAGCGACGTCGTCGGCGAGTACGACCGGGCGAGCGTCGAACAGGTGGGCGTTGCCATCGAAGCGGCTGCGGCGGCGTTCCCGACCTGGAGCCAGTCACCGATCCAGGACCGGTCCGACGCGCTGGACCGAATCGGCTCGGCGCTCCTCGATCGCGCCCAGGAGTTCGGTGCCATCCTTTCGAGGGAGGAGGGCAAGATCCTGCGCGACGGCGTGGGCGAGGTCGCGCGCGCCGGGCGGATCTTCAAATTCTTCGCCGGCGAGGCGCTTCGCACGGCGGGCCAGAAGCTGCCGTCCGTTCGCCAGGGCATCGAGGTCGAGATCTCTCGCGAGCCACTCGGCGTCATCGGCATCATCACGCCGTGGAATTTCCCCTTCGCCATTCCGGCGTGGAAGATCGCGCCAGCCCTCGCCTACGGGAACACGGTCGTCTTCAAGCCCGCCGACCTGGTGCCGGGTTCTGCCTGGGAGCTCGCCCGGCTGATCGCGGAATCGGGTGTGGCGCCAGGCGTCTTCAACCTGGTCATGGGGCGGGGTTCGGTGGTGGGCGAAGCCATCATCACGAGTCCCGACGTCACTGCAGTCAGCTTCACGGGCTCGGTCGAAACGGGCCGCCACGTGGCAGCCGTGGCGGCCGAGCGCTTGGCCAAGGTGCAGCTCGAGATGGGTGGCAAGAATCCCCTCGTCGTGCTCGACGACGCCGATCTCGATCTCGCGGTCGAGTGTGCGTATCAGGGTTCCTTCGAGCAGACCGGCCAGCGTTGCACCGCGTCGTCGAGGTTGATCGTCACCTCGGGCATTCACGATGCCTTCGTCGCGGCGCTCGTGGAGCGCCTCAAGGCGGCGACGGTCGGCCACGCGTTGGCGTCGGACACCGATATCGGGCCGGTCGTTGACGAGAGCCAGCTTGCCCAGGATCTTCGCTACGTGGAGATCGGTGTCGGCGAAGGTGCGGAGCTCATCTACGGCGGTCACCTCCTCGAGCGCGGCACGAAGGGTCACTACTTCGAGCCGACGGTCTTCGTCGACGCGACCAATCTGATGCGGATCTCGCGCGAGGAGATCTTCGGACCGGTGGTATCGATCATTCGCGCCGACAACTACGACGAGGCGCTCGAACTAGCCAACGACACTCCCTTCGGACTGACCGCGGGCATCGTGACCACGTCGCTCAAGTTCGCGTCGCACTTTCGCCGCGCGAGCCAGGTCGGCATGGTGATGGTGAATCTCCCGACGGCGGGCGTTGACTATCACGTCCCCTTCGGCGGCCGCAAGGGCTCAAGCTTCGGTCCGCGAGAGCAAGGCAGCTACGCGGCGGAGTTCTACACCACGGTGAAGACCTCTTATATACGGCCATGAACGGTCCAACGGGCGCGCCACGGGCCACAATGGACAGGGGGCAGTCCTCATGAGGAAGATCGTCAATGACGTCAGGGATTGGAGGGCGGCGGGCCGCGCGATAGCGCTCGCTCGGGTCGTGGACCTTCAGGGCTCGGGACCGCGTGATCCGGGCGCCGCGATGGTGATCAACAACTGCGGCGAGGTCGCGGGTTCGGTCTCGGGCGGATGTGTGGAGAGCGCGGTGGTGACGACCGCTCTCGAGGTGCTGGAGTCGGGCGTGCCGCAGCTGTGCACCTTCGGCTACTCCGACGATGACGCCTTATCTGTCGGCCTCACGTGCGGCGGAACGATTCGGGTCTTCATCGAGGCACTGAACGAATGACGAGCGTCCGATGAGGGCGATCATCTTCGACGAGGTTCGCCAAGCCCTGGACGCGAACGAGCCCGTCGCCGTCGCCACGGTGATCAGCGTGGACGAAGAGGCGGCGGGGGAGGAGGAGTCTGCTGCTCGCTCCCTGGTGTCGCCAGACACGGTGCCCGGCGCGGCGCTGGTCGTGCGCCCGGGTACGCCAACGTTGGGCTCGCTCGGTGACGACGAACTCGATCGGGTCGTCGCGCGTGACGCGTTCGGAGCATTGGAAGCCGGGCGGAACTTCCTGCGCCACTACGGACCCAACGGGCAAGCCCAGCAGGTGATGCTCACCGTCTTCATCGAATCATTCGCGCCGCCACGACGGATGATCATCATCGGCGCCACCGACTTCTCGGCGGCCCTCGTGCGCGTCGCCAAAACCCTCGGTTACCGGGTGAGCGTTTGCGACGCCCGGCCGGTGTTCGCCACTCCGTCTCGCTTCCCAGAGGCCGACGAGGTCGTCGCTGCGTGGCCCCACCTGTACGTCGAGTCGATCGCGCAGGAACTCAAGTCTCGAGACGCCGTCTGTGTGCTGAGCCACGATAAGAAGTTTGACCTTCCGGCCATCACGGCGGCTCTGGGCACCTCCGTTGGATACATCGGCGTCATGGGTTCGCGGCGAACTATCAGTGAGCGATTCGACCAGCTGCGCACCGAAGGAGTCGACGAGAGTAGCCTCGAGCGTTTGATGGCACCCATTGGTCTCGACATCGGAGCCCGCACTCCCGAGGAGACAGCGGTCGCCATCATGGCCGAGATGATCGCCCACACGGCCGACCTTTCGGTGCGCTCGCTGCGCGATCAATCGGGACCAATTCACCGGCCCGTCTCGTGACCGCCGCAGTCCTGCTGTGTGCGGGCGGGGCGACGCGTTTCAAAGGTACGGAGCATAAATTACTCACCCCCTTCAGGGGACGGCTCTTGGTGTCGTGGTCATTGGAGCACGTCCTCGCCGCCGGCTTTGATGACGTGATTGTGGTCGAGGGCGCCGTCGCCCTCGACGAGGTGGTCGAAGGAGCCGTCCTCGTGCGTAACCCAGACTGGGCGAGCGGTCAGGCGACTTCGCTGCAGATGGGCATTCGCGAGGCTGCAGCCCGCGGTCACGAGTCCGTCGTCGTCGGACTCGGGGATCAGCCCTTCGTGTCGCCGGAGTGTTGGCGGGCCGTCGCCGACGGTTCTCGCGCCATCGTCGTGGCGGTCTTTGGAGGTCGAAAGACGCCGCCGGTGCGGCTCGCTCGCGAGGTGTGGGATCTCCTCCCTACCGAGGGCGACGTGGGCGCTCGAGATCTGATCGCCACACGTAGCGATCTCGTGCAGGAGGTCCACTGCGATAGTGAGCCGGTTGACATCGACACCAAAGAGGACGTCGCGCGATGGGGTTGATCGAGAAGGCACGATCGATCGGAGCGGTGACACTGCACAACGGGCCGCAGTGTCACCGCACAGGTTCGCTCACTAGGGCGCCGGGGGCGACGTTCCCCCCGTCACCGTGAAAACAGTCGTCGCCGATGCGGCGGCGTAGTTGGTGTCACCGGAGTAGCGAGCGGTCACGTGGTAGGTACGCGCAACGAGTCCTGACGGAGCGTCGCACGTTGCCAGCCCGCTGCTCACGCTCGCCGTGCAGAGCGGTGTCGCTCCCGAAGTGAAGGTGACAGTGCCCGTCGCGAGAACCGGGAGGTTGCTCGCGACGAGCGTCACATTTTGGCTCGCACCCGTCGAAGCAGGCGTGGCCGAGGCGCTGAAATGCGTAGCGGCCATTTTGACGATGAAGGTTGCCGAGGCCGACGAGCCGACGAAATTAGCGTCCCCGGAGTAGGAAGCCGACACCGAATAGCTACCGACGGGGACCGGGCCGGGGAGGTTGCAGCTCACCGACGGTGAAGTTGCGCTCACGGTGCACGCCACCGAGCCATCGAAGGTGAAGCTCACCGTCCCGGTGGCCAGCGCCGGGATCTTGCTCGCGACCAGGCTGACGGCCGCGCCGTACGAGGAGGTCTGCGGAACCGCCCGCAGCGTGATCGCGGTGTTGGCCTTTTGGACGGTGAGGCTCGTCGTCGCCGACGACGGCGCGTATGTCGAGTCCCCACTGTAGATCGCGCTGACGCGGTAACTGCCCGGCGCGAGTGGGCTCATTGGCGTGCACGTTGCAGGACTGGTGCCGAGCACGATCGAGCAGAGCTGCGTCGAGTTGATGTCGACCGAGATCGTGCCGGTCGCCGCGCCGGGCAGACCGTTGGCCCTGATGTCGACGCGCTGGCCGTAGCTTGCCGGTGAAGGTGAGGCTACGACGTTAAGGTGCGTCGCGTGGGTCACCGCTAGGTCGAGCACTGGCGAGGTCGACCCTTCTTCATTCGCGTCCCCGGAGTAGACTGCGGTGATTGCCTGGAGGTTCTTCTTCATGCTCGAGTAGGTGACTGAGCACGTGGCTGTCTCGCCACTGGCACCAGACTTGAGCGAGACCGACGAGCACAATGTTGAGCTGGCGGAGAAGAAACTGACAGTACCGGTTGGGCTGGAAGCGCCGGGACTGTTCACCAGTACTGTCGTCGTGAGCACCGTCGGGGTTCCCGTCACCGCCGGGTCGGGAGACGCCGTGAGTAACGCCGTGGTGGTGTCCTTGCTTACCGACTCGGTGAGCTGCGCCGACGAGGTCGCGTAGTTGCCGTCGCTGTTGTAGGTCGCCTCGACGGTCTCGTCGCCGGGTGACGCGTAGCTCGTTGTACAGGATGCGGTGATTGGCGAGCTCGGCGCACTCGCGACCGTCACGTTCGTACACATGGCTATCGCAACTCCGTTGGTGCCGGTGAAGCTGACCGTGCCCGTCGGGCTGCCTGCACCGGGCGCGAGGACGCCCACCGATGCCGTGTAGGTGACGGGCTGTCCGGCGACCACGCTGTGGTTGTCCGCCTCGAGCGTGGTCGTGGTCTGCGCTGGGGTCACCGCGAGATCTATCGTCGACGAAGTCGAGGAGGCGAAGTTGCCGTCGGTGTTGTAGCTGGCACTGACTTTGTCCGGGCTCGTCAGGGCGCTCTGGAACGTGACCGTGCAGGTCGCCTCGAGCGTCGAGTCAACCGTCGTCAGTGACTGACTAGGGCAAGCGTCTCCGACTACTCCGGCCGTGTCGCTAAAGGTGACGCCGCCCGTGGGGCTGCCCGCGCCCGGCGCCACGACCCCGATGATCGCGGTGAATGTGGTCGACTGGCCGACAACGATGCTCGAACTCGGCGAGCTGAGGACGGTCGTCGTCGACGCCGGGTCAACAGTCTCCACCAGAGTGGTGGAGGCCGAGCCGGCGAAGTTCGTGTCGCCGGAGTAGGTCGCCGTCACGTTGTCGGCCATGGCCGCGGTGTAGGCCGTCGTGCACGAGACCGACTCCGGGTTCGATCCGCCCACGGCGAGCCCCGTGCAACTGGCGACTGCTCCCGCAGTGTCCGAAAGGCTGATCGATCCTGTTGGGGCTCCGCTACCGGGAGCATTGACACTGACGCTCGCCGTGTAGGTGACGGGCTGACCAACGACCAGGCCGAGCGAGCTCTCCGGTGTGGCGTTAACGACAGTGGTGGTCTGCGCCTGGGTGACGGTCTCACTCAAGGTGGCGGTCGAGGGGAACGTGGCGGAGTCACCGCTGTAGCTGGCGGTCACCGTATCCGGATCGGGTGACGAAAGGCTCGAGTAGCTCACCGAGCAGGTCGCCACCTCGTCGGTGCCCACGAGACCGAGCGACTGGTCGGCGCAGTTCGAAATGACCCCATCTCCGTCGCTGAATGCGACGGTGCCGGCGGGAGTGGGTTGGCTCGCGTCGCCACTTTGGTCCGCGACGATCGCTGCATACGTCACCGTCTCGCCAACGACGGCGCTGCCGCTGTCGGAAGAGGACAGCGTCGTCGAGGTCGTCGCGTAGTTCTCCGACGCGGCGTCGAGCGAGTCGCCGCCGTAGATGGCTTGCACGAGATCATCGACCGCGCCAGAGTACGTCGTCGAGCACGTTGCGGTGTCGGGCGTGAGCTGGCTGAGAGCAACCGCACCACACCCCGGGATCACTCCGGTCGTCGTCGCGAACGAGACCGTCCCCGTCGGCGGTCCCGCGTAGGACGAAGTCGGCGTCACGGTTGCGGTGTACGTAACGGGTGAGCCGACGGAGGTTGAGGACGACGCGGTTTGCGTGAGCGTCGTTGTCGTCGACAGGAGCAGCGAGGAGGCCGGCTCCAGAGTGACGGTGAGGATGTTGCGATAGAGGGCCGGGTCGGTCGCGCCGACGGTGTACGGCGCGCTCGCGTTCGTTCCGATCACGGTGCCGGCTGCCGTGATCGACTTCGGAACTCGGTCCGCTCCGAAGACCATCGTGAGCGTGCCGTCGGGGTTCTGCACAACGCTCGGCGCGTAGGCGCGCCCGGAGTAGTACGCACTGATGCCGAGCGGATCATCCTGGTTGGCGGCGAGTTGGTTCGCCTGGGTTACCGAGGCCGCAAAGGAGTAGTCCGTGCTGATCACCGGGGTCGGCACACTCCAGTTTTCGCCGTCGGTTGACGTCGAGTAAAAGACCTGGTTGAAGGCGTCGCTGTCGCCGTCCGCGGCCCACGCGCCCGATAGGAAGAGTTCGTAGGTGCCGTTGTTGTCGATGATCGAACCGGCAGATCCGACCCAGCGCATCTCGTCGACGTCCGCGACGCCACCAGTGTCGGTCCCGCCGGTCGGAGGGGCCGTCCCGTTCGCGGCGTCATTTTCGGCGTACGCATTCAAGTTCGCTGGACTCTGCGTCGAGCAGGGGTTGTTGATGTCCTGATAGTTCGAGACGCTCGTGGCGTTGGACGCCGTGCAGGTCACTTCACCCGTCGCGGTCGTCGCCGCGTTGCTCGAACCGCTGATGATGCCGCCATTCGCGAGACCAGCGTTCGAGAAGTTCACTCCGTCGGTGGTCCACGCGACACGAAGGACCGAGAGGTCTTCGTTGTTCTTGTAGAGCTTGGAGACGTTCGTCGAGTTGCCCTCGCCGATCAGGGAGAGCGCGCCCGGACTCACCGTCGCGGCGCCCGGCGCTCCGAGATAGGTGTTCGAAGACCAGGTCCAGTTGTTGTCGGCGCTGGGTACCGTGCAGCCGCTGAACGACGCCGAAGCCAGACTGGTATCAACGCTGTTCGTGAGTGCCAGGCTGCTACAGGTGACCGGGATGATTGCCGTCGAAGTACTCGGGCTGGGCGCCGTTGCTCCCATCTCGAGATTGAATGGGCCGCTGTACGTGCCGTTCGAGGATGAGCCGAGGTTCAGGTCTTGGGAGATGTAGGTTCCGGGCGCGGACGGGATAGTGAAGGCCGTCGTGGAGAACGTCCCCTTCTTGGTGGTTTCGGCGGCGACAAAGTAACCAAGTTCCTTTTCGGTGTACATCACGTACGTCGCGTCGTTGGGCACCGTCCCGTCGTTTGGGTAGCTCGGCAACGTGCCGACGATTCCGTCAGGCGCGACAAGACCGTTCGTCATGCCGTCACCCGCGTTGACGTCGTACGCGCTCGCTGGGACGATCGGGTCTGCCGTGATCGGCTCCCAGGAGTACGAGACGGTGTAGGGAGAGCCGCCGCCTCCCGTCGTGCAGTTTTCGATGTGGGAGGTGGGATTGGCATCCGCGTTGACGCAATAGATGGCTGTCCCGTCAAGGTACAGGCGCTCTGGCGCGTTGTTGTTGAACGTCGAACCGGTGAGCGGATTGGTGAATTGGTTCTGTGTATACCCTTGCGCCGGCACCGTTGCTTGGACTGGGTCAACGGTTATGCTCGCCGTGCCACCGGTGCCGAGCGTGCTGTTCGGTCCGGCGGGAATCGGCCCTCCTTCGTCGGCGGGAAGACTGAGGTCGGACGATTTCGTCGTGAATCCGATGACCTGCTCGATCAGGTCGCCGGCGTGGATGGTGAGTGAGCTCGGGACCGGCGCAAGGGTCGTTGAGCCGGTCGGCGCGGCGATATTGCAGCCGGTGAGCGAACTCGTTCCAAGGCCGCCGCACGTGATCACGGTCGGGGTGGTACCCGTTGGGGTTTGGGTGAGATCGATGAAGCTTCCGACGATGAGCTGCTCTGGGGAACCGGGTGTGCCGAGCGAGGTGAGCGGGATCGTCGACGACGAGGTTGTCGTGACGGTGAGCGACGTGGTCCCGGCGGGCACGAACGCGTCGGGGTCGATGCCTACCGATTCGGTCGCCGGAAGGTTGCCCAGCGGGTTGGATTCGGTCGGGGTGAACTGGTGAACGACCATGCCGACGCCCTGCATGTCGCCAGCGGCGCGCGGCAACGTGTAGAGGTACGTGTTCCCTCCGATGGTGATGACGTTGGGGTGGCCCTCGCCGTCGTCGGTCGTGTCGCCCGTCGGGCAGTACTGCGGGTTCTCCTCTAGCGCCTCACCGTCGTAGGTCCACGTTCTTCCGTTGTCATTCGAGGTCCCCG
>JBAUSF010000011.1:0-3543 GCA_049581565.1 Acidimicrobiales bacterium
TCGCCCGGTGGTGACCGGCGTCCCCGAGTGCGGCGAGGGTGTCACCCGAGCCGTAGGCGCCGTCGGCGAGGACCTGGAGGCCCGGCTCTTCGCCTTCGAGCAGTGCCACCCCGGTCGGGCCGTCGGGCGTGCTTGCCGGCGTGAGGGCCGCTGCGGTGATGAGTCCGGTCTCGGGCTCGACCGCCACGTGCGCTTTATAGCCGTCGCGGTATTCGCTGCGACTCTTGTGCATGTGGCGCGACTCGGGGTCGACGACCGAGATGACGCGGTCCTTGGCGACCCCGCGCACGATGCGCCAGCGACCCTGTTCGTCGAGCTCGACGTCCTGACCCGCGACGAGCGCCGCCAGCCCGATCGCCGAGGCGCCCTCGGGGTCCTGGACCTCTGAGCACGCGTCGAGCAGACGCAGGGCGTCGCCGACCAGCGCGTGCACGAGCTCGCCTCGCGCCACCTCGTCGTCCCAGGCAATGAGGGGCTTGGCGGCGCTGTCGTAGTCGTGGGCCACGAGGACGACCTCGCGTGTCTTGGGGACGACCCGGCGCACGCGCCGGATCGCGGCGACCAGCTGGGTCACGGTGTCCTGAGTGGCGACGGCGTCGTCGAGCAGCGTCGAATCGAGCGCCCGGCGGGCCTTGCCCGCGAGGACCCCGGTGGCCTCGATCACCGCTCGCACCGCCTCGAAGATCCGTTCGGGGCGAGCGGAGTTTCGCAGCCTCGAGCGCCAGTAGGTGAGGACCGAGTAGTCGAAGCCCTGATCGTCGAGGGCCAGACCGCAGGCCACCTTCCAGCTGATCCGGTCGGTCAACGCCCGTGCGGCGTCGCGGTCCGAGAGTCCCTCGAGGGCCTGGAGGACCATGACCGAGGCAACGGTGTCGGCCGGGATCGAGGGTCGCCCGCGCTTGGAGAGGAACAGGTCCTCGAACATCTCGTCGGGGAACAGCTCGTGGCGATGGTCCGCCAAGAACGCCTCGACGCTCCCTTGGGGCACGAGTTGTCGGCAGAGCGCCGACGCGTCGAGCAGTTCACGATTGAGTTCGCTGAGCCCTTGCATGTATCAATTCTCGACGACCGGCGATCGAGAATTCGGCTTTGTGAGCCGATTTATTCAACACTCTCCTAGCGGAAGTCCCGCGACGGCGGCACTGGAGTTTTCATCTCTAGGGCTTCGACCGACTCCGCTGCCAGAGTAAGCGTCCCTTGACCACGTTCGAGGCTTCCTCGCACGAGTAATGCGGGAGCGTGACGGGCGATGTCCTTCCATCTCGCCCACGCACCCCGTGAGAAGATGACGTTAATGTGACCAGTTTCGTCTTCGAGATTGACAAAGACGGCACCTCGCGCAGTCTCGGGATGCTGTCGGTGAGTCACTACGCCCGCGACGGTGGCGCGCTTGCTCTCGACGCCGATCAATGCGTTCGCGCGAACGACGCCGCGTTCGTCAAGCGAACCCCGCAGCAGCGCCATCGCGGTCACGTCGGGGGTTAGTCCCATCGACCAGAGATCGTCACCAACGCGTTCGAACTCCGTGGGCGCAGCTAGATGTGGCGCCGTCGTGCCAGTTACGACACCTTCCAAACGGTCCGGCGTTCCCTGTGCTGCTGCGCCCGCGCTCCAGATAAGCGCGCGACGTGATTGGCCAAAACAGTCCAATGCGCCGGCCGCCGCGAGTGCCTCGAGATGATGCTGTTGGACACCGGCTCGACGTACGAGGTCTTCGCTGTCACGCCAGGGGGCGTGCTTGGTAATGGATGTCGCGACGTCCTCGCCAATGGAGCGCACGCCGCTTAACCCGAGGCGAACATGCGGTGAGTCGGCGTCTCGTTCGAGTCGCGCGTTGACGCCGGAGTGGTTCACGTCGGGTCGTAGTACCGTCACGCCATGTCGTTGCGCGTCGGCGACGAGACTCTGGGGTGACCAGAAGCCCATGGGCTGGGAGTTCAATAACGAAATGAGAAACGCAGCTGGATAGTGGTACTTGATCCAGGCCGAGCAATAGACCAAATGGGCAAAGGAAACAGAGTGTGATTCGGGGAAGCCGAAGTTCGCGAATGCCGCGAGAGCCCTATAAAGGTCGTCTGCGTCGTTTCCGATGATGTCGTTGCGGGCCATACCCGCATAGAAGCGATCTTTCAGTTTTGCCATGCGGAGTTCCGAGCGCTTGGCGGCCATAGCTTGACGAAGCTCGTCGGCCTCGGCGGGAGAAAAGCCCGCTACGGCCACCGCCATTTCCATGAGCTGTTCTTGGAAGATGGGTACACCCAGCGTGCGTCGAAGAATGGGCTCCAGTCGAGGGTGTAAGTAGGTGACGGGCTCGTCCCCGCGACGACGGCGGATGTAGGGATTGACGGCGTGGCCCTGGATGGGACCGGGCCGGATGATCGCCACCTCGATCACGAGATCGTAGAAGCAGCGCGGTTGCACGCGCGGAAGCGTGGCCATCTGCGCGCGCGACTCCACCTGGAAGACGCCGACGGTGTCCGCCTCGCAGAGTAGGTCGTAGACGGCGGTCTCTTGGGGCAGCGCGGCGAGGTCGAGTTCGATCCCGTGAAAGTCGTTGACCGTGTCGACGGCTCGATGCAACGCCTCCAACATACCGAGACCCAACAGATCGAACTTCACGAGGCCAATGGCGGCACAGTCCTCCTTGTCCCACTGGAGCACACTCCGATTAGGCATACGTCCCCACTCCACCGGACAGACCTCGATCACCGGTCGGTCGCAAATCACCATGCCCGCCGAGTGAATGCCCATGTGGCGTGGCCGATCCTGTAGCTCGGTCGCCATCTCTCGAACGAGTGTGGGCACCGTATCAAGCGGGCCGTCAGGTGTTCGTAAGTCGCCGTAGCGCTCGGCAGACTTGGTGATGCTCGAAACCTCCTCTTCGCTATGTCCGAAGGCGCGCGCCACGTCGCGCAAGGCGGAGCGCGACCGGTAGGTGATCACGTTCGCGACCTGCGCCGCGTGGCGCCGGTCGTAGCGCTCGTACACGTACTGAATGACCTCTTCACGTCGACCGGCCTCAATGTCCACATCAATGTCGGGAGGGCCGTCGCGTGCGGGGGAGAGGAAGCGCTCGAAGAAGAGATTAAGGCTCACCGCGTCGGCGTTGGTGATGCCGAGCGAATAACACACCGCGGAGTTGGCCGCTGATCCTCGACCCTGGCAGAAGATGTTCTGGCGTCGACAGAACTGGGTGATGTCCCACACCGTAAGGAAGTAACCGGCGAAACCGAGCGCGCCAATGACAGCGAGTTCATGATCGATCTGCTTCCACGCGCCGGGCACTCGTTCGTGGTCGCGCGGACCGTAGCGAAGCGCCGCTCCTTCTCCCACGAGCTGAGCCAGATAGCCCTGTTCGTCGAGTCCTTCGGGCGTCACGAAGTCTGGTAAGCGAGGGGCCACGAGGCGGAGATCGAAGGCGAGCTCTTCGGCAAACGCGCCAGCCTGATCAACGACGCCTGGCCAGCGGGCGAAACGGCGACGCTGTTCCCCATCGCTTCGGACGAACGCCATCGGAGACGCGGGTAACCATCCCTCATATTC
>JBAUSF010000012.1:0-1870 GCA_049581565.1 Acidimicrobiales bacterium
GTTTTTGGATGAGTTCATTCGTCATGGCTTTTTTGTACGCATAATCTGCATTCTCATATTTGGCTTTATTAGTGTCCCTAACCCACTGATCGTATCGCGCACCAGTCATAGGCGTCGGAGACATGACTTGTCCATCAGGACCTTTTTGTCCGTTGGGAATATAGTTGCCATCTTTATCTCTTTCAGGATTGCCGTCTTTATCTAATTTGGCGAAACGCTCTGTTTCTTTTGTGTCATAGCCTTTCGGTTTCTCGTAAACAGTGTACATACTTGAAATAGGATCCATATCAATCTTGGTATCATATTCTCCGGGATGCAACAGCTGATTAGGATCTTTAAGAAGAGCTTCGTGTGCTTCTTCCCAAGTAGCGAAAGTTCTAGGCCGCCCAAGACCATCTCTAAGAACGGTCATTGAATTTCTGTCGGCATCGTTTTGATTGATCTGATCTAGATTATGTTGATTGCGAGTTTCTGTAAAAAGTTCTTTGTGTTCGGCAGCTTCGTCAACCATTATTTTTGTGTGCGCTGTACTTTCCGCCATACGTGTCGCTGATTCTTGTTGGTCTTGCGCAGCTTTTTGAAGCCTGAGTTTGCGCTCTTCTGCTATGCCTTGATTTGTGAACTGTTGTTGAGCCTCTTGTTCTTTCTGAGCTTCTAATCCTTTGCGTTCTTGATCTTCTCCCTTGTAACCGCTGGCGAACGCCGAAGACATCGCAGGACCTTTGCCGCGATTCGCAGGGTCATATCCAGAAGCTAGGCCGGTAATCGCGGCTGCTAAAATTCCGCGAGCCATCTCTCCGGGCTTGAGATCCTGGTAAGTTTTAACGGGACCGTTCGGTCCTTGTGTATACACGATCTTTTTGCCGCCAGCTAGAGTTTGGAAGATTTCGCCGAGTACATGCTTGGCACCGTGATCTTGTGTCCAGCCAGGGGCTTGAGGTTGCGCAGATGAAGATGTTGCTGGTGCGGGCACCATAGGGGTTGTCGGTGTCGTAGTAGGGGTTGCCCCTTGATCAACTGGAGTTACCTGAGTTGGCGTAGGACCTGTTGCAGCCGCAGCTGCTTGCTGTTGCGGATCGGGCGAGGCTGCGGGAGGATTTTGTTGATCTGGTGTCGGTGGCATAATTATTCCTCAATGAAAAAGCTTAGATTCGTGTTGGCATCGATGTTCGAGCCAGGGAGAGCTGAACTGAGAAAATCCAGAAGGATGAAAATGGACCCCTCATTGATATTACCAAGATTGAAGGATTTAAGCAAGTCATTTAAGTTGCTAGAACCTGTTAGCTTGCCGTTGATCCCTTTGGCCCGAGTCTCACCCGCGCACTTCCAAGAAAGATCTTGGATGAGAAAACGGTAGCCGCCAATGAAGGACGAAAAAATTCTTCGGCCTTTGTTGTCAACTTCACCTAAATGGCGATAGCTATAGGCTCGTGCTAGGCCTGGATTTCTTAGCTGATAGGCGTCCGACCTGGGATCATGCGCCCTGTTCAAAAATGCGATTGCATCTGCGAGGGCTTCGATTTTCTTGATAGCCATAGCTATCCTCCTCCAATTTTCTTTCCTACACCTTGGCCTATACCGCCTGCAGCTGAATCAGCCAATCCACCGACAAGACCCATCCACGAACTAGAAGCCTGCTGGTTGGCATTGGCTTGCGTGGACTCTGCGCCGACAGCGTTGATCGCCGGATCCGCTATTTTAGTAGAAGGATCAAAAGCTGCTCCGGGCAAAGCTTCTTCTGCGCCAATCGCCTTATCTCGCTCCGTGACGCCCAACTCTGCATTCTTAACGGCAGTGTCATTGAGCTCAGCATTTTTTGCGGTCTCAGCTGCTGTAATATCTTGGCCACGAACCATTTGATTAACACCGG
>JBAUSF010000013.1:0-21933 GCA_049581565.1 Acidimicrobiales bacterium
ACGATGTGAGTAAATCGATCGTGGTCGCCGTCATCGAGGACGGTCTTCGTCGTGACTTCAACCGTCGTTTCCAACTGCACACTCACGCCACCAAGTTTAGTTGAGCACGTAGTTTGTAGATAATGAAGCGGCGACGACGACACGTGCCACCCGCGCGCACCGCCGGTCGTCTTTCTACGCACTTCACCCGCGAAGGCACGCCCAAGAGCCCCTACCGCACCGAGCAGGATGCCAAGAGCGCCGCACAGCTCTCCTGGACGCTCAACCGAGCGGAACTGGACGCCTATCGCTGTGACGTGTGCCACCAGTGGCACATCGGCAAACGATTCCGCGACGATTAGCGCACGCACGCGGAAACGGGCAATATGGAGGGACTCGAAGAGAAAGGCCCACCATGTCGGTCCAGGCGTACATCCTGATTCAGTCGGAAATTGGCTCGAGCGAAAAGGTGGTCCTCGCTACTCGTGCCGTGCCCGGGGTCCTCGAGTCCTTCGAGGTCACTGGCCCCTACGACGTGATCGTTCGTTGCGAGGCAGAAAGCGTTGACGACCTGGGCAAGTTCATCGTCGGCGCCATCCAGAAGGTTCCTGGCATCACGCGCACGCTCACCTGCCCCGTCGTCAATATCTAGCCGAACGCTCCCGCGGCGCGCAACGCCGCAAATCGACCCTCATCAATCCCCCAGGCGGCGAGGCCCTCTCGCGTGCCCGAGCCCGCGCTCGCGGGCGGCGAACCACGCCGAGCGGGCGTCTTCGAAAACCGCGGAGCGGGTTCGGGTTGGAGAGGTCCATCGCTCGAAAAGACTGAGCGCGCGGTGTTGTAGGGGTGTGCGGCAGCTTCGCGCGGCGAGAGCACGGGCGTCACGCACGCGTCGACGTCTGCAAAGATCTCGGTCCACTCGTCGCGCGTCTTGGCGACAAAGACCGTTGCGAAGCGCTCCTTCATCGCCGGCCACTGCGCCCGGTCCATCTGTGCGGGCAAAGTGGTGGCTCCGAGCCCAAGCCCTTCGAGCAGCGCCGCATAGAACTTCGCCTCGATCGCACCGACCGCGACGTAGCGCCCGTCGCTTGTCTCATAGACCCCGTAGAAGTGCGCGCCGCCGTCGAGAACGTTGACCCCGCGCTCTTCAAACCACAACCCCGCGTTCATCAGCGAGTGGGTCAGCGTCATCAACGACGCCGAGCCATCGACCATGGCCGCGTCGACGACTTGGCCCTCGCCGCCTGCTCGAGCGGCGAAGAGCGCCGCGAGCACGCCCGTCACCAAGTACATCGCACCGCCCCCGAAGTCGCCAACGAGATTGAGCGGAAAAAACGGTGGCTCGCCCGCGCGTCCGAGCGGCCAGAGCGCACCGGAGATGGCGATGTAGTTGATGTCGTGTCCGGCGCGCGCGCGCAACGGTCCCTCTTGCCCGTATCCCGTCATCCGCCCGTAGACCAGCCGCCGGTTGCGCTGCCAGACGTCTTCGGGCCCGAGGCCAAGGCGTTCGGCGACGCCGGGTCGAAACCCCTCGATGAGGACGTCCGCTTGTTCGCAGAGCTCCAAGACGAGGTCTTTGCCGGAGTCACTCTTCAGATCGACCGCGACCGAGGGGCGCGAGCGGTTGAGCAGGTCCCACGAGGTTTCGCTCTTTGCGTCCGCGTCGCCCCGCTCGAGGCGCAAGACCGACGCACCCATGTCAGCGAGCAGCATGCAGGCAAACGGGCCCGGTCCGATGCCAGCGAGTTCGATCACCTTGAGGCCCGCCAGTGGTCCGCTCACAGCGTCAGTGTAGGTGCGACATTTAGTCCGTCTGAGTCAATCCCACCAGAGGTCGTGGTGCAGGACACCGCGACCGATGAGGTCGAGCTGAATCTGACTCGTGCCCTCGACAATGGTGAGCTGCTTCGCGTCGCGGTAGTACTGCTCCACGGGATGGTCTTCCATGTACCCCGCCGCGCCAAGCAGCTGCACGGCGAGCCCCGACGCCTTTACCGCGACTTCGCTGGCGTAGTACTTCGCCATCGAGAGCATCGGGACGTACTCCTTGTCGAACTTGCCCTGGTCGGCGAGCCACGCACCACGGTAGGTGAGCAGGCGGGCTGCTTCAATCTCGGTGGCGAGTTTCGCGATCTCCCATCGAATTCCCTGGAAGTCGGCGATCTTCTTGCCGAAGGCGTCGCGCTCTTTCACGTACTGCGTCGCGTACATGAGCGCTCCTTCGGCGAGGCCAATACCCCGGGCCGCAACGATCGGGCGCATGGCGTTGAGCGACTGCATCGCGAGGAGAAACCCTCCGCCGATCACCTGGCGCGGGCCGACCTTCACGTTGTCAAAGACGATTTCGGTGGTGTCGATGCCCTTCACGCCCATTTTCCTATCGACCCGGGGCCGCGTAACCCCGGGGGTGTCGGCGTCGACGATGAAGCCCCAGATATTGGTGTGGCTTCGTACCGTCGGATCGCCGACCTTCGCAAAGACAACAAACCAGTCGGCCTGCATGCCGCCCGAGATCCAACACTTCGTACCGTTCAAGATGAAGCCGTCCTCCACCTCGGGGTCTTCGCTCGCGCGGGTGCGCATTCCCGCTACGTCAGACCCTGCGCCGGGTTCGGAGAGACAAAAGGCCGCGCGGGTCTCGCCGCTCGCGATGCCGGGGAGGTACTTATGTTTTTGCTCCTCGTTGCCCGCGATCATGATCGGCCCGGTCGGCAGTCGAGTGAGCAGCAGCATGAGGCCGAGCACGTTCGAGTACTTGGTCACCTCTTCGATCGCGAGTGTGAGTCCCATAATGCCGGCGCCCGAGCCGCCGTACTCCTCGGGAATGCAGAGTCCGAGGAGATCGGCCTTCTTGAACTCGTCAAAGATGTCCTGGGGGTACTCACCGGTGTGGTCGATCTCGCGCGCCCGCGGCTTGATCTTCTCCTGGGCGAGGCGACGCACGCTGTGTTGCAGCTCGGCAAGTTCTGAAGTGAGTTGAAAGTCCATGATTCGCAAGTTACCCCGTCTGGGGCGATGCGATGGTTGTGCCAACATTGCGCCATGGCGAGTTTCCAGCGAACTGACGCATTTCAACGGATGTCCTCGTCCAACTTCGACGTCGTGGTGATCGGGGCCGGCATGACGGGCGCCGGGGTCGCGCTCGACGCCGCTTCACGGGGCCTTCGTGTCGCACTCATCGATTGCGGTGACATCGCCTCGGGAACGAGCTCGAAGTCCTCCAAGATGGCCCACGGTGGACTTCGCTACCTGCAGCAAAAGGAGTTTCGGCTCGTCTACGAGAACCTGCGGGAACGCCAGCGGATGCTGCACAACGCCCCCTACCTCATCCAACCCCTGCCCTTTCTCATTCCGCTCTTTGGTTCGAACGGCGTCGTGTCAAAGACCATCGTGCGCGGCTACGCAACGGCGCTTCGCATCTACGACCTGAGCGGTGGATGGCGCATTGGTCACCGCTACCGGAGGATCACCCGCGAAGAAGCGCTCTCTCACCTGCCGACGCTTCGCACCGATCGACTCGTCGCCGGCTTTCTCTACTACGACGCCCGTGGCGACGACGCGCGCGTGGCGCTCACCCTCGCGAAGTCCGCGGCCCTCATGTTCGACGCGAGCGTCGCCAGCTACGTGCGCGCCGTCGGCGTCACCGAGATAAACGGACGCGTCACGGGCGTGAGCTGTCGCGACGAGCGCTCGGGCTGCGAGTTCACGATCGCTACGCGATCGATCGTCAACGCGACCGGCGTCTGGGCCGACAGCATCTTCACCCTCGCCGAGGGCCGCGACTCACATCGCATCACCCCGGCCAAGGGAGTGCACGTGAGCGTCCCTCAATCGCGTCTACCGGCCGACGTGGCGGCCGTCTTCAGCGTGCCCAACGACCGCCGAAGCATCTTCGTCGTCCCCTTTGAAGACGCCCCGTACACCTACGTGGGCACGACCGACACGGCCTATAACGGCTCACTCGACGACCCCACGTGCGGACCCGAGGACGTGGCCTATCTGCTCTCGACGGTCAACGCCTCGACATCGTCCAACCTGACTACGAGCGACGTCACCGGTGTCTGGGCGGGGCTTCGCCCACTGCTCGCGCCGGAAAAGGGCAGGACCATCAGCGAGCGGACTGCCGACCTATCGCGTCGTCATCAGGTCACCGATTCCAAGGACGGCGTCGTGCACGTGACGGGCGGGAAGTGGACGACCTACCGAAAGATGGCCGAAGACGCAGTCGACGCCTTGAAGCCCTACTTCTCGTCCCTCGCACGCGTGCGCACCAAGTCGCTGCGCCTCTACGGGACGGGGTCGTGGCGCCCGAGTGGCGCGCTCGAAGAGCACCTCTACCACCGCTTCGGCGAGGACGCGCTCACGGTGCTCGAGATGGTCAAGTCTGATCCCCGTCTCGGGGAACCCTCAATCGACGGACTCCCCTACATCGCGGCAGAGTTCATCTATAGCGCACGAGAAGAGATGGTCAGCACACTCGTCGATCTTCTGACGCGCCGAACGCGCGCGCACCTCACCGACGCGCGCGCGACGCTCGACGCCGCTCGCGCCATTGCCCAGCTCGTCGCGCCCGAGCTGGGCTGGAGCCCCGACGACGTGGCGCGCGAGGTCGAGTCGTACCGAGCACTTGTCGGCTACGAGTTCTCTGCCGCTGGTCTCGACGTCTAGGGCGACCGTGACTCGTCCGACCGCGCCCAATGAGTTTCCCCCGGGCGAGTTTGACGCCCCCGCGCCTCTAGAAGGCGCCGTGTTCGAACGGCTTCTACGCGCGGGCATCGCCGTTGACGTGACCGCCTACGAGCGCGCCGAGCACGCTCGCGATTGGTGGCCGAGACTCATCCCGCTGACCGGGCGCGGCGAGGTCGAGCACTGGCCGGGTGCGGTCGTTCGACCCATCTCGACGCGAGAGGTGAGCGAAACGCTGCGGATAGCGAGCGAGTTCCACATCCTCGTCACCGCTCAAGGCGGACGGTCGGGCGTTGTCGGAGGCGCCATCCCCGCGCCCGGCGCGCTCGCCCTCGACATGACCGGTCTCGACCGCGTGGTGAACATCGACGAGGTATCGGGCAGCGTTCGGGTTGAAGCCGGCGTGTTTGGTCCCGACCTCGAAGGAGCGCTACGACCGCTCGGCCTCACGGTCGGTCACTTTCCCCAGTCCTTCGAGCTCGCGACGATCGGGGGTTGGATCGCGTGTCGTGGCGCGGGTCAGTACTCCAACCGATACGGGAAGATCGAAGACATCGTGCGCGCTCTCACGGTCGTGCTCGCGAGCGGCGAGGTCATCGAACTCGGGGGAAGAGCGCCGCGCCAGGCCGTGGGACCCGACCTTCTTCAACTCTTCGTTGGCTCAGAAGGCACGCTCGGGGTCATCACCGAAGCGACGCTCGTCGCGCGTGCCCGCCCGACGTATGAAGCGCGTCGGGCGTACCGCTTTGCCACGTTTGCTGAAGGGCTCGACGCGTGCCGCCGCATCAGCCGGCGCGACGCCCGACCCGCCGTCCTTCGCCTCTACGACGACGTGGAGTCACTACGCCACTTCGATCTGGAAGGATGTGCGCTGATCGTGCTCGACGAGGGCGAAGAGCGCTTCGTCAACGCCACCGTCGCGATCGTCGAAGACGAATGCGGCGGGGCAGACACCCTCGACGTCGGTGCTGTCGAGCGGTGGCTCGAGCGTCGCAACGACGTGAGCGCCCTGGCACCGCTCTGGGAGCATGGACTCGTCGTCGACACGATCGAAGTCGCGGGCAGCTGGAGCGTGCTCGACTCGCTCTGTGAACGTGTGTGCGCCGCCCTGCGCTCGCGCGACGCCATGCTCGTCGTCTCGGTCCACCAGTCGCACGCCTACCTTGATGGCGCGTGTCTCTACTTCACCTTCGTTGGTCGACCCGACGGCGACGTCGAGGGGTTCTATCGCTCCGCCTGGGACGTCGCGATCGTTGAGGTCATCGCCCTCGGCGCGTCGATCAGCCACCACCACGGGATCGGACGCAACCGTGCGCGCTTCGCCTCCCGAGCCCTCGGACCCTCCTTTTCCCTCCTCCAAGGCGTGAAAGCGGTCCTCGATCCGATGAGCATCTTGAACCCCGGGGTGCTCGGGCTCGGTGGAGAACCCTGGTGAGAGCGCTCGCGATCGACGTAGGCTCCTCCTCGGTGCGAACGGGCGTCGTCGACGAAGACGGCACCGTCTCACACGTCCACAAACGCTCGCTCCGCGTCCGCTCCCCCGAGCCCGGCGAGGTCGAACTCGATCCCCTCGAGATGGCTCGAACGACGCTTGAGCTCGCGGCGTCAACCCTGCGCGACGCCGGCACCTGTGAGGTTGTAGGGGTTACCACCCAGCGCGCGACGACGATCGTCTTTGACTGCGCGACCGGCGTTCCGGTTGGACCGGCCCTCAGCTGGCAGGACCTGAGAACGGTGATCGACTGCCTGGTGCTTCAAGGAAGCGGCCTTCGCCTCGCGCCTAATCAGTCAGCAACCAAGCTCAAGTGGCTGGTCGAGCATTCGCGACGCCCGGCGAGCGAGCTCGCCTTCGCGACCGTAGAGACGTGGATTGCCTGGCAGTTGAGCCAGGGGGCAACCTACGTCTCTGACCACTCGAACGCGTGCGTCAGCGGACTCGTCGAACCAACGCTCGAACGCTGGAGCGAATCGACGCTCACGTCCCTTGGCGTCGAGGGCGTCCACCTTCCCCGTCTCGTAAACACGATGGGATCGTTCGGTGAGGCGAGCGTGCTTGCGGGTTCGCCGACGATCGCCGCTCTCGTTGGTGATCAGCCGGCGTCGCTCTTTGGCCAGTCGTGCGTTCGCTCGGGCGCGAAGATCACCTTTGGCACGGGCGCCATGCTTGATATGGTCCATCAGACCGCGGCTCCGAAGACGATGCAGCGCTACGAGTCGGGCTGTTATCCAACGGTGTTGCGCAGTCGCGACCAGGACGTCACCTGGGGCGTCGAGGGGATCGTGCTGAGCGCGGGCTCGTGCGTTGAGTGGCTCAAGGAGCTCGGTCTCGTGTCAGGTCCCGCCGAGAGCGAGCACCTCGCGGCGTCAGTCACTTCATCTGAAGGAGCCTCCTTCGTCCCCGCATTCTCGGGACTCGGCACCCCCCAGTGGGACTTCGGCGCCCGCGGCGCCTTCTTTGGACTCACGCGCGGCTCGACTCAAGCGCACCTCGTCCGCGCGGTGCTCGAGGGAATCGCCCAGCGCGGAGCCGACCTGCTCGAGGCGGCCGAGACCGAGGTTGGAGAGTCGCTCAACGAGCTGCGCGTCGACGGCGGGATGAGCGTCAATCGGCTCTTCGTCCAGCGCCTCGCCGACTTCTCGGGACGAACCGTCGCGGTCTCACGCGAACGCGAGGCGACAACCCGTGGTGCGGGCCTGATGGCGCTCGTCAGTGCGCAACACCTCCAACTCGATGACGTCGCCACACTCTGGTCTCCAGGATTTGTCGCCTCGCCCTCACTCAGCGAGGATGAGCGGTGCGCGACGCGTACCGAGTGGGCCGCGACGCTCGAGCGCGCCGCGCGCACCATTCCCGAGCTCTCCGAGGTCTCCTTTTAGTCCGACCACGGTGCGAGCGCGAGCGCGTCGTCGAGTCGCGTCACCGTCTCGAGCAGGACGCGAGATTTCGTGAGCCCGCGGGGATTGCTCAGGGCGACGAGGCCGGTGACGAGGCCTCTGCGCGAATACAGCGCCAGCCACTTCTCCTCTTCGAGCGATCCTGCCACGAGGTTCACGTCGTCGCTAGGGTGCGGATGCCCGAGCACTTGGATCTTCTTTCCCATCTGATCCGACCAGAAGTACGGAATCATGTGCGGTGCCGACGTCTCATCGCTCGTCCAGAATCGAGCGAGCTCCATGGCGTGCTCGACCGCGACCTGCCAGTGCTCGATCCGAACGAGCTCGTCTCCCTCGACCCCCGCAAGCGGGAACTTTGCGACGTCACCGATCGCCGCCACGCGCGGTGCCGCCTGAAAGTTGCGATCGACGACGACACCGCCGTCGATCGTGAGTCCTGACGTCGCGAGCCACTCGGTGTCGACAACCGAGCCCACGGCGGCGAGCACCGCGGCCGCCTCGATTCGTTGGCCACCCTCGATCTCGATGGTCACGCCTCCCGGAGCGTCAGCGACATCGACGACGCGTTGACTCGTGCGCACCTCAATCTCGGCCGCTCGGGTGATCGGGTACAACCAGTGTGAGACCTCGTCGCCGAGCACCGCGATGAGCGGACGCTCGGCCACTTCGAGCACGACGGGCACGTGGCCGCGAGCCTTCACCGAGGTCGCGGCTTCGGCGCCGATGAAACCGCCGCCGATGATGGCGATCGTGCTCTGGGGCGCGAGACCCGCGAGCACGCCGTGGAGCCGCACCGCGTCGTCGACGCTGCGCAGGGTCATCAGCGGACCCGATGACGGATAGGAGAGCGGTCGCGCGCGCGAACCGGTCGCGATGACGACGTGGGTTCCTTCCACCCGGTGCCCGCTCGCGAGCTCTACCGCAGTGTCGTTGACGTCGAGGCGAACGGCGCGCTCGCCGAGCAGCACCGTAGCCCCCGACTCCGCGAGCTTCTCTGCGCTCGCGAGCGTGGTCTTTTCGACTTCCCACCGTCCGGCGAGCACTTGCTTGGAGAGCGGAGGTCGGTCGTAGGGCGCGTGGGGCTCGTCGCCGATGAGCGTGACGGCTCCGTCGTAGTGGGCGCGGCGGAGGAACTCGACGAAGCGCCAGCCGGCGAGACCGGCGCCGACGACGACGACGTGATCGCTCGAGCGCAAGCTCACGTAGCGAACATCGCGAGCCACTGCTCGAGGCTCGTCACCGAGAGCACGGGGTTGCGCCGGCGCACTTCGCCCAGTGTGAGGAACGACTCGGGTGAATAGAGGTGCCCAGGGTAGAGCACCGTGTCGTCACTCACGTCGGACAATCGCTCGCTCAGCGTGACGAACAACTCGCGGGTGTCGCCACCGGGAAAATCGGTACGACCGCATCCGTCCACGAAGAGTGTGTCGCCGCTCAAGAGACACCCGTCGACGAGCAGGCACTGGCTGCCTGGCGTGTGGCCGGGCGTGTGGAGGGTGGTTATCTCGATCGTACCGACGAGCAGTCGGTCGTGGTCCTCGTGTACAACAAGGGCGTCCTCGCCGATGCCGGTACGCTGGACGATCCAGCTCACCTCGTTGACGTTGACGTGGACCGGCACGCCCGTCATCTCGTGCAACTCGAGGACGCCAGAAATGTGCTGCTGACCGATCAGCGTGCCTCCCACGTGATCGGGGTGATAGTGCGTCGCGACGATTCCGACCAACCTCATCCCGTCGTCCTCGAGGATGTCGACGAGCTCCTTTGGCCGATACGCGGGATCGACGAGCACCGCTTCGCCGCTCCGTCGGTCACCGAGCGCGTAGGTGAAGTTGCGCATCGACAGAGCGACGGCGTCGCCGACCGCGAAATCACGCCCGGCGAGTAGTTGGCGAAAGTACAGCGATTCGTTCATTCGTCGTCGATCACCCGGGCGATCCGAGGGGTCAACTCGTCGACCTTCGCCTTCGTCTGCGCCAGGCGAGCTTCGAGCGACTCGATGATCGCCGTGGCTCGTTCCAGCTTGGCGAAGAGATCGTCGACCGAGACTTCGCCTTCGTCGAAGGACGCGACGATCGCGTTGAGTTCGTCAGCCGCCTCGTTCCACTCACCCACATTGCTCATGGAGATCCCTTCATGTCGCCCACTCGGGCGCTAAACGTCCCGTCGCTCACGAGGACGCGTACGTCGTCGCCCGAGGCGATGTCCGCTAGAGACTTTACGACAGCCCCGCGCGAGTCCGTGACCACCGACCAACCTTGGGCGAGACGACGGGCGGGGTCGTACGCGGCGAGGAGCTGTCGAGTGCTCGTCAGCATCTGGGTCGCCGACGAGAGCACGTGACCGCTTTGAATGATTAAGCGCTCCCGGGTACTCACGAGGTGGCGCTCTTCACTGCGCAGGCGGTCGCGCACCGCGAAGATCATCGTTCGGCGCCGCTCGGCTAGGTAGACGGACGCCTCTTCGAGCACCTCGCTCGCGGCCTCGAGCACCCGTTCTGCGGGCCCCTGCACGTTCACCTCGTACCAGCGGGCCACGAGCGCCACGACCTCCTCGCCGAGCTTGGTCGGCGTGATGGCGCGAGTATGTGCGACAAGGTCAGCCACCGACTCATCACCGGTGTGGCCGATCCCGGTAAAGACGGGCGTCGAGCACGTCGCGATCGCGCGCGCGACGCGCTCGTCGTCAAAGCAGACGAGATCCCCCTTCGATCCGCCACCGCGCACGACGCAGATGAGGTCGACGCCGTACTCGTCCAGCGCGGCAACCGCGGCCGCGATCTGACCGGGCGCCGCCTCGCCCTGGACGAGCGTCTTGACGAGCGTGATGGCAAAGCTGAAGGGAGAGTTGACGAGCTGGCCGGTGAAGTCGCTGTAGCCCTCGGTGCCCGGACTCGCCACGAGCCCGACGCGCAGCGGCACCGGCGAGAGGACGGTGCGCTTGTTCATCTCGAGGAGACCATCGGTGGCGAGGCGAGCAATGAGCTCTTGGCGTCGCCGCGCGACGTCGCCGAGCAGACCTTCCACATCGATGTCGGTGATCGAAAAGCCGATCTTTCCTTGGGGAGCGTAGACATCGACGTAGCCGTAGAAGCTGACGACCATGCCGACCTTGAGGGCCACGCCTTCGCCGGCGAGACGGCGCTTCAAGGGCGCCCACGGGGTTGCCCAACAGTGCGCGTTCAACACGGGACGCTTGGTGTCGCTCGAGGCGGAGCCCGCGTCGACGAGGTCGACGTACACGTGGCCCTTCTCGTAGACCTTTGCGATCTCCCCGCGAACCCAGTGGGGCCGTCGACGCCCGAAACCTGCTTCGAGGTGGGCGGTGAGGAGCTGGTAGAACTCACCCACCTCGAGGACGGGCTGGTCGGTCTCGGCGTCAGGTACCACGTGGCGAGGCTACCGGAGCGTTGTAATCCAAATGTTGTTTGTTCAATCGCGGTCGCTGTGTCAAACTGGATGCGGATGGTGAGTCGACTGGGTGGCCGCGCCGACCGGTGACGGGCGGTGAGGAAAGTCGGGGCTCCAAAGGGCAGGGTGCTCACGAAACGTGAGTCGCGGTGACGTGCAGGACAGTGCCACAGAGAACAGACCGCCGATGGCTCGGGCGACCGAGCACAGGTAAGGGTGAAACGGTGCGGTAAGAGCGCACCAGCATCGTGGGCAACCACGGTGGCTCGGTAAACCCCACCCGGAGCAAGATCAAACATGGGAGGCTGCCCGCACGCCTCGTAAAGAGGCACTCCCGAGGTAGATCGCTGAGATGGATGGCCGCCCAGCCTTCGTTCGCGAAGGCGGACAGAACCCCGCTTACAGGTCGACTCACCATCCTTCGACCTCTTCACCAACTACTCGAAAGGATGAATCGTGCTGCACTTGCCCTACCGCGAGCTGCCCGTGGACGACCCCGGCACGCCCGATACCGGTTCACCCCTTCGCTATTTGGGCTGGCTGGCGCACCACCAGAGGTGGCTCCTCGCCCTGAACGCCCTCTTCGGCATTGGTTGGATGGTCGCCCAGGCTCTCGTCTGGGCTGCGGTCGGGGCCGCCATCGACCACGGCGTCGAGCGCCATAACGCCGGCGAGCTCTTCAAGTGGGTCGCCCTCGTCGTCGTCCTCGGACTCATCCAGGCGGTTTGCGGTTCCCTTCGCCACCAGCTCGCCGTTACGAACTGGATGAACGCCGCTTATCGAACCGTCCAGGTCATCGGGCGCCACATCTCGACAACCGGTCCCGCCCTCACCGACGAGATCCCCGCCGGAGACGTCGTGAACACGGTTGCCGCAGACGCCATGCGGATCGGCGGCACATACGACGCCTTCGCTCGGTTCGCCGGTGCCGTCGTCGCGTGGATCGTCGTGTCCTTCATCTTGCTCACGACGTCCGTAGAGCTTGGTCTTGTTGTCTTGCTCGGCGTGCCGATTCTGGGTTCGCTCACCGTTCCCTTGATGAAGCCCCTGCACCGCACCCAGGCGGCCCAGCGCGAGGCCGCGGGACGCCTCGCGGCACTCGGTTCGGACACGGTCGCGGGACTGCGCATCCTGCGCGGGGCGGGCGGCGAAGAGGTCTTCCTCGCCAACTACCGAAACCAGAGCCAGAGGGTTCGCGCCGCCGGCAATCGCATCGCGGCCCCCCAAGCGGGGCTCGAATCGGGTCAGGTGCTGCTGCCCGCCATTCTGACCGGCATCGTGACCTTCCTCGGCGCCCGCGACGTCATGAACGGGACGCTCCCGCCCGGCGAGCTCGTTGCGTTCTTTGGCTACTCGATGTTTCTCACTACGCCGCTGCGCACGGCCATCGACTACGTGATCATGTCGACGCGCGCCTACGTGGGTGCGGCAAAGGTGCTGCGAGTCCTCGCGATCGAGCCCACCGTGCGTGACCCCGAGCACCCCATTGCCTGGCCACTCGCGCTCACTCGACTCGAAGACCGCCGAAGCGGCCTCTCCCTCGATCGCGGCCAGCTCGTGGGCCTCGTCACCGACTCGCCTGACGACGCGGTGCTCTTGTGCGATCGGTTGGGGCGTTTCGTCGCCGACAGCGACGACGTGCAGGTGAATGGCACCACGATCGCCGCCTACCGCCTCGACGACGTTCGCTCCCACATTGTCGTCAGCGAGATCGAGCCGCGCCTCTTTTCGGGCGAGCTTCGCTACGAGTTGATGCCCCACGGCTTGGTTGACGACGAACGGATCTACGAGGTCCTTCGGGCCACGAGCTCGCTCGACGTACTCGACGCCCTTGATGACGGTCTGTCGACGACCATAGAAGAACGCGGCCGCGGCTTCTCCGGCGGGCAGCGCCAGCGCCTCAGCCTCGCGCGAGCGATCCTCACCGACGCCGATGTGCTCGTCCTCGTCGAGCCGACGTCAGCCGTTGACACGCACACCGAAGGTCGTATCGCGGCGCGCCTTGGCGAGGTTCGAAATGGTCACACCACGCTCGTCGCAACGACGAGCCCCCTCGTACTCGACAAGACCGACGAGGTCTTCCTGGTCCTCGACGGCCGCGTCGTCGAGCGTGGCCGTCACCGCGACCTCGTCGAGCGCTCAGCCATCTACCGCCAGATCGTGCTGCGTGAGGAGACCTAGTGCAGCTCCCCGTCGCCAACACCACGACCGTCATCCGCTACTCGAAGGTGCTGATCCGCCAGTACCGCGGACCCCTCGCGCGCATGCTCTCGCTGTACGCGCTGGCGGCGGTGATGGCGCTCATCCCCGCCTGGGCGATCGGCCAGATCACCAACTTCGCCTCGTACCACCAGCTGAGCGCCACAAAGATCACCGACTACGTGGGGTTGCTCTTTGTTGCCTCGCTCCTCTACGCCCTGCTCACCTACTTCGCGCGCCGGCGAAGCTACGTCCTCGGCGAGACCGTCTTTGCGCAGTTGCGAGAGGAGTTTCTCCAAAGCGTGCTGGCCCTCCCGCTCGCCGAAGTGGAGCGCGCCGGTACCGGCGATCTGCTCAGCCGAACGACCAACGACATGGAGTCGCTCTCGCGCACGGTGCGCTTCGCCGTCCCCGAGTGGCTCGTCGCGATCCTCCAGGCCGTGCTCACGCTCGGAGCGATGACGCTCGTCAGCCCCCTCGCGAGCGTGGCAAGCCTCGTCTCGCTGCCCGCGCTCTTCTTTTCGACGCGCTACTACTTGCGATACGCGACGCCGGGCTATCGCCGCGAACGGATGAGCTACGCCGCGACGTCGGGATCAGTCGCCGAAACCGCCGAGGGCGCACGGACGATCGACGCGCACCGTCTCGGTCGACGTCAGGCGACGCGCATCGAAGACAACGTGCGCGAGTCCTTCTACTCAGAGATGTACACCCTGCTCATGCGCATGGTGTGGTTCCCGACCGTTGAGGGCGCCTTCGCTCTCGCGGTTGCCGTGACCCTCGCGTGGAGCGGGTGGCTCGCCATCAACGGACACGTGTCGATCGGCGCCGCGACGACGGTAACCCTCTACGTCGTGCAGATCAACGACCCGCTCGATCGCATAGTCTCGTGGCTCGACGAGATACAGATCGGACAGACCTCGCTGGCTCGTCTCGTTGGCGTCTCGGTGGTGAAGGACGACCGACCACTGAGCGGTCCGGAGCCAACCAGCGAAACGATCACCTTGGAGGACGTGCACTACGCCTACCGCGAGGGTCACGACGTCCTGCGGGGCGTCAGCCTCACCGTGCGCCCAGGCGAGCGCCTCGCCATCGTCGGCCCCTCGGGCGCGGGCAAGTCGACGATCGGTCGGTTGATCGCGGGCATCGATGCGCCGCGCAGTGGTTCGGTGCGCGTCGGAGAGGTCGAGGCCACCCAGATGCCCCTCGCGAGCCTGCGCGGGCACGTGGCCCTCGTCACCCAAGAACACCACATCTTCATCGGCACGGTACGCGACAACCTGGCGCTTGCGCGACCCGAATCGAGCGACGAGGAGATTGAAGCCGCGCTCGGCGCCGTCGACGCGCTCGACTGGGTTCGACTCTTGCCCGAGGGCATGAGCACCGAACTCGGCACGACGGGTTTCCCGATCACGCCGGCTCAGGCCCAGCAACTCGCCCTCGCCCGGCTCGTCCTGAGCGACCCCCACACCCTCGTCCTCGACGAGGCGACGGCGCTGCTCGACCCGCGCGCGGCCCGTCACCTCGAGCGATCGCTGAGCGCGGTTCTCACCGGACGCACGGTGATCGCGATCGCCCATCGGCTCCACACGGCCCACGACGCCGACCGGGTGTGCGTCGTCGTTGACGGTCTCGTCGCCGAACTCGGCACCCACGAGGAGCTGGTGACGCTCGACGGGGAGTACGCGGCGCTCTGGAGCAGCTGGCGAAACGAGAAGCCGGCCGCATCGTAGGCTGGATTTGTGGCTGAGTATCTCCGTAGTGATGAAGTGCTCGCCTGTGTTCACCGCGTTGCCCTTAGCCGCGGCGCGCCCTTTTCCTTCGTGGCGCCACCGATCACGCCCGAGCTCGAACGGCGTCGGCGCTCGGCGAATGAGCATCGACAAGAGGTGCTCGAATCTCTCGCCACGCTCCACCCCGGGGCCGTGACGCCTGCGGGAGTCGCAGAGACCACCCAGCTCATGGTCGACGGAGCAGAACTTGTCCTGCGGCCTCGACTCGCTCGAGATGAGGCCAACCGCCGTAGCGCCTCGATGCACGCCCTGGTGCGCGTCGGGCGCCACGACGATCGTTTCGCGTACGCCCCCCTCCTCATCAAGAATCACGAAGTGGTCGAATCAGCGAGCACGCGGCGCACGCTTCACGGTACGCTCGAGCGCCCGCGACCGAGCGACGCGAGCTTCGTCGACGGCGTGGGCACGCGATCGGCGATACCGATGACCCGCAGCGGCCTCGCGCTCGCCCAGGCCACGCGCGTCCTCGAAAGCCTCGGTCACGCGGACCCCGCCGCTCGTGCGGGCGTCGTCGACCGCCAGTCCAGGCTCTGGTGGTTCGACCTCGCGACCAACAGCTATCCGCGCTTCAACCTCGCGACCTATGACCGCCTGCACCGAGAACGGCTCGAGGTGCTGGTCGCCCACGAAGACTGGAAGAGAGAAGGCGGCGCGTTTCCAACGGCTCCCTACTGGCACCGCGACTGCCCGGACTGCCCATACCAGGAGCCGTGCGAAGAGCAACTGGAAAAGCTCGATGACGTCTCGCTCGTGCGTTTTACGTCCTTCTCCCAACAGCTGCTCCTTCGAGAGCACGGGGTCGACACGCGAGCCCAGCTCGCCCGGCTGGATCCCGAGCGGGCTCGTCGGGCCCGCAGCAAGGCGCTCAATCCGCTCGAGCCCCACGAGCCCGAGGAGGTTCTCGGACGATCGATCGACAAGCTCGACGACCTGATCTATCGCGCGCGAGCGTTCGAGCGCGGCGCGTCGCTGCGGGTCGTCGAACCGCACCAGGTGGGCTGTCCGACCGCGGACGTCGAGGTCGACATCGACATGGAGAGCTACGACGATGTGACCTATCTCTGGGGTGCGCACGTGAGCCTTCGCCTACCAACCCCAGGCCTTCGCGAGGGTTACGTCGCCTTCGTGGAATGGGGCGACGTGAACCACGACGTCGAGGCCCGCATCTTCCAGAAGTTCTGGACGTGGCTTAGTGAGTTGCGCGCGACCTGCCGCGAACACGAGCGCACCTTCGCCGCCTACTGCTTTTGGGCCCAAGCTGAAGACGGCGCCATGAACCGAGCGGTCGATCCCCCCCTGCCCGGCGGTCCGAACGCCAGTGACCTCGCCGAGTTCCGAGGGGCGAGGCCCGCTCAGTGGATCGACCTCCACGAGCAGGTGAAACGCCAAATCCAAACCGAAGGCCCCTTCGGACTAAAGCAGCTCGCCGTCGCGGCGGGCTTTCGCTGGCGCGACCCGAATCCGAGCGGCGAGGCCTCCATGCTCTGGTACGAGGAGGCCCGACGCGACGAATCACCCGAGGCGCTCGCCTCGCGCGAACGCATCATGGCCTATAACGAAGACGACTGTCGCGCGACCAAAGCGCTGCGCGACTGGCTGAACGGGCCGGCGCGAGCTCTCGCGCACCGCGACGACCCCGTGTAGGGCCGCGACCGGTCATTAGCATTGAACGGTGGCCGCCGCATCATCCGAATCGTCGTCGAGCGCCACGTACAACACAATCGCGCGTCTTCTCGGTGTCACATCGAGCGCGGCGGCGCTCGCACTCGCGGGACTGAGCGCCCTCGGCGTTGCCGACGTCGCCCGCCACCGCTTCGAATCGGGCCTTTGGCTACTGGTCGCGACTCTCGCGCTGCGCTGGGCGCTCGCAACTGCGCTCGACGAATGGGGCGAGTGGGTGGCGGCGCGGTTGCGATCGCGCTGGCGAGCCCGGCTCGTTGGCCAGCTAAGCGTGCCGCGGCCCGAGGGAGAACGGGCACGAGGAGACCTGGCGCTCGCAATCGACCACGCCGCGGCAGCTCCCTCGCTCGAACGCCTCGGGGCGAGCGCCGCGAGTTCGGTGCTGGGGGTGATCGTGATCTTTTGGGCGGCTGGTTGGCTGCCGCTCGTCATTACGCTGGGGCTTCTCGGCGTCGCCGCCCCGCTCTACCAGCGCGCGGGACGGCGCAGCGAGCAGATGGCCGAGGAGTACCAGCGTCGTCGCGCGACGCTCGAGACTCGCCAACTCGAAGTGCTTCAGCACGCACCCGAGCTGCGCGCGCTCGGCGCCGTGACGTACGGGGCGAACGAAATCGCAGCCATCTCCGACAGCGAGCACACCCTCGCGCTACGGGCCATTCGCGTTGCCCTCGAATCATCTCTCGTCACTGAATTCTTGAGTGGCGTCAGCATCGGGCTCGTCGCGATGGTCGTTGGATTCGGGCTGCTCGGAGGTCGGCTCAGCCTCCTGCGCGCACTCGTCGCCGTCCTCGTCACGAGCGAGCTCTTCGCACAAGTTCGCCGTTATGGCGTCGAGTTCCACCGTCGCGACGACGCGCTACGTGCGAAAGGAACGCTCGAAGCTCTTTCGAGCGCTCGCCGACCGCCAATGGGTGACGAAGTGCTGGTCGCAGAGAGACTCGTGACCGAAGCGCAGGACGCGAGCGTGTCGCTGCACGTAAAACGCGGTGACCGGGTTGTCATCACCGGCCCGTCCGGCAGCGGCAAGACAACGCTGCTCCAGACACTCCTCGAGTGGCGCCCGGCGCGCGAGGGCGGGGTGCGACGTGGCGGCGAACCGATTGGCTACGTCAGCGCCGAGAGCAGTCTCCTCTCTGGTTCACTGCGCGAGAACCTCGCACTCGACGTCACGACCGCTGACGAGGAGCTCTTGGGTCTGCTGCGCTCGCTCGGCCTCACCGGCGAGCGCTTCAGCGACCTCGACGTCGAACTCTTGAGCGACGGAAGAGGATTGAGTTCCGGTGAACGGGTTCGCATTGTGCTCGCGCGCGCGCTCGTGCACGACTCGATGCTGCTCGTCCTCGACGACATCGCGGGCGTCCTCGACGCCGACGCCCGACGCGACGTGCGCCTCGTCCTCGAGGCACGTCCCGGCCTCGCCATTATTGAAGCGACCGTCGACACGCCACTTCTCACGGAAGCTTCGCGGCACATCGAGATGGTCCCGTGAACGAGGATCTCTTGCGCCTACGGCGTTGGCTTCGCCGAGCAAAGCCCCAGCGCGGCGAGCTCGCGCGCGCCCTCGTGACCGGTTACCTCGCGAGCGCCACGAACGTGGCGCTCCTCGTTGGAGCGCTCGCACTCCTCGTCGAGAGCGCGACGCGCCCGGGCCTGCGCGCCGTTGCCGTGGTGCTCATCGTGATCGAGCTCTTCGCGTTTCTCCGTTCGCCCCTTCGCTTCGCCGAGCGGATCTCGGCGCACCGTCTGGGCTACGCCGCGGTGACGCGCTGGCGGCGCTGGCTTGTTCTCGTCGTCGGGCGGCTCGACTACTCGCAGTGGCGCACGTACGCCTCGGGGGACCTTCTCGAGCGGGCGCTCGGCGACACGGACGAATTGCAGGACCTCTGGTTGCGATTCGTCGTTCCCTTTGTCGACACGGTGGCGATCATGGTCACGAGCGACGTCGTGGTGGCCCTGCTTCCTCCGCACGGTCATTGGTGGACGTACGCCCTCAACCTGGCTGCGCTGCAGCTCATCGGCGTGGTGGGACTGAGCCTTCTCGCACGAGGCGATCTCGCGAGCGATCGCCATCTTCGACACGCGCGTGGTCGCTACCGTGCAGAGCTGGTCGAGCTGAGCGCCGTGACACCCGAGCTCACTCTTCTAGGTCGTCGCACGCTCGCCGAGCGCCGCTCGGCGAGCGTGGTCGCCGAGCTGGAACGGGCCGAAACACGCGCCCGTCGTTATCGGCGTGCGTCAGGTGCGCTCGTGATCGTTCTCTCACTGCTCGCACTCGTCGGGGTCGTCAGTCATCCCGCCACGGCGAGCGTCTGGCTCGTCGTTGCCACCATGCTCGGTGTCGCCAACTACGAGTTCTTCACGAGCGTTCGCTCCTGTCTGCAGGCGGCAGTTGGCGTGAGCGGCGGCGGCGAACGCCTCGAAGCGCTCGAGATCTCACCTCGCGCGGCCACTCGCCCCTGGCCGAGCAACGAGACGCTCTGCGTGAGGGACCTCACGCTCGACGAAGAAGGCCGAGTACTCATTGATCGGGCCAGCCTCACCGTCGAAGCGGGGCGCCGCGTCGCCATCATCGGTGAGTCGGGCGTCGGAAAGTCGACGTTGTTGCGCGCCCTCGCCCGCCTCGACCACGTCGAGGTCGGAACCGTCACCGTCGGCGGCGTACCCATCTCCGAGATCAACGAGGACGATTTTCGTCGCCACCTCACCTACCTCGCGAGCGAGCCCGGCCTCACGCGCGGATTCGCGATCGACGTGGTGATGCTCGGCCGAGCCACGACGCGCGAGCCCTACCGCGACCTCGCGGTCCTCGGCATCGAGAGCGACCGTACGACTCGCTTCGAGGAACTCTCCCGCGGCGAGCGTGTGCGCGTCGCCATCGCGAGAGCGCTCGTGACCAGTCCGTCGATCTACGTGCTCGATGAGCCGACGGCGGGCCTCGGTCGCGACGAGACCGCCTCCGTGCTCGATCTTCTCGCCACGACCGGCGCCACGGTGATCGTGGCGACCCACGACGCTGATGTCGCTGGCTGGTGCGACGTCGTCATCGAGCTGCGTGCCGGCGCGCTCGTTTCAGTCAGCCGTTGATCGAGCGCATCCCCGCCGCGTGGTAGCGATCGCCCTCGACCGCGCTGCGCGGCACCGCAGCCTCAAGGGCCACGACGTCATCGCCGCTCAACACGATGTCGAGCGCCGCAATGTTCTCGCGGAGCCACGTGCGCCGCTTGGTACCAGGAATCGGCACGACGTCGCCGCCGCGCGAGAGCACCCAAGCGAGCGCAAGCTGGGCGACGCTCACCTTCTTCTCGGCGGCGATCGCTTCGAGATTCTTCAGGAGTACCAGGTTGTGCTCGTAGGCTTCGCCAGAAAAGCGCGGGTGGCGACTGCGAAAGTCACGCTCGTCGCTCGGTCGCGTCGACGCTTCATTCGTGAGGAACCCTCGTCCGAGCGGACTGTAGGCGACAAAACCAATGCCCAGGCGCCGGCACGTATCGAGCACGCCGTCTTCGGGGTCGCGGGTCCAGAGCGAGTATTCGGTCTGCACGGCGGCAACCGGGTGCACCCGATGGGCGCGCTCGATCGTCGCGGGGGAAGCTTCGGAGATCCCGAGATAGCGGACCTTGCCCGCCTCGACCAGAGACTTCATGGCTCCCCACGTGTCTTCAATCGGCACGCTGCGATCAACGCGGTGCTGGTAGTAGAGGTCGATCACGTCGACGCCGAGTCGCTCGAGCGACGCGTCGCAAGCCTCGAGCACGTATTGGGGTCGTCCGTTCACACCGAGGAACGATCCGTCCTCGCCGCGCTGATTGCCGAATTTCGTTGCGAGCACGACCTCATCTCGGCGATCCTTGATCGCTTCACCGACCAGGCGTTCGTTCGTGTAGGGCCCGTACATGTCGGCCGTATCGAGAAAATTGACGCCACGATCGAGTGCTTCGTGAATCGTGGCGATCGACTCCGCGTCGTTGCCCGCCCCGTAGAACTCGCTCATCCCCATGCAGCCGAGACCCTCTGCCGAGACCTCTAATCCCTGACCCAGCGTGCGATGTTCCATCGTTCCCTCCATGTGAAATTGCTCACGAAGCCGTGTTTACTGGCCTTAACTAGCACAGTAGTGGTTTAAGACGAACTAATTTCTTGGCATTGGCTGGGGGGGCCAAACATCGAGCGCCCGCCTGTTTCGGAAACGAAACAGGCGGGCTCCGTTGTCTCTGAGGTCCTCTGTTGAAGACCATATGGTGAGAGTGTGCTTCCCACTCACGCCAGCACGACGGACACGCCCACGGTGCGACCGCTGCTGCGAGGATGGCTGCACGTCGCGGGCGCCGTCACCCTCGCGGGATGCTCGCCCATCTTGTTCCTTCGCGCACACTCCTGGAGCCAGGTGGGCTGGGTGCTCTGCTACGTGATCGGAGTCGAGGCCATGCTCATCACGAGCGCCCTGTTTCACCGAGTGCGCTGGTCCTCCAGTCATCGTCGCGCCATGAAGCGCGCCGACCACTCGGCGATCTTTCTGGCGATCACCGGCACGTATCTCGCCATCTCGGGGCTCACGATGCACGGAACGATCCGCCTCGTGCTGCTCATCGTCATCGTCGTGGGAGCGCTCGTCGGAGTGGCGATTCGCCAGTTCGCGCTCGACACGCCCAAGTGGGTGAATACCCTGCCCTACCTCGTCGTTGGTTGGGCGGCCGTCGCCGTCCTGCCCCAGATCTACCGCGGCGGTGGCCCCCTCTGCTTCTCGCTCATTGTCGCCGGCGGGCTCGCCTACACGCTCGGCGCGCTCGCCTACGGGCTCCGGCGCCCTCGACTCTCCCCTCGCATCTTTGGCTACCACGAGCTCTTTCACGCAGCAACCCTCGTGGGAGCCGGTCTCCACTTCGCCGCTCTCGCCGTGGCCCTGCGCTAAAGCAGCGGCACGGCGTTGAAGCGGATGAGCTGGGGTAGGCGCGCGCGCACGCCAATCATGGTCAGCGATCCGTTCTCGAGGCGCATCCGCCACGCCGTGGATCCCGGTGCACCGAGCGCCCAGATGGCAGCGGACTTGATCGGTGACACGTGGCTGACGATCGCGAGGTGGCGCGTTGGTGAATACAGAAGACTCGATTCGTCGCCGAGGAGACGCTCGAGCTCGGCGTGAACCCGCGCGTCGACGTCCGCCAGCGACTCGCCGCCGCCAAAAGCGTGCTCGTGCTCATACTCAAAGACCCGCCAGTGGTCGGTCGTGATCGCCGCGAGCGAGGTGCCGTCGAGATCGCCGTAGTCCACTTCGATAAAGGACTCCTTTACCA
>JBAUSF010000014.1:0-5630 GCA_049581565.1 Acidimicrobiales bacterium
CCATGTCCTTTGGAGCGAAGCCGAGGAGGGACTGGGCGGCCGCGTTCCACGACGTGATCTTTCCGGTCACGTTGAGAGTCACGACCGCGTCGGCCATGAATTCGAGCGCCTCGTGCGCGATGTCGTCGGGGCCGGTGGCGTCCACAATCGTCTCCTCTGTCGCTGTCTTCGAGAACGTAGCATCATGATGGTGCCACGGTGAAGTTGCCGTTGAGGGCGCCGGCAGTAATCGCTCCTTGGTTCACGTCGTGGCTAGGGCCTCGACGAGGCGTGAGCCGTCCCCCGTTGGCGAGCCAGTTCGACCTGGCACTGGCGCCCGCTCAGCATGGTCGAGATGAGAATGATCCCGAGCGCCGCTATTGCGGTCGCGACGAGGTAGGAAACCCGAAAGCCGCCCACGAGCGTGCCCCCGACGCCTCGAGACGCCGTCGCGGCGATGGTGGCAAGCAGCGACAGGCCAACGGCAGAGCCGACCTGCTGGCTCGTGTTGAAGAGGGCCGCCGCCGACCCCTGTTCACCGGGAACAACACCCGTGATGGCGCCCACCGACGCTGCGGGAAAGGAGAGGCCCATGCCGAACGCGGTGAGGAGCAGCCCCGGCAACACGCTGACGCCGTAGCTGCCACCCGACGTGATGTGCGACAGCCAGAACTGTCCGAGACCGATACACGTGAAACCCGCGATAAGAATCGGCTTCACCCCAATGCGCGAGAGCAGCCGTCGCGTCAGCAACGTGGACGTTCCCATGACGGTGAGCGTTGCGGGGATGAAGCACAGCCCCGTAACGAGCGGGCTGAACCGCAGGACGCGCTGAAGATAGAGAGACGCGAAGTACACGTAGGCAACGACGATCGTGCCCATGACGAGCATTGCGCCATCGGCCGCCCGTCGAGTGCGACTCGCCAAGATGCCAAAGGGGACCATCGGCGAGGGCACGTGGCGTTCCACGACGAGGAACGCGGCACCCAAGACGACAAAGCCCGCGGCGGCGAGCAGTGTGCCCACTGACGTGAAACCCCGTTGCTCGCCGTTGCTCAAGCCGAAGATCAGTGAGGCGAGCGAGAAGGTGACGAGTGTGGCGCCCGTGAAATCGAGGCGGACACCAACCTGAGGAGTGCTCGGCGCCAGCCTTCGAGGAATGAAGAACAAGAGAATGGCCACGATCGGCACGTTGATGAGAAAGATCGCTCGCCAGTTGACGTACTCAACGAGGACGCCCCCGAGCACGACACCGAGGGATGCTCCTCCCGCGGCCGCCGCCTGCCAGAGACCGATCGCTCGATTACGCGCCGGTCCTTCAGGATTATTCGTCGTCAGCAGTGCTAGCGCGGTGGGCGAAATCATGGCTCCGCCGATGCCTTGGGCGATGCGCGAGGTCACGAGCATCAGCGACGATTGGGCCAGTCCGCACGTGAGTGATGACACCACAAAGACGATCAGGCCGATCACGAGCAGTCGGCGTCGACCGAGTAGGTCGCCAGCGCGTCCGCTCAGCAAGAGCAGCGAGCCGAAGGTCAATGCGTACCCCGTCACGATCCACTGAAGATTGGCTTCGGAAAAGTGCAGCTCGCGCTGGATAGTGGGCAAGGCGACGTTGACGATGCTGAAGTCCAGGGTGAGGACGAGCTGGGCGACGCACAAGAGCGCCAAGAGGCCGTCCCCAGAGGGACGCTGTTTCACGTCTCGGGACGACGGGGACTGCTCGGTCATTGACTACTCCTCAATGCAGAGGTTGCTTCCCACCACTCGCGGTCCAAACTTCCTACTCGTGATTTCGACGAATATCAAGAAGAACACCTGGTTGTGTGAGTTCTCTGCGAGCTGCGGTCGCCGCGTTGGAACTCGTGCGCACGCTACGCTCGCACGTGAATGGAGCCCGGCGCATATTGCCCCGGTCGAGGGTTCACGGTTGACCGCAGTCATCGCTGATCGAACCCCGACGCGACATCGGAAGATCGTCCCGCGAAGCTCTCCACTGGTAGTGCTCGTCTGCGGCGGCCGCGAGTTCGGCTACCACCAACGCTTGGGACCATCCACTGGATTTGGGCGAAGAACAGTAGCCGCCAAACCTGGTCACGGGGCTCCACTCAGGCACGATATTGAGGGGTGGCTCCGCGAGACCCTCGAAATCACCGGCCGAGTAGACCACGCGTCCGCCGACCACCGTGCACACGGACTCGATGTGAGAGATGTCCGCCGGATGAACCGCGAAGTAGTCGTCGGAGAGTATGGCGAAGTCAGCGAGCTGTCCCTCCTTCAGCTGTCCCTTGATGGCCACTTCACCCGTCAGCGATGCGCCCGCGACCGTGTACATTTCAAGGGCTTTCTCTCGGCTCACCAGATTCTCCGCGGAAGAAATCAATTCGCCTCCGATGCCACGACCGCTGACTAGCCACTGCAGCGAGAGCCACGGGTTGTAGCTCGACACTCGCGTCGCGTCGGTTCCCGCGGCGACGAGAAGACCGTGGTCGAGCATGCTGCGGATGGGTGGTGAGATCCCCGCACGGCTCGCGCCGTAGCGCTCGGCGAACACTCGGCCCTGGAACATCATGCGGTTTTGGACCGAGATCGCTCCGCCCAGCGTCCCAATTCGCTCGAGGCTCTCGTCGGAGACGGTTTCCGCGTGGTCGAAGAACCAGCGAACACCTCGTGGGAAACCTTGGTCGCGCTCGATTCTCTCAAAGGCGTCGAGGTCCTTTTCAATTGTCTCGCCATAGGTTGCGTGCAGGCGAAAGCCCCAGCCGCGGTCGAGGAGCAGGCGCACCGCCGACTCAAGCTCCCCGCCCGCCTTCTCCTGAAGTTCGGGGCGCGGTTCGTAGAAGTTTTCGAAGTCGGCCGGCGACCACGCGAGGTTCTCGCCCGCACCGTTCACTTTCAGCCACTCGTCGCCTTCGCCCGGCTTCAGCATCTCCGTGAAGCGCTTCAGATCCGCCAACTCCTGCCCGGCAGTCTGTGGAAACAGGTGATACGAGATTCGGACAGTGAGCTCTCCTGCTTTCGCGAGCTCCATGACCGCGGCGTAGTTCTCCGGGAAGCTTTGGAAGCCCCCACCGGCGTCGACCGCACTCGTGAGTCCGAACCGGTTCAACTCCCGCAAGAAGTGTCTCGTTGACTCGACTTGCCCAGATGGTTCGAGCACCGGACCTTTTGCCAGCGTGGCGTACAGGATGCTGGCGGCCGGGGAAGCGAGCAGTAGCCCCGTGGGCTCGCCGTCGTGACCTCTGACGATCTCGCCGCCTACCGGATTCGGCGAATCTCTGTTGTATCCGACCGCCTCGATCGCCGCGCGATTCAAGATCGCCGATTGATACAGATGGAGAACGAAGACGGGCGTATCGGGTGCCGCCGCGTTGAGTTCGCTGATCGTCGGCAATCGCCGTTCGGCGAACTGGTCGCCCGTCCAGCCGCCGACGACTCGAACCCACTGGCCCTGCGGCGTTCGTGCTGCTTGTTCGGCCAGCATCGAGAGCGCTTGGCGAAGGGAAGGGACGCCGTCCCATCGAAGCTCGAGCAGGTAGTGAAGACCGCCACGAATCACGTGAAGGTGCGAGTCGTTGAGACCGGGAATCACTCGTCGTCCAATCGCGTCAATGATCCGTGTGCCCCCTCCTACGAGGGGAGCAACGTCTTGCTCGTCGCCAACTCGGATGATCGTGCCGTTCGCGATCGCGATCGCCGTCGCGGCGGGTCTCATCGGATCGCCGGTGAACACGCGGCCATTTCTCATCACCAGTTCTGCCGACGGATTGGCTGAGGTCGATCGCGCGACGCCGGTTACCGGCATGCTGTCAGGCATTCGTTTCTCCTCCCTGGTGAACTTCAGACCAATCCTCTCAATCCGGAGTTGTCGGTTCAACATTTCTTGGATTCTTTCGACCGTTGAACGCCGTTTCGGTGGGGTTGGTGCCCAATTCCCGGGCGTTGGGGCGTCGAGCTGTGCGGAAAAGAACCGTTAGCGTTGATGCGATGATCGCCCTCGAACTCAGCGACGAACTCACGAGAATCGTCGGCCCCGACGCCGTCACGTTCTCGCCCCACCACAACCCCGACGACCTCCACGACGAGTCGCTCCACGTCCGTCACGTAGAGCCTTTGGCCGTCGTGCGACCCCAGACGACCGCCCACGTGGTCGAGATCGCGAAGTTCGCGAGCAAGTTCGGACTTCCCGTGACGCCGCGTGGATCGGGCACCGGACTCTCGGGCGCGGCGACGCCCGTGGCGGGCGGCATCGTTGTCAGCTTCGAGCGCATGAACCGCGTGCTGCGGCTCGACACCAACGACCACGTGGTCGTAGTCCAGCCGGGCATCACCTTACGAGAGCTCGCCGAGGTGCTCGCTACCACGGGCCTTCAGTACCCCGTCTACCCGGGCGAGCTGTCCGGGTCGATCGGGGGAAACGTCAACACGAACGCCGGGGGCATGCGCGCCGTGCGCCACGGCGTCACCCGCCAGCACGTGCTCGGGCTCGAGCTCGTCCTCATCGACGGGACGGTCGTGCGGACCGGCGGGCCGGTCGTCAAGTCATCGTCGGGCTACGACCTCACCCAGCTGATCATCGGTTCGGAGGGCACGCTCGCCTTCGTGACCGAGATCACCCTCAAGCTCTCACCGGCCCTTAGCCATGCCGCGACCGTGCTGGTGCCGTTCGCGTCCCTCGACGCCATCACCCGCGTCGTGCCCACCGTGATCGCGTCCGGCGTCCAGCCCTCGCTGCTCGAGTACCTGGACGTGCGAACGATGTCGGCGGTTACGACGGCGGGATCGCTCGAGCTCGGCGTCGCGCAGTCCATTGCCGAACAGGCGACCGCCTATCTCATCGTGATCCTCGAAACCCGCACCGCGGACCAGCTCGAGACCGACGTCACGGATCTTGGGGGCATGCTCGATGAAGCAGGTGCGCTCGACGTCTACGTCCTACCCGAGCACGCCGCGACGCGCCTCATCGAGGCCCGCGAACGCATGTTCTGGGTGACCAAGGACGCCGGTGCTCGCGAAATCATTGACATTGTCGTACCGCGCTCGACCGTGCCCGCTTTTCTCGAAGAGGTGGCGAACATCGGCGCCCGTCACCAGACGACCATCACCGGATGCGGGCACGTCGGTGACGGCAATGTCCACCTTTCGATCTACCTCGAGGACGACGACGAGCGCAGCGCGCTGCTGCGCGAGCTGTTCGTTGCGGGTGTAGGACTTGGCGGACAGATATCGGGCGAACACGGAATCGGGCTCGACAAGAAGAGCGAGTACCTGGCGCTCACCGATCCCGCGGTGCTCGACCTCGAGCGCCGCATCAAGCGGGTCTTTGACCCTGAGGGCCTGCTCAACCCCTATCGTCTTTTCGACCCGCGAGAACTCCCGATCTGAAGAACTGCGCCTCGACGTTCGGCCTCGTCGCGTTAGGCAATAATCAGGAGACCGACCTGAGGAGTGCCGATGCCCATCAACGTAACGCCGATTGACGGACTGAGCCCCGAGGTCAACGACATTCGTCGTCGAACCGCAGAGTTCATCAACGCCGAGGTCCTTCCGCACGAAGAGATGCTCTGGCGAGGCTCGTTCGTCGCCGGGCGTGGCGATGACGAACGAGAGGCTCACCGCCGCGAGAGCATCGAGCTGCGCGAAACCATCAA
>JBAUSF010000015.1:0-7801 GCA_049581565.1 Acidimicrobiales bacterium
TCGTCACCGACAGCGCGAGCGACCTTCCAGAGCTGTACGCACGCACGCTCAACGTCGACGTTGTCTCGCTGACCATCCGCTTTGGCGAAGAGGAGTTCATCGACCGCGTTGACCTCACGCCGGACGCCTTCTGGGCGAAGTGCAAGGCCTCAAAGACGCTGCCCGAGACGTCCGCGCCATCCCCCGGGGCATTTCGTGCCGCCTACGAACGAGCAAAGGCGGCCGGCTGCGACGGGGTCGTCGTGCTCACGTTGTCGTCGCTGCTGTCGGCGACCCACCAGTCCGCGACGCTCGGTGCCGAAGCAGTCGAAGGGATGATCGACGTCAAGGTGATCGACACGCTGAATGTCTCAATGGGTCAGGGACTGCTCGTGATCGAAGCAGCCGAGCTCGCGGCGAAGGGTGCCTCACTCGACGAGATCGTCGCGCACGTCACGCGGTTGGCGGGCCATTCGGGCGTCGTCGCGACCCTCGACACGCTCGACCACCTCATCAAGGGCGGCCGTATCGGCGGGGCGCGCGCGCTCCTCGGTCAAGTGTTATCCATCAAACCCTTGGTCGAGCTGAAGGACGGCGTCGTCGCCGAAGCCGGCCGACAGCGCACCCGCGCGAAGGCGCTCGCCGCAGTGGCGAACGTGGGGGCGAGCCACGCGCCGCTCCGCCGTCTCGCGCTCATTCACGGGGCCGCCAGTGATGTCGCGGCCCTCGAGGCGCTCATCCGCGACATCAAGACCGACTACCCCGTCATCGTCACCGACATCGGCCCGGTCGTAGGAACCCACGGAGGACCCGGCATCATCGGCCTCGCGTGGATTGAGGCCTAGAGGTCCAGTAGGTTCGTAGCGTGACCGACGAGCGACCAGAACAAGATCACGACCTCGTTGATCGCCTTCTCGCGATGCTCGATCACGCGCTTGACGTCGTGCACGACAAGGTGCTGCGACCGATCATTCTGGCGGGCCGCGCCATCGCCTACGGGCTCATCGTCGTCCTCGCGGCGATCGTGCTCGCAATCGTGCTGGTGATCGGTTTCATCCGGCTGCTTGACATCTATGCTTTCTCGGGCCACGAGTGGTTGAGCTACGTCGTTGTCGGCGCGCTGTCGCTGCTCGCGGGACTGATCATCTGGCGGCGACGCCGGCCCCTCAACCTAAGGAAGTAATGCCCGAGCACACTCGTGTCCTCATTATCGGTTCGGGACCTGCCGGCCTCACGGCCGCCATCTACAGCGCCCGCGCCCAGCTGAACCCGATCGTCATCGAAGGAGAGCCGTCCTCGACGACCGACCAGCCCGGTGGGCAGCTCATGCTCACCACCGACGTCGAGAACTTTCCCGGCTTTCCCGAAGCCGTGACCGGACCCGAGCTCATGATGAAGATGCGCGAACAAGCGGCCCGCTTCGGTGCCGACCTGCGCGTCGAAAAGGTGCACAAGCTCGACACCACCCGGCGACCCTTCCGCGCGTGGCTGAGCGGTGACGTCGAGCCAAGCATCAGCGCCGACGCGGTGATCCTCGCCACGGGAGCGCGGTCCCTCATGCTGAACGTACCTGGTGAGGAGCGTTACCTCAGCCACGGCCTCTCGACGTGTGCGACGTGCGACGGCTTCTTCTTTCGCGGCCAGGACATCGCGGTCATAGGCGGCGGCGACTCTGCCCTCGAAGAGGCGCTCTTTCTGACTCGCTTCGCCTCGAGCGTGACCGTCATCCACCGTCGCGACACGCTTCGCGCGTCAAAGATCATGCAAGAGCGGGCCTTCGCCCACGAGAAGATCCGCTTCGAATGGAACACCCACGTCGCCGAGATCTTCGGCGACGACAAAGTCATGGGCATCAAGGTTCGTGACACCGCGACCGACGAAGAGCGGGTTCTTCTCGTCACCGGCGTTTTCGTCGCGATCGGCCACGTTCCCAACACCACGCTCGTCCACGACCAGGTCGATCTGGAAGAGAACGGCTACGTCCGCACGGGTCCGGGAAGCTACACGAACATCGACGGCCTCTTCGCCGCGGGCGACGTCCAGGACCACATCTACCGCCAAGCCGTGACCTCTGCGGGGGCGGGCTGCATCGCCGCAATCGACGCCGAGCGTTGGCTCGAGGCGCAGGGAATGTAATCCGCAGTCGCTAAGGTGGATCCCACGACGCCGCGACCGGCGTTCGAGGAGGTAGTTATGAGCCAGAACGTCACGACCCTGACCGACGCGACCTTTGACGAAGTCATCGGCGCGTCCGAGAAGCCGATTCTGGTCGACTTCTGGGCCGACTGGTGTGGTCCGTGCAAGATGATCGCCCCGATCCTCGAAGAGTTCGCGGTCGAGCAGTCCGACAAGTTTGTGGTCGGCAAGCTCGACGTCGACGTCAACGTGGCAACCGCCACGAAGTTCTCGGTCATGAGCATCCCGACCTTGCTGCTCTTCAAGGACGGCGAGGTGGTCGCCCGCCTCGTTGGCGCCAAGCCCAAGGGTGCGCTCTTGCAAGAGATCACCTCGAACCTGTAGTTCGCCTGAGCTTCGAACCGCTGCGCCTCGGCGACACGGGTTCTCGTGTGCGCGACCTGATGGATCGCCTTCGAGCGATCAACCTCGGCTCGACCGGTGCGAGCAACACCTTCGATGAAGAGATCGTCGCGTTGGTCGAATCCTTCCAGCGCTCTCGGGGGCTCCCGATCACCGGCGTGGTCGATCGCACCACGTACGACCGCCTCGGCGAGGCGAGCTGGCAGCTAGGCCAGCGCCTGCTCTATCTAACGCGACCGATGCTGCGCGGTGATGACGTTGCCGAGCTTCAAGTACTCCTCGCCCAGCTCGGCTTTAACCCCGGGCGCATCGACGGCATCTTCGGTCCCGCGACCACCGACGCGTTGGCCGAATTCCAGCGCAACTGCGCGCTTGACGCCAGCGGCGCCCTCACGAAGGCGACGCTACTCGCATTGCGACGAGTCCGTGCGACCAACGCCACGCCCAGCCTCGTCACCGACGCTCGCGACCTCGCCGGCATCGACCCGCTAACCAATGGTTCGGTGCTGATCTGTGGCGTTGGCCCGCTCGCGTCAGGACTCGCCCGCCATCTCGAGGGTGACGAGGCCATTTTGTTCGCACTCGGCGTCTCACAAGAAGAAGCCGCTCTCTACGCCAACATCCACGACGTCGCACTGGTGCTGTCGTTCCAAACCCTCGACAACATTGAAGGTTTCCATCTTCACTACTGGGCGAGCTATCGCGCGCACTCTCACCGCGGCGAGGTCCTCGCGAGCGCGCTGGCCTCGCATTTCGCCCATCTGCCCGATGACCCCCGGGTGGAGGTGACGGGCATGGCTCTACCGATCCTGCGCGAGACGAAGATGACAACCGTCCATATCGAGCACGGCGACGTCTCCGAAGCCATGCTTCACCAATCCATCACCGCATTTGAGGGTGTCGTGGAGCAAGTTATCCACAGATTCGAGCAGAATTCTGCCCGAAAAACCGCCCAATTAGACGGCGAAAACCCTCTGATTACTGGAAAAGTCGAGTAACCCACAACTTCATCCACAACTTGGGGAAAACTTCAACGATAAGGTTAGGTTGAAGGTTGAACGTCACTTCGACTTCGCAATTGCGCTGTACAGGCGCTCGAGGTCATCGAGATCCGCGAAGTCAATAATGATCCGCCCGTTGCGTCCTTTCAGGTCAACGTGCACGCGGGTGTCCAAATAGCTCTCCAGGAGTTCTTCGAGCTCGGCGACGCTCGCGTCGGGAACCGGTCGAAGTCTGGGAGCCCCTTCTGGCGTCCGACTCGTCGTCTCGGCCGTCGGAAGCGGGCGTGGCTCGAGGAAGGTTTTCACCGCCTCTTCGGTGGCGCGCACCGATAGTTCGTTCTTGATGACCTTTGCGACCAGTGTCGCCTGCGCATTCGGATCGCTCACGCCGAGCAGCGCCCGTGCGTGACCGGCCGTGATCTGGGAAGATGCCAGAGCGCTCTGCGCCACTTCACCCAGTTGAAGAAGTCGTAACGTGTTCGTAACATACGCGCGACTCTTGCCGACTCGTTGAGCAACCTGGTCGTGAGTCAGATCGAAATCGTCGACGAGCTGCTGATAGGCGGCCGCCTCTTCCAGCGCGTGCAAGTCCACGCGATGAAGGTTCTCGACAACGGCCTGCTCGAGGGACAGACGGTCGTTCACGTCGTCTTGCAGCAACACGGGTACGAACTCGAGCTCAGCGATTGCGGCAGCTCGCCAGCGTCGTTCGCCGGCAATGAGCTCATACTTGTCGGGTTCACCTTCAACCGGTCGAACAATGATGGGTTGAAGGACGCCCAACTCTGCGACGGACGCGGCGAGGGTCTTCAGGCTGTCGTCGTTGAAGGTTTTTCGAGGCTGAAACTGGTTGGGCCGAATGGACGACACGGGAACCTGACGAAGCGGGCTCGTACTCGGTGCCACGGTGGGCGTTTCTGAGGCCGGCGTGGTCCCCTCGGGAATGAGGGCACCTAAGCCTTTACCTAAACCTGGTCTTCTAGGCATTCAAGATCTCCTCTGCTAAAGCGCGATAGGCGAGTGCACCCTTAGACGTGGGATCAAAGACAGTGATTGGCTGGCCAAAGGAGGGAGCTTCCGCGAGCCGCACCGTGCGCGGGATCAGCGTATTACAAAGCTCGTCTTCAAAGTGCTTCTTCACCTCTTTAGCCACGTCAATGGACAAGGTGTTTCGGGAGTCGTACATGGTGAGCACGACTTTGGTGATACGAAGGGTGGGATTGAGATTCCTCTGCACTAAATCCACGATGCGCTGGAGCTGCGTGAGCCCTTCCAGTGCGTAAAACTCGGCCTGGACGGGGACCATGATCTCGGTGGCCGCGGCGAATGCGTTGATCGTGATGAGCCCGAGCGACGGGGGACAGTCGATAAAGACGAAGTCAAAATCCCCTTCGACCGAGGTAATTGCTCTCTTGAGGCGGAGTTCTCTGGATATGACCGAAGTCAGCTCTTGTTCGACACCCGCCAAGTCCAGTGTCGCAGGGGCAACGAACAGGTTGTTGTAGCCGGTCGGCTCCACAATGTCAACAATTGGAACATCGTTCAACAGCACGTCGTACACAGAGCGTTCAAACTGGCGGCCGTCAATTCCGAGGCCAGTTGTGGCATTTCCTTGAGGGTCAAGGTCGACGACCAGGACTCGACTGCCTCGTTCCGCCAGTGCTGCACCTAATGAGATCGTGGTAGTGGTCTTGCCGACGCCACCTTTTTGATTGGCTACAGCAAAAATCCTCATCGTGCTGGCGTCCGCCATGAGCCTCTTTCCGACCGTTGGGTACCTTACCGACACTGCGTCGAACCACAGCCATTCAACTCGGTTTTTGGGGACTCGTCAAGTACCGATGTTTCACGTGAAACATTTGCCCCACGGATCCACGGTGAATGTTTCACGTGAAACTAAACATGACTAAAAGGGTTTAATTATTGAGGGTTTCACGTGACATATCGATCATGCAGAGTCTCCGAAGCCTCGGATGTTTCACGTGAAACATCGAACCGATGAGTCCTTTGTGGAATCCGACGAAGCAAAGGAATTTGCCTGCCAGCGAACTCGCTCACGCAAACTTCCTAAGACTGCGCCAAAGAAGGTGCTATCTCGGGCCACAAGATCGTCGTTGGGCGTTAAGGACACCCTTAACGCGCCTCCGGGCTCTCAGTAGGGTGGTTCGAAGACTAGAGGGAGGATGAGCACAAGGAAGTCACGCCGCGCCAGCTGATTCTCGCTCGCACGGAGTGTTCCACGTGAAACATCAAAACAATGGGTGTTTCTTCGGAGTTCCAGACGAACGAGGGTATTTGCCTTCCGTCGGACGCTCTTTCACCAGAACCTCAAATGCCGCCCCAAAACGCGTTCTTCCCCGTGCAACAAGGCCCAAAGTGGCGAGTCCAGACGGCTTCCAACGCTCCTCCGGGCTCTCCGTGGGGGGTTCGGAGACGACAAGAACTCCCCCGACCTTCAGGAATCTCGCCGCGCACTCAGCCGTTACGGCAGGAGGTCCAAAGGATCGTGCGGTAACGAGGTCAAAGTGATCATCAAACTCGGGCCAACGGGCGGCTTCCTCCGCACGAGCGGTCACAACCTCACCGCCGACCGGAGCGTCCGGCCACGCGAGCACTTCACGGAGGAAAGTACTGCGCTTTATCATCGAATCCAGCAGTACCGTTTGGCATCCCCAGTGGTCCAACAGTACGAGGCCGGGTAGGCCGCCACCGCTTCCAAGGTCGAGGAGCGCACGCGGGGGGGTCGCTTGGAGTGCCTCCCAGCATTGGGCAAAGCCTGAAGCGTGCACAATCTGAGGTTCGATTGGTTGAGGGCCTAAAAAACCCCGCGCCCTCGATTCCTCGAGAGCGCGGGGTAGCCAATCACTAGTCACGGTTGCAATTATGCCGGAGACACCACCACAAAGCGGCGCGGCTCTTCCCCTTCAGAGCGAGTGACGACCTGGTCATCGTCGGCAAGGGCGTCGTGAACGGCCTTTCGGTCGGCAGCCGGCATGGGTTCCAAAGCGCGCTCTTCACCAGTTTCGATAACGTCTTTCGCCACTTGCTTGGCAAATCGACCCAGAGCTGCCACGCGACGCTCACGGTACTGTGCAACGTCAACGAGGATTCGATCGGTGCGGCTGGGGCTCTTTGCCTGTACCACAGTGCGAGTGACCTCCTGCAATGCCTGCAACGTGGTGCCACGCGGTCCGACCAGGACGCCAAGCTCAGTGGGGGGGTCAGCATTCACGGAAAGCTCGATGGTTTCCTCGTCCAACTCCCTCACCGATACCTCGGCCGTAATCTCCATCGATGCCAAGAGCCCAACGAGGAACTCCTTCGCGATGGCTCCTTGCTCAGCGAGCGTGATGCCTTCCGCCATACTGTCCTCCTTCAAGGGACTCTTTTCAGTCTTTTTTGCTTTTGTCGCCGTGGCAGCCCTCGGCGCCCTTTCCTTGTCGTGGCGAGGTTCACGGGGTTCTCCTCCATCTCGTTTTTCCGCGCGGGGTCGTTCACTTCGTCCGGCGGTGCTTCGTGGACGATCACTCCGCTCACCAGAGCGACGCGACCTCTTCGGTCGGGGACCACTGGGTCGAACTCGCGCGCGAACCCGCGCCTCTCCCCGAACACGACCGAACATGCCGGTCTTGGGTTCTTCAAGTACTTCGACTTCAGCATCGTCACGGTGCACGCCGAGGTGCGCGAGCGCACGATCCATGGCCTCGTCTACTGTCTTTCCTGTTGTCTCTACCCATTCCATGGGTTAACGCGCCTTTCTCTTTCGCTTCGCTCGTGAGCGAGGCTGACTCTGCGGTTTGGGCGTCGGCCGAGGCTGGTTTTGGGCGCGCGTCTGAGGGCGGCTCTTTGAGGGCGGCGGGCTCGGCTTAGGACGTGGACTTGAGGGTTTCTCTTTCGTCTCGACCACTTCGCTCGTGGCATCGATGCCACTGGCCGCGGCGATGGGACGAAGTCCGTTCTTATGCGGGTTCGACACGCCCGTGCGGAACATGATGTCTTGAGTAATTATGCGAATACCTGTAGAAATAATCATATACAGAACAACTGCGGCCGGGATGACCATATAGAAATATGCAAAAATAATTGGAAGAATTCGTTGCATCGTCTGCTGTTGACTCGGCATCGGTTGGCCGGTCTTACGGTTGCGGTTGTTGATCTGGGCCATCTGGAAGTACTGCAAGCCCACCGCAATGGCGACGAAGACAAAGAAGGGGATCGCAGCCGCTACCGAACCGTGACTCGAGAAGGGCTTAAGGCTCAAGTCCATTCCCCAGACCTTGATG
>JBAUSF010000016.1:0-2053 GCA_049581565.1 Acidimicrobiales bacterium
CCATGTCCTTTGGAGCGAAGCCGAGGAGGGACTGGGCGGCCGCGTTCCACGACGTGATCTTTCCGGTCACGTTGAGAGTCACGACCGCGTCGGCCATGAATTCGAGCGCCTCGTGCGCGATGTCGTCAGGGCCGGTCGCGTCCACAATCGTCTCCTCTGTCGCTGTCTTCGAGAACGTAGCATCATGGTTGTGCCACGGTGGAGTTGCCGTTGAGGGCGCCGGTAGTAATCGCTCCCTGGTTCACGTCGTGGCTAGGACGGCGCTGAAGTAAGGGCATCTCGAGGGTCGTGGTGAATCAGTGTGGCGTTCGGTGACGAATCGAGGTCGAAGAGTGAAAATCGACTCGCGCGAAGCGCAGTGAAACTGAGATTGTGGGTCAAAAGGGGAGGATGATGGTTGCGGGGTTCAGGTCCCCGCGATGCTCCAACCACTCGAGTCGAAGGTGAGACCGAGAACCGCGAGTCGAGCCAGATTGATCGCGCCCGCTCTCGTTTCGATATCGGTGGCGACGCGTTGCAGTCCGCGGGTGCGCGCTCGTCGCCCGCCCCAGGCCCGAATTACAAAGTGAGCGATCTTTCGTTCGACCATGGGACGATCGGCCCGGTAGCGAGCCCACCACGCGGGGTCGCGCTGTTCGGCCCGGGCCCGCTGCAGTAATGCCTCTTGGGGATGGACGGTGATGCTTCTTCCGTGTCGTGACGTGGTGCACTGGCTCGCGAGCGGACAGGTGGCACAGTGCGCAGCAAAACGGGCCACGCCCGCGCCGTGACGATCGAATCGAATGGGCACCGTCTGTGCGGCGGGACAGGTGACCGTCGACGCGTCGAGGTCAACGACGAAGCGATCCTTCGTAAAGCCACCGGTCGTGTTGCGCACGGGTGGCACGCGAGCCATGACGCTCAGCCCCGCTTCTTCCAGTGCCGCGCGCGTCGCGCCGTCGCCGTAGGCGGCGTCGCCGACGATCTCGGGCTTCTCCTCTCGCTCGAGGAGCGGTTCGACGAGGGCGGGCACCGCGTCACGGTCGGGCGTGTTGGCGGGGGTCACCACCACGTCGTCGATCAACTCCGAGTCTGGATCGACGGAAACGTGCAGTTTGTAGCCATCAAAGCGGCGTGACTTCGATTTATGTCCGTGGCGGGCCTCGGGGTCAACGGTAGAGATCACGCGGTCTCTGGCCACCCGTCGCACGATGCGAAAGACCCCGTCCTCGCCCTCTTCGACGTCTTGGCCCGCGACGAGGGCCGCGAGCTGTGCGGCGTCGGCGACGACGCCCGTGAGCATCGCCCCTTCTAAGGCCGAAAGGGCCGCGTGACAGTCGCCCACGAGCTGGTCGACCAGTTGTTCGCGGGCTTCACGGTCGTCCCAATCGCACGGCGGCTTACCCGGTGTGGCGTAGTCGTCCTCGCGCGTGAGCGACGCGCGCACCGCGCTCGCCAGCTCACGCTCACCCGCGGCGTCCAGGGCGATGAGCAGCTTTCGAATCACGGCGCGCAGCTGGGTGACCGTGTCTTGTGTGGCGACCGCGTCGTAGATGGGGGTCGAGTCAAAGACCCGGGCGCGGTGGTGGAGAGCGCCCGATGATTGGGCGACGACCTTCACGTCCTCGAAGAGTCGTCGCGGACGCGTCGAGGCGCGAAGGCGGTTGCGCTGGCCCACGAGGACGGTCGAGTGAAAGGCTTCGGCGCCGGTGTCGACCCCGCAGGCCGCCTGCCAGCGCAGGTCCACTTCTAAGTGGTCGACGGCCTCGCGGTCCGAGAGTCCCTCGAAGGCCTGGAGCAGCATGACTGTCGCCAGCACTCGCGCGGGCACCGTCGGGCGTCCGCGCACCGAGCGGATGTAGAGATCACTGAAGTAGTCGTCGGGAAAGAGCCGGTCGCCCTCGTCGGCGAGAAGACGATAGATCGAGCCTTCGCGCAGGCGATCACCCAGGATCTCGCGAGGATTTTCGAAGCGCGGTTGTAGTGACGTGGTGCCAAGAGCCATAGATAAATTCTCGGTCACCGTCGTCGTGACGCGATGGATTTGGAGCGATTATTTCAGCGGCGTCCTAGA
>JBAUSF010000017.1:0-7305 GCA_049581565.1 Acidimicrobiales bacterium
GACTCTGAACGGTTGGCGCGCTCTGGAATCTTGGTCGTTAGTTCACTCGCCGGGGAGAAATGTAATCACCGCTGGAACGAATGTCGTTTCGTCTTGAAATAGGAACGCGTGCCCCGCGTCGGGGTACAACACGAGTCGCGAGTCGGGGATCAGTGAGCCCCCTGTGCTGAAGTTTCGTCATTATGGCGTGCTGGGTCTCGGAAGTCGAAAATATCCGCAGATCCCTGCTCGATTAGCGGGTCGAAGATGTACGAATTTCTTGGATCAGGGGCAATTCCGTCGGTGTACACAAGTCCCGGACGACGCTTGGGACTCCGCGCTAAGGAACTGTCAATGGCGTGTACTTATTGCAGTCGCGAACCCTTCTTCGGTTGAGTCTCAAACAACGTGCGTATCATTTTGTACTCATTGCGCGAGCTCGGCGCGTGGTCGAAGGAGTCGACCGTCGGCGCGTTGTCTCGGTGACGCTTCTAGTGGCAGACAAGACGACCCGATCGCGCAACTTGTGAAGGAAGGCTCAGGCCATCTTGCAGTTTGTAGCCTCATTTGGCGACATCAAGTTGTCGCTCACCGCAAACCATGGTGCCGGAATCTCCTTTAACCATAAGGCTTCAGCGAGGTTCCTGGAAGGTGCATCCTAGGTATCCCAAGATTGTATGACAAAGTTTGGGAAGCGTTGTATAATCGAACGTCGTTGGTTCGGAGACACAACGAGCCCACGAGAAGACGACCTAGAGGGGTAGCAGTGGAGGCAGTTCCAGTAGACGTCTTGGTGATCGGTGCGGGTAACGCGGCGCTGTGTGCTGCACTCGCCGCGCGCGAGAACGGTGCAACCGTTGAAGTGTTGGAGTGCGCGCCCGAGAGTGAACGCGGCGGAAATACGACCTTTACCGCCGGCGCCATGCGCGTCGTGTACAACGACGCGGAAGACCTCCGCAGACTTATACCCGACCTCACTCAAGCGGACTTGGACATGACCGACTTTGGTTCGTACTCGAAGACCGCCTTCTACGAGGACATCGGCCGCGTCACGAACTATCGCGCTGACCCGGATCTCGCCGAAGAACTCGTCGAGCGCAGCTACGAGTCGCTGCTCTGGATGACGACCAAGGGTGTGCGCTTCGCCCCTATCTACGGACGTCAAGCCTTCAAGATCGACGGCAAGTTCAAGTTCTGGGGTGGTCTGACGGTCGAAACCGTCGGTGGCGGACCTGGACTCATCGACGCGTTGTGCTCCGCCGCTGCGCGAAACGACATCCCGATCCACTACGAAACTCGTGCCGTTGGACTGCTACGCAACGATGACGGTGCGGTGGTCGGCGTGCGCGTTCGTCAGCATGGCAAGGAGAGCAACAGGTTCGCCAAAGCCGTCGTCATCGGATCGGGTGGCTTCGAAGCGAACACTGAGTGGCGCGTTCGCTACCTCGGCGAAGGTTGGGACCTCGCGAAGGTCCGTGGATCCCGGTTCAACACCGGCGAAGGGATCAAGATCGCGCTGGAGATAGGCGCGAGCCCGGCGGGGAATTGGTCCGGATGCCACGCGGTGGGCTGGGACATGAACGCACCGGAGTTCGGCGACCTCGCCATCGGAGATGGCTTCCAAAAGCACAGCTATCCCTTTGGCATCATGGTGAACGGCGATGGCGAGCGCTTTGTCGACGAGGGCGCTGACTTTCGCAACTTCACCTACGCGAAGTACGGACGCGACATCTTGAACCAGCCGAACCAGTTCGCGTGGCAGATCTTCGATCAGAAGGTCACACACCTCTTGCGTGACGAGTACCGCATTCGTCAAGTGACGACGGTCAGCGCTGACACGCTGGAGGACCTCGCCGACAAGCTCGAGGGCGTCGATCCCAACAGGTTCTTGGCGACGGTGAAGAAGTTCAACGAATCCATCGACCAGGACATCCCCTTTGACCCCAACATCAAAGACGGTCGATCGACGATCGGCATCGAACCGCCGAAATCGAACTGGGCCAACACCCTCGACGCGCCGCCCTATCAGGCTTACGCCGTGACGTGCGGCGTTACGTTTACATTCGGCGGACTTCGCATCGAGCCAAAGAGCGCGCAAGTGCTCAACACCGACTACGAACCGATCGACGGCCTCTTCGCCTGCGGCGAGCTCGTAGGCGGACTCTTCTTCTTCAACTACCCGGGAGGTACCGGGCTCACGTCTGGTTCTGTTTTCGGTCGCGCCGCCGGTAAACACGCGGCAGCATCTGCGCTCGGTCGCAGCGGATGACCCAACGCCGGCTGTAGTCGCCTCGTTTTGGGAGTCCGTCAGAGTCCGAGACAAGGTGAATGAATCGTCTCTCGCTATCCGACGAGACACAATGCTTGACTCAGCCGACGACAGGCTCACCAGAGATTGTCTGACCAGCGAACGGGGAGCGTAGGCTCGCGTTGGGGTCTGGCCTGAATGGCCTGTAGACAGGCCCCTGCCAGTCGGCCGGGCGGGCTTCATTGGGCGGTACTTGCGCGGCAGGCCCCGCAAAGTTGTCCGTCCATCGGGCTATATACCTATAGTTGGCGTATGAGGGTCTCCACTCCGCGCGCGACGCCACCGAAGAAGCGAGCTACTACGAAGTCGTCCCTGCCAGTACGGGAGCAGACAGTCCAGGTACTGCGCGACGCAATCCTTAGTTTTGAGCTAAAACCGGGACAGCGTTTGGTCGAACGAGAGTTCATTGATCGTCTCGGAATTTCCCGCACGACGTTTCGCGAAGCGTTGCGCCAGCTCAGTACGGAAGGACTAGTAACTGCGGTTGCACAGAAGGGCGCACGCGTGGCGTCGCCGTCGCCCTCTGAGGCGGCCGACCTCTACGAGATTCGCGCGGCCCTCGAGGCGTTGGTCGTGCGTCGCTTCATCGAGCGCGCAGGTGCAGAGGAGATCGAAGAACTCACCCGCGCCCTCGAGACTTTCGAGAAGGTGGTCGCTGAGACGACCGACACGGTTGCGCTGTTAGAGGCGAACGCGGGTTATTACCGAGTCTTGATCGACGGTGCGCAGAGCGTGGTGCTCGGGCAGGTCCTCATGGGTGTGCGTTCGCGGGCGCAAGCGTTTCGATCACGGTCCCTGTCAATCCCGGGTCGCGCAGCCCAAGCGGCGTCGGAACTTCGCGGGGCCCTCGAGGCCATCATCGAGGGCGACGCGCCGAGGGCGTCGGCATTGACTTCGGAGCACGTGCTCATCGCAGGTCGAATCGCCCTTGCTGGACTCGACCAGTCGCGACAGACCATATTGGCCGACTGAATGCGCGGCTCATTCGAGAGATCGGTTGCGCGATCCGTCCTGCCTTCACCAAGTGCCCCGATGATCCGGCACGAATCGAACGAGACCAGCCATCAAGAGGAGTATCGCCGCTTGCGCAACAAAGACGTACGCCTGCGTCAGGCCGGGATGCAAACTACGAGCGAGCAACGCTGTCGTAAACGAGACGTAAATGATCCCGCCGGTCTGCCGGAACATTCCTCGCAGCCCGGTGATGGCGGCGATGTTTTCAGGCGCGAGCTGCAACGTGGCGTTATTCGTCGCGGGTGCCGCGCAGCCCACGCCCATGCCAACCACCAGTGAGAACAGCGCCACCCACCAGTACGGCGTGAACCCGATGGGCGAGATCGCGATCATCGTCATGCCGCCGGCGATGACCAAAAAGCCAACCATCATCGGCAAGCGGTAGCCAAGACGACGCAGCATCATGGTCGAGAGTCCCGCGATGGAGAACGCGCCCACCGCTCGTGCCGCCATCAAAGTGCCGGCATGCGAAATGGGTATGTGATAGCGGTTCTCGGCGTAGAGCGGCACCAGCGTGGCGAAGCCCACGAGCGCGGTGCCGTAGAAAAAGTTCATGACGTTCATGAGCGCAAACTTCGGGCCGTAGATAAAGCGGGGCGGGATAAAGGGCGCCTTGGAACGGCGAGTGTGGCGCATGAAGCAGTAGCCGAGGACCACGGTCGTAACCACAGGGAGGACGACTCTTACATTGAACGGCGACATGGCCTGCTCGCCCATCATGGTCATGGCGAGCATGCCTGAGACAATGGTGAGCGCGAGGAGACTGATCCCGACGAAGTCAAGGTACTCACGCTGGCGTGGTTTGGTGTTGGGCAAGTAGTGGACGGCCATGAAGAACAGGAGGATGCCGATGGGCAAGTTGACGAAGAAGATGCCGCGCCACACCCAGTACTGGGTGATGAAGCCACCCACGACGGGCCCGGTGATTTGACCGATCGGTGCAATAGAGGAGATGGCGCCGATACCCCGGTCCCGGTTCTTGCCAAAGAGGTCTCCGATGATTCCTGCCGCTGACGGCACGAATGCACCCCCTCCAAGGGCCTGGATGAGGCGAAACGGGACGAGCATGTAGATGCTGGTCGAGAGGCCGCATGCCAGCGACGACGCGGTGAAAAGAGCGACGCAGATGAGAAAGACCTTCTTGCGACCGAACTGGTCAGAAATCTTGCCCGCGATCGGCATTGCGACGATCATGCCGAGGGAGTACATCGTCACGACCCAACCGGTCCAATTGAGCCTGGAGTGGAGCTCGTCGCCAATCTTGGGCAACGCGGTCGCGACGATGGTCGAGTCGATGGTACCCATCAAAATGGCGAGGGCGCAGGTTGCGAAGACCATCCTTCGCCGAGGACTGACGATGGCGTTGTCTAAATCAGACTCGCTCTGCGCGGAGGATGGAACGTCCAATATCGCCCCTCTCTCGCTCTGGGTAGAGGAAACCCACGGGTTTGGTCGAGCAGGGCGACACCTAGGTGTGCGTACGAAGCTGGTATGAGGTGAGAGGGGCGGTAATCAGATTCACGCCACAGTTTTACTCGATTCGCACCGCAGTTTTCATTTTGACCTACCAAATCGTGTTGGCGTAGTCGTGTGGTCGCGTACCGGTACCAGTCCCGGGGAGCTCTCGCCAGCTTCGTCAACGGGCGCAAAAAGCAAATTAGGCTGGGGACGAACGAGGTGTAAACGCTGGAATAGACGGGTATTTCGACACTGGAGGGGACAATGGCGTCGATCAGGCAGAGATCGGTGGGACCACCGGCTCGGGTCCGCAAAGCCAGCCAACATGATACGATTCTGGACTGTCCGACAATTAATGGAGAACGATGTCGTTGAGTAGTAAGTCCGCAACGCAGACCTTGGCTCGCCTCATTCAGACCGCCAGGTACTCGGATCTAGGAGACACCACGAAGCTTCGCACGCGCGAACACGTGAAGGACTGTGTGGGCGTCGCACTCGCCGGATCGCGGAGCGAACCCGGTGACGTTGTGCTCGCGGTAGTCGGTGAGTACGACGTCGCCAACGGTACCCGAGTCATCGGTACCGGCATCACGGCCACGCCGTGGGAGGCGGCGTGGGCGAACGGCACGCTGAGCCACTTGCTCGACTTCGACGACAACGGATTCTCACATCCGACGGCCACTATCCTCCCTGCAGCTCTCGCAGCGGGCGAACTCGCCAACGCGAGCGGAGAAGACTTCATGATCGCGATGGTCGTGGGGTGGGAGACCTTCGAACGTATCTCTCGCTCCGGTCGCGACTATGAGCGCACCGCGCGCAAGAGCGGCATTCATCCGACCTCTATATATGGCTGCCCCGCGGCCGCGGCGGCGGCCAGCAAGCTTCTCGGACTCAACCAAGAGCAGACCGAAGTCGCGCTCGGGCTAGCATCGTCGGCATCCGGCGGCTTGACCGAGCAGTTCGGCACGTGGGGCAAGGGAACGCAGGCCGGTAACGCCGCTCGAGCCGGCGTCATGGCAGCGATGCTCGCAAGGCGCGGCTACATCGGCGCGCGCACGGTCATCGAAGGGCACCACGGTCTGCTGAGTGCCTTCCTCGGTCAGGGAAACTACGACGTGGACCTCATCGAAGAGCAGCCCGCAGGCACATGGGCGATCGAAGCGCCGGGTCTCAACATCAAGAGATTTCCCGCATGCGGCGGAACGCAACGCGGTATCGCGGCCGCTCTCGAACTCCGTGAGCAGGTCGTCACGAACCCCAAGGACATCGACCACATCGACGTCACCGGTTCCGAAAGTCTCTTTCACTCATTGCACATCGACGTCCCTACCCGCGGTTTTGAAGGGAAGTTCAGCCTTCGTCTCTGCATCGCCGCTGCGTTCGCCGACGGGGAAGTGACCCTCGATACCTTCACTGATGAAACGCTTCGGCGCCCGATCATCAAGGAACTGATGGAGAAGATCAACATTACGGTGGTGCCCGGCGGCTTCGAAGCTGGCGTCAAGCGCTACACCACGCCGGTCGCCGTCTTCATGAAGGACGGTGCAACGGCCTCGACGATCGTCAACACCCCTCCGGGCAACGTAGCGAACCGACTCAGCTACGAGCAGGTCACAGAAAAGTTCGCTCGATGTGTCGCGAAGGTGCTGTCGGAACCGCGTATCGAAAAGCTCAACAGCATGCTCGACAATCTTGACACCACGAACGTGGTGGCCCTGGTCGACGGCATGACGGAGGAGGCAATGTGAGCGAGACACATGAGGCGTACCTCTACAAAGGTCCCGACGTAACTGACGCGCTTGCAAAGTTCGTTACCAGCTTCAACCTCGACAAGGTCGATACAGCGGTTATTGACGCGGCGAAGGTTCTCATTCTCGACGGCCTTGGTGTGATGATCGCGGGGGCACACCACGAGGTTGCGGACATCCTGCTGCAGTACGCGAACGAAGTGGGCGGGAACGACTCGTGCACGCTGCTTCGCCAAGGTAAGTCTAGTGCTCCGCTCGTGGCGTTCGTGCACGGCTCGATGTTGCACGTGAACGACTACGAGCCTCAAGGGGCCGTTCCGATGCACGGTACTTCCAACATTCTCCCTCCGGCTCTCGCTCTCGGAGAGCAGTTCGACCGTGACGGCAGCGACGTCTTGGCAGCGATCATTGTCGGCTGGGAAGTGCAGTCGCGTCTGCGCAGTTCCGGTCCCCAGGACCTCGGTGGGTTCCATCCGCCGGGCATGTTCGGCCCTTTCGGAGCCGCGGTGACGAGCAGCCGAATGCTTTCGTTGTCAACCGAACAGGTGAAGATGGCGATGGGCATCGCCGGGTCGCGCACGAGCGGTCTGTTCGCCAACAACGGCACCATGATGAAGTCGACTCACCCCGGAAACGCTGGTCGCATGGGTGTCGAAGCAGCGCTACTCGCCCGACTCGGCTTCACGAGCAACCCTGACATCATCGGGGCGCCGCGAGGCTTCGTGTATTCGGTCTTCAAGGGCGACTTCAATCCTGACAAGGTGCTTGGCGGACTTAGCGACGCCCGTTTCCTCGTCA
>JBAUSF010000018.1:0-2221 GCA_049581565.1 Acidimicrobiales bacterium
CTCGATGAGAGACCAGCTGGAATCGCGTGATATTTCCTCGAAGAGGCGCTGGTCCCGACCTCAGTATTCGTTTACGGTCGCTGTCCCGAAATGTTCATGATCATTAGCCTCGGCGGAGGAAGCACACCGCGAGCTCCCGTGCCCCCAAAACGCAACCGTCGAGACCGGCTAGCAATCCTTTTGCCCAGATGACTTCTCCAGCATCGAACCCTTACTCGTTGTACACTCCGCCAAAGAACCGAGGAAGACATGAGATGGTCGTCGATGAAGAACACGAGTCCGGCTGCCAGCGGACTGACAAGATCGGCAACCGTGTTGCTCGGCGGCGTCGCATCGCAAGCTTCGGTCGCGGTTCCGCCGGATCGCGGAGCTGGTTGGGAGTATCTCTACCTAGCAACCCAACTTTCCGCTGGAATCCACCGGATGGACGACGAGTACGACAAGTACGTGTCGGGCGACGTCGTACCGACCGGTGTAACGGTGTCAGACCCAATTCGAGATGCGACGGCTCGGTGCGATGCAGCCAAGGACGTCGTCGCGCAGGTGGACCACTTCTTTGAACCAAAGCTCTTGGAGAAAGCGTTCGGACCCCCTGGCGTCGCCGGCGACGAAGCCACGATCCGATCCGCAGCTGGCGGCATCGTGGGCGTGTATCGATCATGTCTCGAATGAGGCGAACAGATCAGGGGCACAGCGATACCCGTGCCATGGCAACCGCTTTAAGCGGCGCTCGCTGACATGGTCACGCTCCCGATGCAACAGATTCGTAAATTCTCCGATGACTTCTTGTCCACGGTCAAAGACAGTGTTGAGGGAGTTCGGACTGGCAAGGTCACCGGCCGGGTGCTCGAATTCACGCCCAAGATTTCGATTGATCCAACGGTGTTGCAACGATTCGAGTTGGCTTTGGAAGAGTTGAAGAACGCTCAGTAGAAAGAATCCATGCTCCAGACGTTCATTGCGAAGACCGCGTCCGTTTTCCTGGCTTCGCTCGTCGCGTCTTTACTCGTTGTCGCCAACTCGTCCGCACAGCCCGTCCCCTCCACGACGACGGTCTCTGGCGTATGGGTCGAACCGGCTGCTGGATACGGCTTCGTCGATGCTGCCATTTCCAGCGCTCGTTCGAGTATCGACCTCTCGATGTACGAACTGTTCGACCCCACCATCGAACGGGACCTCGTTGATCGAGCTCACGCCGGAATAGATGTCCGAGTCATGTTGAACTCCGCCTACGACGGCAAAACGGAGAACGCAGCTGCAGCGGCCGTCTTGAGCGCGGGACAGGTGCACGTCGTATGGGCCCCGTCAAGCCAGATCTTCCATGCCAAGTACCTGGTCATCGACGACACGAGAGCGTACGTGGGAACCGGAAACTTCGTAGCTTCGGAGTATTCGTCGACGCGGGACTTCTGGGTTGAAGAAGATAACCCCACCGACGTGAGTGCCATCAAAGAGACCTTCGACGCCGATTCCGCGCGTAGCGATGCTGCACCACATGGAGCGGATGGTCTGGTGTGGAGCCCGGGTTCCACGGGGACGCTGGTGAGTCTGATCTCGTCGGCTCGTCATTCGCTCCTCGTAGAAAATGAGGAAATGGACTCCGCGTCGATCGAAAACGCTCTAGCGGGGGCAGCCCGCCGGGGTGTCTCGGTGGACGTCATCATGACGGAGGACCCCTCGTGGACCAACGCCCTTCACCGGCTCGCCTCTGCGGGGGTGCACGTCCGCTCGCTCAACGATTCTCAGACGTACATCCACGCCAAAGTGATCTGCGCCGACTGCACAGACTCCTCTGGTACGGCTTTCATTGGCAGCGAGAACTTCTCGACCTCTTCGCTCTCGTATAACCGTGAGCTCGGCATTATCACCACGACCCTCGCCGCAGTACGGGCGGTGCGCAATGCCGTGAATACCGACTTCGCTGTCGGGTCGACGCTCTCGGCCCTCGCCCAGACGCCACCTTCCAGTTCGTCAAGCTCGACCGTGACGATCACCTCTCTCATCTTTTCAATCGCTCGCGGCAGCGATGAGTCCTTGACCGCTCACACGACCACGCCCGAAGAGTCATGCACGCTCTCGGTCGTGCTGCCAAGCGGCTATACGAGCGAGGCCAGTGGACTCGGCTCCGAAACGGCTAGCGCCAGTGGGATCCTGACCTGGAATTGGTGGGTGAGTTCCGAAACCGACCCCGGTATCGCGCGCGCCACCGTCACCTGTGGTA
>JBAUSF010000019.1:0-7059 GCA_049581565.1 Acidimicrobiales bacterium
CCCCTCAGCTGGCTCTCGAGTGAGGCGTGGCGCGTCAACGGCGTCCATTCGTCGCTGACGCCTGTGAAGATGGACGGCGAGACGAGAGGTGCAGCGATGAGCGAACGTGAGAGAAATATGGCCGACGCGTTGGTGATCTTTGGCATCACCGGTGACCTTGCGAAGAAGATGACCTATCAGGCGCTCTATCGGCTAGAGGAAGCCCAACGGCTCGACTGCCCGATCATCGGCGTCGCGGTCGAGCCGTGGACGGTCGAGCAGCTGCGCGACGTCATGCGCGCGGCCCTGCTCGAGGTGGGCGAAGGCGTGAAGAACAACGTCTTCGACCGGCTCACCAACCGGCTCAGCTACGTACACGGCGACTTCAACGACGCGTCTACCTACGAAGCGCTCGCTCGTCAGCTCTCCTCGAGCCAACACCCGCTGTACTACCTCGAGATTCCGCCGTCGCTGTTCGCCCCCGTCGTCTCCTCGCTCGGCCGAGCGAATCTCGTGCGGGGTGCGACGGTGATGATCGAAAAGCCCTTCGGTCGCGACCTCGATTCGGCGCGCGCGCTCAACGTGCAGCTCCACGAGGTCCTCGAAGAGCGTCAGATCTTGCGGGTCGACCATTTTCTCGGCAAGCAGCCGGTGACCGACATCTCGTATCTACGCTTTGCGAACGCGCTATTCGAGCCAGTGTGGAATCGTGATCACGTAGCGGGCGTCTACGTCACGATGGCTGAGAACTTCGGCGTCGACGATCGCGGTTCGTTCTACGACGCCGTCGGAGCCCTGCGGGACGTCGTGCAGAATCACCTCTGTCAACTCGTCGCGCTGATCGCCATGGACGCACCGGTCGGCCCCGGACCGACCGCACTCTGGGACAAGAAGGTCGACGTCTTTCGAGCCATGGCGAGCGTCGAGCCGAGCCAGTGCGTGCGAGGCCAGTACGAGGGGTACCGGCGCGTTGAGGGGGTGAAGGCGGGCTCGGACACCGAGACGTTCATCTCGCTTCGCCTGGGCATTGAAAATTGGCGATGGTCGGGCGTGCCGTTCTTCGTGCGAGCGGGAAAGCAGCTTCCGGTTCGCGCCTGCGAGGTGCGCATTGTCTTCAAGCGGCCCCCGAGGCTCACGTTCTTAGACGCGCCTCGCCACACCGACCCCAACGAGCTCATTATCCGCGTTGATCCCGATCCCGGCCTGCGCATCGTCATCCTGTCCAAAGACGCCGATGGCACGGCGTCTCGCGACGTGCACCTCGACCTGCCCTTCGCCGAGGAGCTCGGCAGGCCGCCGGGGCCTTACGAGCGACTCTTTCACGACGCGCTCACCGGCGACCGATCGCTCTTTACGCGCGAAGACGCGGTCGAAGAAACCTGGCGCGTGCTCCAACCGCTGATCGACCATCCTCCCGTGACCGTCTCATATCCGGAGGGTTCGTGGGGCCCCGCCGAGGCCAACGACCTGTTGCGCGGTCATGCGCCCTGGAAAGCGCCGTGGTTGCCCGAGGTGTCGCGGTGAGCGGCGACGCCCAATCGATCAACCTCACCGCGTGGCGGGGGCCGTGGGCTAGCGACGATCCCGACGCCAACTTCAAGACCGACATCGCCCTCTACGCGAACGTCGACCCGATGACCACGATCAGCCGATTAGCCAGCGCGATCAACGTTCCAGAGGGAGCGATCGTGCGCTACGTACTTGCGAAGTGGGCCTCGGGCGGCAGTGGCGGGCTCTTGGAGCTCGGACCAACCATGGTCCACCGGCTGTGGGAGCCCGTCGAGGGAGCCGAGCGAGCGGGTACCGACGGCGCGCGCCTCGCCGCCTACGAGCAGCTGCGCCAGATGATCACTTGGCTTCGCATTCCGCTCGTCGAAGAGGGCGAGTCTTCGGGATACTGACGGGTGTCACCGCCTGGGATAAGACTGAGCGGGTGGATCTTGAACGCTGCCAGTGGCCCGGGGACGACGACCTCATGGTGCAGTACCACGACGTGGAATGGGGAGTGCCGCTGCACGACGATCAGAAGCTCTTCGAGTTCATGATCCTCGACGCGATGCAGGCGGGGCTCAGCTGGCGAACGGTGCTGTACAAGCGCGACGCGTTCGAGCGCGCGATGCACGGCTTTGACGTCGCACGAATCTCGAAGTACCGCGAGAAGGACGTCGAACGCTTGATGACGAATGCGGGCATCATCCGCAATCGCCAGAAGATCGAGGCAAGTGTCGTCAATGCCCGAGGCGTACTCGACGTGCAGGCAGAGTTCGGATCGCTCGACGCGTATCTCTGGCAGTTCGTTGGTGGAACGACGGTCACAAACAAGTGGAAGCGACCGGGCCAGATCCCCGCTACGAGCAAAGAGGCCGATGCCATGAGCAAGGCTCTGAAGGCTCGGGGGTTCAAGTTCGTAGGCCCGACGATCTGTTACGCGTTCATGCAGGCTTCTGGCATGGTGAACGACCACACGACCAATTGCTTCCGCTATCAGGAACTAGCGAACGAGTGACCGCTGACGTCTTTGGGAAAGCGCTCCTCGAGTGGGCGCGCGGTGACACCACGCCCGAGGTCGTCGAGCGAGAGGACGGTTTCACTCAGATCGGAGCCGGACGGGAGGTCTACCTGTCGCGCTTCGCCGGATGGCCGGCGGCCGAACGTCAGTCGCTTCGCCACGTGCGCGGTCGAGTCGTCGACGTCGGCTGCGGTGCTGGGCGAGTAGCCCTCGAACTCGAGCTACGTGGATTCGACGTCGTGGGACTCGACGCGTCGTCCCGTGCGATTGAGGCCGCGACGCTGCGTGGACTTTCGAACGTCTGGCGCGCCTCCATTGACGACCTCGGCCGAAAGATTGACTCGTTCGACAGCGTGGTGCTCTACGGCAACAACTTCGGTCTCTTCGAAACGCCCGAGCGGGCACGCGCGCTCCTGAGCGAATGGGCGGTGAAGTCGCGACCTTTCACGCGACTCTTCCTCGAGAGCACGAGCGCCTACTTTGGGGGCGCCCCGGGCATGGATCGTTCCTACTACCGGCGCAATCGAGAGCTCGGACGCCCGCCCGGGACTGTGCGTCTTCGCTACCGCTACGACGACGAAGTGGGCGGGTGGTTCACGTGGCTGTTCGTGTCCCCGCGTGAGATGCGCTCGATACTTCGAGGGACCGGTTGGCGTCAGACGCGCGTGTTGTCGTCTCGAACGAGCGAGCCCTACGTGGCCGTCGTAGAACGAGGGTGACTCTTCTTGCGCCGGGCGATCTTTCGTACTCGCTACGAGGATTGTTGCGCGACGTTGGCACTACGCTCAAATCCCTGCGACGTCGATGTGGCGCCGTGCTACCGGGTCGATGGGCTCGTCGGACGCCGACGGCGCTGGTCCTCCGAGGAGAATGAATCGGGGGTTCATCATGAAGCGGCTTGTTCACTCGGTGCCGGTGATCGTGGCCAGCGCGCTCGTGTTGGCAGCGTGTGGTGCATCGACCGCTAACTCACCACCGACGACGACATCAACCACACTTGCGGCGACCACTACGAGCAGTGCGGCTTTGGCAACGAACCTGGTGCTGACCGCCCAGGTGCGCCACAGCCTCCTCGCGGCGGGAGCGTCCATGCACGGGCTTTCTATTTCGGACTACCTGGGACTCGCCGCCGGCACCACGTACTACGCCTTTGATCGCGAAAGCAATACGTACTACGCGGCCGCCAGACTCGAAGCGAGTCCGAACTCTCTCAACGCGCAGGTGGGCTCGCAGGATGACGGCTCGTACAACTTGTTTGTGCGAGTTGCGAGCAAGGTCGCGTGGACTGTCTATAACGATGGTCTGGGCGGCGTCCAGGGCACGAAGTGCCCCATCGTCATTCCGGCCGCGGTGTTGGCGGTATGGAATTGGAAAGCTAAGAGTTGCTTCCCACCGGCGCCGAGTTGATCCTCGACCAACTCCACTTCGCATCGACGACTATGGGGACTTGTACCTTATTGCGGGAGAAACCGGAAACGACTCCGCCAGAACAGAGGGGAGCAATGCAGTCGGTTCTTGCGCTGCTCAGACCGCCAAGATTTTTGCGACTTGATTCAATTGGCGCGGTACTACGTGCCACCACATCCATCTGCCCCGCTTCTCTCCTTCGATAAGTCCGGCTTCGGCGAGGATTCTTGTGTGATGCGAGATGGTGGGCTGACTTCTTCCCAGCGGTCCTTCGAGGTTGCAGCTGCACACCTCTCCTGAAGACGCGATGATTGAAAAGAGCCTCAATCGCACGGGGTCTCCGAGGGCCGCGAAGACGCCCGCGAGGCCGTCGGCGTCCTTCTCGGAAATTGATTCCTGCGATATAGGAGCGCAGCAAATCGCCTGTCTTGCCGTGCGATTATGTGACGTCGCTCGGGCCATCCTGCCCCTTTCATTGACAATCATCGATGTATACGCCATACTCTACATATCGACAGTTACCAATGTAACGGAGGAACCGATGTCACGGGTACAACTAGCGCTCAATGTCTCAAATCTCGAAGAGGCCATTGACTTCTACTCAAAGCTCTTCGACACTGAGCCCGCAAAGGTCCGACCGGGCTACGCCAATTTTGCAATCGCTCAGCCGCCCCTCAAGCTTGTCCTCATCGAAAACGCGTCCACGCGAGGCCGCGGTGTCGTGGGGGCGCTCAACCATCTGGGTGTCGAAGTAGAGACGACCGACGAGGTCCGAGCGGCAACGATTCGCCTGAGCGAGGAAGGGCTCGACACCACGGTCGAGGACGAGACGACGTGTTGCTTCGCGGTCCAGAACAAAGTCTGGGTGAACGATGGCGACGGTGCGCCGTGGGAGGTGTACACGGTCCTCGCGGACGCCCCGGTCGAATCGGGGATCACTGGCGACGGAACCTGCTGCGCGTCAGAGGAGCCTTCGGCCAACGCTGGTGTTACGTCAGCGCCCGTTGCCTGCTGCTGAGTGCTCGCGAGATCGAAGGACCACGAAATGAGAGAGGTTGTCTTGTGGAGGCGGCTCCTGGCCGAGTTCTTCGGGAGTGCGTTTCTGGCCGCGATCGTCATCGGGTCGGGCATCGCAGCTCAGTCGCTGTCACCGGGCGACGTCGGCTTGGAACTCTTTGAGAATGCGACCGCGACCGCGGCTGGACTGTTCGCCATCATCCTCATGTTTGGTCCCGTGTCGGGAGGCCACTTCAATCCAGTCGTTTCCTTCGTCGACGCCGCGTTTGGCGGGCTCCGGTGGCTCGACGCCACCGCGTACACGCTTGCCCAGGTAGTCGGCTGCATCACCGGCGCCGTCGTGGCCAACGCGATGTTTGCTCTCGCCGCGATCTCGATCTCGACGAAGCATCGGGCCTCGGGTCCGCACTGGATCTCCGAGGTTGTCGCCACGATCGGACTGATGCTGGTCATATTCGCTCTGGCTCGTTCTAAGCGCTCCCACCTCGCTCCCGCCGCGGTGGGGGCATATATTGGCGCCGCCTACTTCTTCACGAGCTCGACGAGCTTTGCCAATCCCGCAATCACGGTGGGACGAATGTTTTCCAACAGCTTCGCCGGGATTGCTCCCTCCTCGGTGGCGAGCTTCATCTCGGCGCAACTGGCCGGAGGGCTCATCGCGTTCGCGATGATCAAGGTGCTCTATCCCGGCATGACCAAAGAAGAAGCCGCGGACGTGGTCGAGTCGGGTCCGCGCCTCGACAGTGATCTAGAGACGCAGTAGCGGTTACCAACGACCAATCCGAAAGGAATATCCCTATGCACGTAGTAGCGATCGGCGGAAGCGACGCAGGCATCAGCGCGGCGTTGCGGATCCGCGAGCTCGACCCCACCGTGGAGGTCACGGTGGTCGTCGCCGACGCGTTTCCCAACTTCTCCATCTGTGGGATTCCTTACTACGTGTCGGGGGAGGTGACGGACTGGCGAAGGCTGGCACACCGGACGATCAAGGACCTCACCGACACGGGTATGAGTGTTCGCCTCAACACGACCGCAACGGGTGTCGACGTTGATCGTCACCTTCTCCACGTTGTCGACGAGAGTGAACATGGGGATTCGGTGAGCTACGACCAGCTGATCATCGGCACCGGCGCCGTCTCGGCACGACCCCCGATCGAAGGGCTCGTCGGAGACGATGCGCTCGGACCCGTTGACGGTGTCCATCTACTGCATTCGATGGGCGACACGTTCGAGCTGATGCACACCCTCGAAACGCTGGAGCCCTCGAGCGCAGTCATCGTGGGAGCTGGCTACATCGGGCTCGAGATGGCCGAGGGGCTGACGGCTCGTGGCATCGCGGTCACGCAGCTCGAGCAGCTCCCCGAAGTGCTGCCGACCGTCGACCCAACTCTGGGGGCACTGGTTCGCGCCGAGCTGATCGCGCGCGGCGTCGTCGTAAAGACCAACACCACCGTGAAGCGAATAGGACGCAGTTCGAGCGGGACCGCCGGTCGCTTTCGTGTCGACGCCCTCGACGGCGACGACACTCCGATCACCGAGTTCGCCGACATGGTGCTCGTCGTCGTCGGTGTCCGGCCGAATACTGCGCTCGCGAAGGCAGCGGGCGCCGAGCTGGGCAGCGGAGGCGCAATCGCCGTCGACCGTCAGATGCGCACCAACTTAGACGACGTCTTTGCCGCCGGGGACTGTGTTGTGACCCATCACCGGCTGGCGGGGCTCACGTACCTTCCGCTCGGCACAACGGCTCACAAGCAGGGGCGGATCGCGGGCGAGAACGCTCTTGGCGGCAACGCCGACTTCGCCGGGAGCCTCGGAACTCAAGTCGTGAAAATCTTCGACATGGCGGCCTCGCGCACGGGGCTGCGCGATCATGAGGCCCTCGCGGCCGGGTTTGACCCGATAACCGTGGAGGTTGTCGCCGACGACCACAAGGCCTACTACCCCGGCAGTCATCCGATAACGATGCGCTACACGGGCGATAGGCGCTCGGGCCGGCTCCTCGGGCTCCAACTGTTTGGCCACCGACACGCCGAGATCGCCAAGCGCATCGACATCGCCGCCGCAGCCATCTTCAACGAGATGACCGTCGACACCGTGAGTGAGCTCGACCTCTCCTACACCCCGCCGCTCGGCAGCCCGTGGGACGC
>JBAUSF010000020.1:0-2675 GCA_049581565.1 Acidimicrobiales bacterium
CGTGGGTGCTGCGCGACTCGCGCGTCACGAGTGCGCTCATCGGCGCGAGCAGCGTCGCGCAGCTCGACGACAACCTCGACGCGCTGAACAATCTCGCCTTTAGTGACGACGAGCTCGCCCGCATCGATCGGTACGCCGTCGAGAGCGGCATCGACCTCTGGCGGGGACCCTCTACGAGCTGAGCGTCACGGCGCGCGCACGACCTCTTCGATGGCGTCACAGGCTTGGGCGAGGCGGTCCGCGTCCTGGGAGAAGCTGACTCGAAAGTGGCCGCGCCCGACTAGCCCGAACTGGAAGAGGTCAATCTCCGCCGCTCGAAGTGACGGTGGGCGACGAACGATACTCATCGGTACTCCTTCACCGAGATGGACCCGCCGCCACTCGTTCCATGGTTTCCCCAAACTCGAGGCCAAAAGGCCCAAGTTGGGTCATCAGCCACGTCACACCAGCATCGGCCCACGCGCTCGCGTCATCACCGGCACCGCGGAGCATCACGATGTCGAAGTGACCGAGATCCGCTCCCGCCTCGACCAGTCGTCGCTGGAGCTCACTCATCTCACTCGGACCGGACATCTGAATGACGACTATCCCTTGATACTGCGCCGCACGCCTGATGGGCGCGGGATGGGGCCAACGTCCGGCGAGCCAAATAGGGATACCGCCGGCGCGTACCGACGTCGGATGGAACGAAACGTCCCCGCCCGCACGATAGAACTCACCCTCGTGGTTCACGGGTTCTCCCGAGAGCAGCTGGTTCAATACTCCGAGGCCCTCACTCAGCATTCGGCCCCTCGTCGGAGCGTCGACGGTGTCGCGAAAGGAGGAGAACTCGCCCGCAAAGTCGTCGCCGATGCCCAGTCCGAGGACGAGACGCCCGTGCGACAGCAGATCGAGCGTCACGGCCTGGCGGGCGAGCACCGCCGGCCTGCGCCGCACGAGGGGCGTCACCATTGGACCGATCTCGATCGTCGACGTCGCCGCCGCGACGGCCGCGAGACAGATGTAGGGATCGAGGATGCTGCGCACGCGCGAGCCGTAGAGCAGGTGATCCCAAAGGAAGAACCCGTCCCAGCCGGATTCTTCCGCGGCGTGCGCCAGCTGCACGATACGTTCAGGATCAGCCAGTCCGTCGAAGGGAGGCAGAAAGAGCGCGTGCCGCATCAGGCGTTGTCGGCTTCGTCGTCGTGTCGCGTCAGTTCCTCAAGATAGTGATGCTTGAGGGCCTCTTGAATGAGCTCCCGCTCGCCAGTGCGCAGCGCGTCAATCACCTCGCGATGGCGGTCGACGATCTCCCCCCAGTCAATGCCTCTCTGGTCCATCGAGGAACGTATCAACGAACCCATCTGGCCATCCAGGACGTGCCAGAGCTCCGACACCCGTGGGCGCCCGGTCCCGGCAACGATGACACCGTGAAAGGACGTGTCGGCGTCAACTATCGATGCCATATCGCCGCCGAGTGCGGCAACCTTCATCTTCTCAATCTCAAGCTCAAGCTGCCCGATGGTCTCGGGTGTAATCCAACTCAGATCCTCGCAGGCGGCTCCCGACTCCAGCACGAAGCGCGCGAAGCACGAGTCCTTGACGTCGGACTCGCTCATGCGAGCGACGAAGCAGCCCCGCCGCTTGGTGACCTCAACGAGGTTCTCCGTGGCGAGATCGCGCAACGCCGATCGCAGGGTGGTGCGGCTCACGCCAAACTCCTCTGCCAGCTTGGATTCGACGAGTCGCTCGCCCGCGACGAAATCGTTGTTCAAGATCCTCCTGCGAAGCACGGTGTGGACCGCATCGGGTAGCGAGACGTGTTCGATCAGGCCACCGTCATGCGCCGGTTCGTAGGTGCTCGCGTCGTGCGTTTGATCCACGTCGTCAATTCCTCCATCCCGCCAGCAGCGCGTCCTCGCCACGTCCCACGTAATCATCATCCTCAGAGCTTTTCAATGTCTAGTAGCCAGCGACAGGGTCGTAGAGGTTGCGCATGGCTTCCCCATTGCGCCAATGACCCATGTTTTCCAAGAAGAGTTCGACGAGATCGCGATTCTCGGTGCGAACGGTCGACGCAGAGTGCGGAGAGACAATGACGTTCTCGAGGTCCCAGAAAGGACTATCACCCGGCAAGGGCTCGTTGACGGACACGTCGAGGCACGCTCCAGCCAGCGCGCCCGTACTGAGTGCCCTGATCAGCGCGTCCTCATCAATGAGTTGACCCCGAGCGACATTGATGACAATGGCGTCCTTGCCCAACAGTCCCAGCTGGTGAGCGCCAATCATGCCGGCGGTCTCCCTTGTCAAGGGAGACGACAAGATCAAGATGTCGACGTCGGGCAAGGCACTGTCGAGTTCAGCGCGATCGATGACGCGCCTGAGTCCCGCGACGTCATAGCGACCACCAGACCGGCCCAGACCGGTGACCTGCACACCGACGGCGTCGAACACTCGAACGACCTCGCGCCCAATGGCCCCAAGGCCCACGACGAGCGCCCGCAGGCCGCGGAGCTCGCGCGTCGTGTAGCGCTCCCAGTGGTGTTGCGCCTTTCGCGTGTTGAGTAAGGGAAGATCCTTCACGAAATAGAGCGCGCCCATCAGCGCAAACTCCGCGAGCGGCACGCCGTGGATGCCAGCCGCGGTCGTGGCCACGATTGACGTCCGATCGAGACCGGTGCGCTGCATCACTCCCC
>JBAUSF010000021.1:0-6624 GCA_049581565.1 Acidimicrobiales bacterium
ATCCGGTCAGGTTCGTCATCGTGGACGAGGCGGGCGCCGACAGATCAATCACGCCCTTTCGATGGAATCGGTGCAGCGCGGCGGGTCGAAGGGCTCCGACGAGGATGGCCGAGATGACGAGCCACAGCACCGCCTCGACCGCGAAGGGGACGCTCGCGAGGGCGAGGAAGAAGGGGATGATCGCTCCCGCGCCGATGAAGACGGCGATGAAGGCGTTCGTGTGAATCTCCGCGAAGATGCAGATCACGATGATCACGAGCCAGAACAACACCGCCATAATCCGCAGTATAAAGGTGCGGCTCGGCGCGAGCCGGTCGTGACGAGGGGCCACTGCTCCGACCGCTCTGCGAGTCGAGCGCCCTCGAAACTCGCGCCAGGCTCCGAGCCGGTCGGCACCTTGTGGCGTGTCGGGACCCCAAAAGAGCGTTACGTTGGTTGCTCGTGCATGACATCGACGGTGGCGAGGCGGGCCGAGGGCTTCTCGCACCGGTAACCGTCTCGCTCGACGTCGGCGTTGACGACTTGGACCCCCGTCGGGACGAGCTTCGCCGCTGGTTGGCCGAACATCCTGATCCTTCTGGTCGCGAGCTCGCCGACGCGGGGCTCGTGGCGCCGTCGTGGCCCGAACCATGGGGTCGCAACGCGTCGGTCGAGTACCAGTTGCTGATCGATGAGGAGCTGCGTCGAGCTCACGTGGACCGTCCGATCAATCCGATCGGCATTGGCTGGGCGGGACCCACGATCGTGATGGCGGGCACACTATCGCAGCAGTCTCGATGGCTGCCGAAGCTGCTGAGCGGTGAAGAGTTCTGGTGCCAGCTCTTCAGCGAGCCGGGAGCCGGCAGCGACTTGGCGGCGCTCTCGACCGTCGCGCGACGAGACGGCGACGAGTGGGTCGTGACGGGCCAGAAGGTCTGGACGAGCTACGCCCACCTTGCGACCTGGGGCATTCTGCTCGCTCGAACGTCGAACGAAGGTGCGCCCCAGCGCGGCATCAGCTACTTCATCTGTCCGATGGACGCGGCCGGCGTGACCGTGCGCCCCCTTCTCGACATGACGGGCGATCACGCCTTCAACGAAGTCTTCCTCGATGAGGTGCGCCTGCCCGGGGACCATCTCCTGGGAGACGTGAATGACGGGTGGCGCCTCGCCAAGGTCACCCTCGGCAACGAGCGGATCTCCCTCTCGGGCGAGGGGGTCCTCTGGGGGCGGGGCCCGACGGCGGACGACCTCGTGACACTCGTGCGTCGCCAGCAGCTCGTGACGACTCGGCTGCTGCGCGACGATCTCGTGCGCTGCTGGTCACACGGGGAGATACTGCGGTTCTTGCGCATGCGACTGACCGAGAACGCCATCGCGGGACGCGCGACTGGTTCGGACGCCTCCCTGCGGAAAGCGCTCGCGGACGATCACGGCCAGGAGGTCATGGCGCTCGCCCAACGCCTCGCGGGCGCTGCCGGCATGCTCGAAGGGCGCGGTCCTGGCGGCGTCGACGGCGAGGAGGGACGCTCGTGGTGGTGGGGATTTCTCTACGCCCAAGCCCTCACGATCGGGGGCGGCACCTCAGCCGTGCAGCGCAACATCATTGCCGAGCGCGTACTCGGCCTACCGAAAGATCCTGGCGCCTAGCCAGACGTCGCGTCGCCGAGTCCGAGACAGCGCGGCTTCGGCCCGGCGTGCACGTTGCCGTAGCGGTGGTTGGTGATCGCGACGCTCTGTTCGAGCAGCCAACGGGTGAGCTCGACCGCACCGCTCTGGGCGAGTTCGCGAGGATCGACGCTGACGCCGCGCTCGAGTGCGGCGACGGTAGGCGCCTCTTCACGACTGAGCCAGCGAATCTTGTCGAAGGACGCCGCTCGCGCAGCGAGTTGGTCCACACTCTCAATCGTGACGTCGGCGCGCCCCGCGATGGGCGACGCGGCGCTCAGCTCGAGTTCGATCGAGGCGAGTGCCCGTAGCCCGAGCAGGTAGCGCAGCTCCTCGGGCGACGACGAGTCGTCGAGGCGAACCACAATGGGCTTCAGGTGACGGCGATAGCGCACGAAGTTGCGTTCGGCCTCGAGCCCCGATTCGTCGCGCGCGGCCGCTGCGACGTCGCGCCAAAAGACGCTCGCCTCGGCCAGGGCACCCTCGACGTCGCGCACCGGGTGCCAGCGGCGAAGGCAGTTCACGTAGTTGGCGCCGCCGGCCTTCGCCGTCGGCCCCACGCTCGAGCGCTTCCAACCACCAAAGGGCTGGCGGCGAACGATCGCGCCCGTGACGCCGCGGTTCACGTAGGCGTTGCCAACCTCGACGGCCTCGATCCAGGTTTCGCACTCAGTCTCGTTGAGCGACTGGAGGCCTCCGGTGAGGGCGTAGGGCGTCTGATTCTGCCAGTACGTCGCCTCGCTGAGATCGCGGGCGACCATGATGGCGAGCACCGGTCCGAACCACTCGTTGAGGTGGCTCCACGATCCCGGTCGCACCCCGACCTTCACGCCGGGACGCCACAGATAGCCCTCCTCGTCGAGGCGCTGGGGCGCGACGAGCCAGCGCTCTCCTTCGTCGAGTTCGTTGAGGGCGCGATGGAGCGGCGCCTCGGGAGGACGGATGATCGGTCCCACGTTGCTCGCGAGCTCGTAACCGGGTCCGACCTTGAGGGTCGTGACGGCGTCGACGAGCTGAGCGATGAACTGGGGGTCGTCGTACATCGCACGTTCGACGATGGCGAGGCTCGCGGCGCTGCACTTCTGACCAGCGTGGCCGAAGGCCGACTGGACGAGGTCATGCACCGCGAGGTCGACGTCGGCGCTCGCGGTCACGACGATGGCGTTCTTGCCGCTCGTCTCGGCGAGGAGGCGAAGCGCCGGCTTCCACGACGTGAAGAGGCGTGCCGTATCAAACGAGCCCGTCAGAATGACGGCGCTCACGCTGGCGTGGGTGACGAGGTGACGACCCGCGCCGTCATCGCGGGTCGGGACCATCTGCAACACCTCACGGGGCACGCCCGCGTCCCAGAGCTGGTTCACGAGTTCGAACGCCACCGCGACGGCCTCGGGCGCGGGCTTCAGCACGACGGCGTTGCCCGCCGCCAGCGCGGCGAGCACGCCACCGGCCGGGATGGCGTAGGGGAAGTTCCAAGGAGGCACGACGAGCACGACGCCGAGCGGAATCGAGCGGTCGTCAACGGGCGCGTGTTCGGCGTAGAAGCGCGCGAAGTCAACGCCCTCGCTCACCTCGGGGTCGGCCTCGGCGACCGTCTTTCCCCCATCGCGGCACATGACGGCGATTGTCGTCGCCCGTCGCGACGCCATCTCGTCGGCGGCGCGACGCAAGATGGCGCGGCGGTCGTCGTGGCTGACTCGGTGCCAGGCGGCAAGGCCCGAGCTCGCGAACTCGAGCGCCTGGTCGATGTCGTTGAGGCCGGCCACGCGATAGCGATACCAGGTGGTCCCGTGATCGTTGGGGTCGTGACCATCTTCGTAGTCGAGAGGATCGGGATGTTCTAGGTGTGCGAGCGTGTCGATGATCTCGCCGGACTTCGCCCGCACGTGGGAGATGGCGTTCGCGACCTCGCGCACGTAGGACTCGGACGTGGGGTCGCCGTCGGATTCGTTCTCGAAGTGCGTCGATGACGGGCTCAGTCGACCTCGTCGCGTTTCGACGCTGATGGTGTGGCGAGCGTCGAGTGCGCGAAGGAATCGCTGTTCCTGCTCGCGGTAGACGTGCTCGTCGCGCGCGATGAACAGCGCCGCGCGCAGGTAGTTCTCGGGAGCGGTGTTCTCGTCGAGGCGCCGAACGAGATAGGCAACGGCGGAGGAGAAATCGTCCCGCCGGGTGACGGGTGCATAGAGAAGGACCGGCTGGCCCGATTTCGTCAAGGCGAGCGCCTCGGCGTTGGCCATGCCTTCGAGCATCTCGATGTCGAGCTCCTCGAGGATTCCGCGTGACTTTGCGAGCTCCAGTGCCCAGCACACGTGAAAGAGGTTGTGGCTCGCGACGCCGACGCGAAGTGACTTCGCGTGCTCGGCTCGAAGCGCCACGTCAAGAAGACGCAGGTAGCTCGCGTCGACGTCGGCCTTCGAACCATAGGGAGCCGCCCGCCAACCGTGGAGTTCGGCTTCGACGTGCTCCATGGCGAGGTTCGCGCCCTTGACGAGACGTACCTTCACGATGCCGCCACCCTCGCGGTGGCGTTGCTTGGAAAAAGTGATGAGCTCTTCGAGCGCCGCGTGTGAGTCGGGCAGGTAGGCCTGGAGTACGATCCCCGCGTGGAGGTTCACGAACTCGGGTTCACTGAGGACCGTCGTGAACGCGCTCAGGGTGAGTCGCAGATCGCGGTACTCCTCCATGTCGAGGTTGATGAAGGTGCCGTTCGATTCGGCCTCGCGGTAGAGCAGGCGCAATTTGGAGGCGACACGCTCCAAGGAGCCTTCGTGGTCGATCGTCTGGAGTTGGCTGACGATTGCCGAGAGCTTCACCGAGACGTAGTTGACGTCGTCTCGACGGACGACCTCGAGAACACGCTCGAGGCGATCGTCGGCTTCGCGTTCGCCGAGCACCGCCTCGCCGAGCACGTTGACGTTGAGTAGGAGCCCTTCGCGTGCGTGACGCTCGAACTGCGCGCGGAGCTTGGCGGGCGCCGCGTCGAGGATCAGGTTCTCGGTGAGCGCTCGAACCTTCCGGTTGACGACCCGCAGGGCGATTCGCGGTGACGCGCGTGATAGCTCGGCGACCGCCCGCAGTCCGATCGCGTTCACGATCCCGAAACCCTTCGGTGACGCCTTCTCCGCCGCCGCACGCAGGGCCGTCGCCGCGCTTTCGGGCGAGTTGAATCTCATGACCTCGTCGGTCAAGGTGATGGTGACGTCGACGGCGTTCGGATCACTGAAGAGTCGACGCAAGCTCTCTCGCGTGGCCCGTTCCCCTCGGCTGGACGGACGCGCCGCCGCGCGCATGAGGGCTTGGGCGCGCTTCAGTGCGTCATCGAGTACCGATGCCGGCACGCGTTCATCGGGGGTGATCATCGACATCTTCTCAACTCTCGCTACTACTCGGGGCTCGCGGGATCTTCCTCACTGGAAGTTTGAACCACGAAACCCGCGGGCGACTTCGTGAGCTCCCACACCTCTCGCGCGATCACCTGGATCGAAGCCGCAAAGGGGATGGCGAGCATGACACCGACAAATCCGCCGAACGTGCCATCCACCCACGAGCCCATCTCCGCGCCGACGAGCATGGCGATGAAGACCGTCAGCGGGTTGATGCGCACGGACCGGCTCATGATGACGGGGTTGAGGACGTGGTTCTCAATCTGGGTGTAGACGAGAAAGACGATCGCGGTCACGATGCCGGCGGTCAGCGAGTGCACGAAGGCGAACAGGACCGTCGGAATGCCCGCGAGGGCGCCGCCGATTTCGGGGAGAAAGTCAACGAGGGCAACCCAGAGGCCGAAGAGCACCGCGAAGGGCACGGAGAGGCAGAGCAGCGTGACGAAGACGACCGATCCCGCGATCAACGAGGTCGCAGAGTTGCCGACCATATAACCAAGCGACACTCTCGAGACGTCCGATCCGACTCGGATGAGCCACGCACTCTTCGCCGGGCTCATCATCGAGAGTGCGGCTCGACGCATCTTCGGCCCTTCGAGCAGCAAGAGGACGACGAGTGCGAACATCGTCACGAGTGCGAGCACCAGGGTCGCGGCACCTTTGCCGAGCGCGAGTGCGGGCTTGCTCAAGCCCTTCGCGAGTGAGATCAGCTTCGACGAGTTCTTGTCGAGCCAGTTCTGGATGTGGTAGCGGTGCAGGAGGTGCCCGATCCAGCCTCGATTGTGCTCGGCCTTGCTCACGTAGGCGGGAAGGTTGTCCGCGAGGTGGGTCATGCCGTTGACGAGCGGGTAGCCGAAGGCGACGGCGAGGCCGATGAAGATGAGGACCGCAAAGACCATCACGACCGCGACGGCAAATCCGCGGCGGCGCAGCTTCCAGTGCTGGAGGAAGTTGACGAACGGGTTGAGCAGGAGCGCCACGAAGCCGCCCACCAGCATCAAGAGCACGACGTCGCGCATCCGGTAGAGGAACTTTCCGGCGAAGTAGACCGCAACGACGACGAACGTGGTGGTGAGGATGGTCTTGAGGGGGACCCCGTTCGCTTCGGCGCGCTTGAAGAGCAATGAGCGACGTGTGGGCACGCCGTCTTTCGGACCGGGCACTACGGTCATCCGGTCCCCTCTCGCCACGAAACTACCTCGAACACGCTAGCTCTGTGCTCCGGGCGAAAGGCTCAAGTCGCGTGTCCGTTCTGGCGCAATGGACCATAGCGGCGACGATAGAGCCAGTAGCAGACGCCCCCCGCGATGGTCGGTAGCCAGTATGAGCCGAGTCGAAAGGCGAGCGTGGCGACGACGGCGTTGGCGCTCGGCACGTCGGCGAGTACGAGGAGTCCGCTCAAGCTCGCCTCCACAAGTCCGAGTCCACCCGGCGTGATCGGCAGCAGCGCGAGGACGGCAGTCGCGGCGTAGGCGAGCAAGACGAGTGAGGGGTTCGGCCTCGTCCCCGTGGCGTTCAAGATGGCGAGGAGACTCCCGTAGTCGAAGCCGATCCGCCCCGCGACGAGCAGCACCGCCTTCCACCAGTTCTTACC
>JBAUSF010000022.1:0-1660 GCA_049581565.1 Acidimicrobiales bacterium
TCCAGATACATCTTTCCGTGCGGCCGGAACGTGCGCGCCAGCGAGCTGTTCAAAGTAAATTGATCCGGCCCCGTAATCGAATCTCTGCCCGCCGTCCCCCATTGCCCGGCTACCGGCGCCGCAAACGCCGCCAAGTTCAAATGGGCATTCCCTTCTGAACTGTAAATCGGCGCTCCCGTCAAATCCGGCCGAATAATGTTGTTGGATCCCGTGCCTGGCACAGCAGCCGGATAAAGCGGTGTTTCCGGCAGCCCCGTTCCGAAGCTCACATTCCCCAGCACCGTCCACTCTTTCAGAATTCTGCCGCGCCAGCCGCCCAGCAATGTGCCGCCTTCGAGTCCCTGCCCACTGGTGTACTGCGCCTGCACGCTCACCAATTGGCGCTGATCGAACGTCGACAGTGAGCGCTCTGCTCGCGGATCAAGCCAGTTCTGCGCGACAGCCGCTCCCGGTGTGGCTAAGTTCGCCGACTGCGCCTGCCCTCCGCTGCTCGCTACTGAATGGCCCTGGCCACCCAGGTACGCGTCGTCGTCAATCGACTTCGAATACGTGTATGCGAGCGACGCGGCAAATCCTCCGCGCAGCCTGCGCCGCAATTGGATCTCTCCGCCATTGCGGATTGAGTTTCCGTTCGAAGTCTGATAGGCAAATCCCACCGGGCAGTTCGGGCATGGATTCGCTTCGCCCAGCGGATAGGTGTTCGGCAATATCTCCTGCGGCCCGTGCGTTCCTTTCACGCCGGAATAGGTCGCCGTCATCTGCAAAGCAAAGGGCAAATCGCGCTGCACCGCCAACTGCCATTGCTGCGCATAGCCAACGCGGAAGTTCGGGTCGATGCCGAACGTATCGCTCGTAATCGACGCGCACGGTGCGAACCCGTTGGCCAGCGTCAGTGGGCATGCCGCGCTGTTCTGCACGCTCAGGCTCTTTGAGAGCGGAGCCTGCTGTGCCATCTGCAGCACGATGTTCTGGTAAACCGAAGTGTCCGGGTAAATGCCGTAACCCGCGCGAATCACAATTGTCGAAGCAGGAATCGGCCGCCAGCTCATGGCGATGCGCGGCTCGATCATGTTCCGGTCCGGCCGCAGCAGCGAGCCCGGATAATGTGCGCCCGTCACAGATCCCACCGGGCTGCTGCCCACCACTGGCGCAACTGCCCCAAACCCGCTCGCCACATCCAGGTTCACCAGCCGGCCAAACAACTCCGAAATCGGCGCGGTGTAGTCCCACCGCACCCCCGCATTGATGGTAAGAATCGGCAGCACGCGCCAGTCGTCGTTAAAGTAGACCGCGTACACCGGCTCGCGAAAGTATTTGTCCGCATTCCCAAATGCGATTTTGCTCGTGTCGGGCACGCCAATCAAAAAGTCCGCCAGGTCCGAACCGCTTCCCGTCCCCCCAGCTGTTGCCGCGCCGGTAAATGTAAATCCGCCGCGCGGATTCTCCTGGAAGTTATCGTTATACTCCCGCTTGGTAAAATCCACCCCCGCTGAAATATTGTGCTTGCTCCGGTAATACAGAATCGAGGCAGCAAATGCGTCCGAGCGGTTGCGGTTGAAGGAACTGTTGGCGTCGCTAAGTCCCGAAAACCCCGACGAAAAACCCAGCCCCGGCGGTCCCCAATTCGCCGCATCCTGGTCGTTGCCGTTGATGCCAGCAG
>JBAUSF010000023.1:0-14648 GCA_049581565.1 Acidimicrobiales bacterium
CTTCGCGAACTTCTCGAGCACTGATCGCTCATCGTCGGTCAAGGGCAAGGGTGGCGCGGCCAGCGAGTGGGTCATGGACCCACTTTAGCCCCCTTAGTTATTTAGTTAACGGACCACTAGGTGAGCGTGAGGGGAGTCGCGTTCGTCAGCTGGCGCAGATCGTCGTACGCGGTGGCAAAGACCGCGTTCGGCGTCCCGCACGCCGCCCAGATCCGTTCGTAGCTCGAGAGCGAGTCATCGATGAAGACGCGAAGCTGTCCGGGCCAGCCCACGGGCGACACCCCGCCGATCGCCTGGCCCGTTGCCTCGCGCACTTCGTCAGCGCTCGCGCGGCGAACGGCGCTGCCCCCAACGAGCCCGACGAACCGGTCGAGGTCGACTCGAAACGCACCGCTCTTGATGATCACGACCGGCTCGTCATCGAGCACGAAGACGAGACAGCTCGCGATGGCGCCCACGTCGCAGCCGAGTGCGGCCGCGGCGTCGGCGGCGGTCTTCGTCGACTCTTCAAACTCGCGAAATGGTCCTGCGACACCGCGTGCTTGGAGCATCGAAGCGATTCTTGCTGCGCTTGGGTGAAACCTTTCGTTCAACGGGTTACTTCTATGCCGATTCGCCGAGGTACACCGCACGCACACGCGCGTCGTTCAAGAGATTGCTAGCGGAGTCCGAGATGACGATTCTGCCGTTCTCCATGACGTAACCTCGGTCGGCTAGTCGCAGCGCCTGCGCCGCGTTCTGCTCCACGAGCAGCACCGTGGTGCCGCTTCTGCGGATTTCGCCGATGATTCCAAAGATCGTCTCGACGATCATCGGCGCGAGTCCCATCGACGGTTCGTCGAGCAGCAGCAACCTGGGGTTCGACATCAGCGCTCGTCCGATCGCGAGCATCTGTTGCTCACCACCCGAAAGGTTCGAACCGAGCTGCTTGTAGCGCTCTTTCAAGATCGGAAACGTGGCGTACATTCGCTCCAAGTCGTCGCTCACCGAACCTCGGCGGGTAAACGCGCCCATTTCAAGGTTCTCCTCAACCGACATCTGAGGAAAAATTCGCCGGCCCTCGGGTACGTGACTGACGCCCATTTTCGCGAAATCGTGCGCCTTCGTCTTCGAGATGTCGCGACCCTCGAAGACGATTGATCCGCTCGCTGGCGCGTGCAGTCCGGAGAGCATGCGAAGCGTTGTTGACTTTCCGGCTCCGTTGGCACCGAGCAGCGTCACGATCTCGCCCTGTTCGACTTGGAAGCTGACCCCGTGCAGCGCGGGGATCGCGCCGTAGCGTACGACTGCGTCCTTCACCTCGAGCATCATGGACGTTCCGCTTCTTCCGTTGTTGTGCCGAGATAGGCCTCGATGACGATGGGGTTCGCTCTGATCTCTTCTGGGACACCCTGGGCGATCACGCTGCCGAAGTTCAATACGTAGAGGCGCTCGGCGAGGGACATGACCAACTTCATGTCGTGCTCAATGAGCAGGATGGTCACGCCCATCTCGTCTCGAACTCGGCGGATGAGGTTCGCGAGCTCAATCTTCTCCGCCGGGTTCGTCCCTGCGGCCGGCTCGTCCAACAACAACACCTGTGGGTCAGTGGCGAGACCGCGAGCGATTTCGAGGCGACGGCGATCGCCGTAGGACAGCGAAGCCGCGATCGTGTTGGCTCGCGAAGTGAGACCGACGAACTCGAGCAGCTCGACCGTTCGAGCGTCACTGCGCATTTCATCGCGTCGGGTGTGGGGACCGCGCAGCATGGCGCCAATGATGCCAACACCGCTATGGTCTTCGGCTCCGATCTTGACGTTCTCGAACGTCGTCAACGCGCTGAACATTCGTGAGGCTTGGAAAGTGCGCGCAATCCCAAGCTTCGCGACACGGTAGGCCTTCCGTCCGATGATGGCCGTTTCCTTGCCGTCACGACCGAAGAAGTCGATCGATCCCTCCTGGGGCTGATAGACGCCGGTGAGTGAGTTGAATAGCGACGTCTTGCCGGCACCGTTCGGACCGATGATCGCGAGAATTTCGCCGCGACGTTGCTCGATGCTGACGTCATTCAGGGAAACTACTCCGCCGAAGCGCAGCGTCACGTTCTTCACGGCAAAGATCAGATCGCTCACGTTCCATCGCCCGTCAATACTTCATCGAGGTGCCCCTCATGGTCTACCTCTGACAGGGCGATCTCCCGCTTGCGCCGGCGTGAGGGAATAAGACCCGCCGGACGAACAATCATCATGGTGATCAATATCGCACCAAGGTAGATGTACAGGTCAGGCTGTTCGTAGCCCGCGGGCGGCGAGTGATTGAGGTACGCCTGGATGACCTGGATGATGACGGCGCCGAGCACCACACCGGCGATCGAGCCCATGCCGCCCAGGATCACCAGGACCAAGATGTTGATCGAGAACTGGAGGGTAAAGCTTGACGGGAAGAGATAGTTGTCGGCACTCGCCGTGATGACCCCGGCGAATCCCGCCGACGCCGCACCAATAGCAAAGGCCATGACCTTGAACTTGAGCGGGTTGATCCCGATGGACTCGGCGGCCACCTCATCTTCGCGAATCGCTGTCCACGCTCGCCCAATCCGCGATCGCTCGAGCAGCGAGAAGACGATGAGGAACAGGACGACGAAGGCGAGCGTCAAGTAGTAGTAGGGCACGGGCGTCAACCCCCACGCGTACTTGATCGGACCGAGATGGATCGACGGGTGCGGAATGGGCTTGGTGCCCTCGGAGCCTCCGGTGATGCCGTAGAGGTTGTTCGCAAAGATGGTGACGATCTCACCGAAACCAAGCGTCACGATGGCCAAGTAGTCGCCACGAAGTCGAAGGGTCGGAGCGCCGAGGAGCACGCCAAAGATCATGACGATGGCGATCGCAATGGGAATCGCCCAGAACGGGTTGAGCGCATGGTTGAACGGGGGCGGGGTGGGAAGGGCTCCCGTCACCCACGCCGTCGTGTAGGCACCGATCGCGTAGAAGGCAACGTATCCCAGGTCCAAGAGACCGGCGAAGCCAACCACCACGTTGAGGCCGATCGCAAGGAGGATGTAGATAGCCACATACGTCACGAGCGCCGACTGCCAGAACGCCGCGGTGATGACATGGGGAATCAAGATGGCGACGGCGAGCAGTACCAGGGCAGCGCTCCAGCGCACCGGGCCGCGCCCAGTAATGGACCGCGGGCGCGCCGTAACGTGGGCGACACGACTGCGCACCCGCGCGCCGTAGGCAATCCAGAAATTGGAAAGACCCCAGGCAATGAGGGCGAGCGCGAGAAACAGGACCCAACGTTGCGTTCGAAAGAGGCCGAAGAATGACGCCGATTCCGCGAAAGAACCGTTGAAACCCGAAACCGGCGCCGCGTTGCTGCCCGGAGGACCGGTGATGAGCTCGATCACTGCGACCACGCCAAGAATGATGAAGAGTCGTCGAACGTCCCGTCGTTCGAGGAGTTTGCGCATCAGGCCGACCGTCCGAGTCGCTCACCGAGGATGCCCGTTGGACGAACGAGGAGAACCAGGACCAAGATCCCAAATGCGACGACGTCGATGTACGCAGCTTGGACGAACACGACGCACAGGCTCTCGAAAATGCCGAGGATCAAACCTCCGACCATCGCACCTCGAAGGTTCCCTATGCCGCCAAGCACCGCGGCCGTAAACGCCTTGAGCGCCGGAACGAAACCCATGGTGTACACAACGCCCACGTTGAGACCGAAGAGGAATCCCGCAATGCCGCCGAGCGTTCCCCCGACGATGAAGGTGATGGCGATTGTACGATCGATGTTGACGCCCATCAGCGACGCCGTCTCGGCGTCTTGGGCCACGGCGCGAATGCCCCTACCGAGCCGCGTTGTCGCAACTACCCGGTCGAGGATGACGAACATGATCGCACTCACGACGAGAATGATGATGTAGTACATCTGCACGGGTGCTCCGAAGATGTGGAACACGGGGTGGTTGATGTAGGGCTGGGGCACACTCACCGAGAGGTGACCGAACTCCTTACCCGCAAGGTTGAACAAGAAGTAGGAGGCTCCGATCGCACTGATCAAGTAGGCCAACTTCGGAGCGTTTCGTTTGCGCAGCGTGCGATAGGCGACCCTCTCGACGGCGGTGGCTGCGAGGGCGCCTGCGAGACCGCTCGCGAGGATGCCGAGCACGATAAGGCCGATACTCGCAAAACCCGTTGGTACCGATGTTCCTATAAGTGCCCGCATTACGAAGTAGCCGGCAAAGCCACCCGTCATGAAGATCTCAGAGTGAGCAAAGTTGATGAGACGGAGAACCCCGTACACCAGCGTGTAGCCAACAGCGATCATTGCGTACAGCAAGCCGTTTGCTATCCCGTCGACGAAGAGCGCCCAGAACTCCAGCCGCAGCGTGTCAAAGTGTGCCGCCAGGTAGTGACCGAACGCGCCCAAGGTTCTCCTTCAAATTGAAATCAAAGCATCCATAACAACGGGAGTCGAGGAACCGTAGCTCCTCGACTCCCGTGAAAGGTTCGAGTACTGACTACTCGAGGCCGAGCTGGACTACTTTTCCGCTCTTCACCTGGCTTACGTAGATCGCCGAACCAGAAATGTTACCGTCGGACTGAAAGCTGATCTTCTTCGTGATGCCCTGGTAGCTGATCTTGTGGAGTTCTGTCACGAGGTTGGCTCGCGTGATCGGCTTCTTCTGAGCAATAAGTGCCTTCATTCCCGCGATGATGGTGTTCGTCGCGTCGTAAGACTCAGGTGCGTAGGTCGCCGTCGTCGCGCTAAAGTTCGCGAGGTTCTGGAAGCCCTTGTTGAATGACGCATTGGTCGACGCGGCACACGCGCACGAAACCAAGACGCCGTTGGCGGCCGAAGCGGGCGTCGTGCCCTGGATCAGCGCCGGGGAGTCCGAGCCATCGCCAGACATGATCGTTCCCGAGTAGCCCGCTGAGCTCAACGCGCCAAGGAACAGCCCAAGGTCGCAGTAGTAGCCGCCGTAGAACATCGCCTTCGCGCCACTCGCAACCGCCTGGGTCGCCGCTGCCGAGTACTCGGTCGCTGACGCCGTACCATCTGAGCACTGAGCCGTGCCAGGAACGGTCACGGGGGTCACGGTCGCACCGTCCGAGGTCGCCTCGGTAGCGACCGCACTTGCGAGGCCAGCACCGTAGGACGACCCGTCGTTCACGACGTAGAGGGTTTTGAAGCCCTTGGTCTTTACCAAGTAGTCAGCGTCTGCCGGACCCTGAACACCATCGTCGGCAACCACACGGAAGAAGTTCTTCCATCCGCTCGTGGCGAGGGTCGGGTTGGTGGCTGATGGGCTTACCGTGGCAATGTGAGCCGCAGAGTAGTACGGCTCAGCTGCAGCCGTCGCACCGGAGAATGCGGGTCCGACAACAGCGATCAACTTCTTATTCGCCACCGCTGACTGTGCTTCCGTTGGTGAAATGGTCGGGTCACCCTGATCGTCATAGCGCGAGAGCTGCAACTTGAACGGTAGCTTGCCCGAGGCGTTGGCCTGGTTAATCGCTAACTCAACTGCAAACACCATGTTCAAACCGAGCTGCAGGTTTCCGCCCGAGAGCGGTCCCTCGTAACCAATGACGTATGTCGGCTTGGCCTTGGCCTTGGTCGCAGCGCTCGACGTTGATGCAACACCTACTGCCGGTATTGCCAACAACATCAAACCGCTCGCGGCCAGCACCGCCACCGTCTTATTCAAACGAAGCTTCATCGCTACGTCCTCCCTTTAATTGCAATGCATTCACTTCTCATCGCCTACTTCCGCACATCAACGACGTACCAAAACAGACCTGAGACCCAATACGGCCGATTTGGCCATTGGCGAACGATACCAGTGCAAACAGTGCGAAAACTGTGCGTGATCGCAAAGAAATTTCTTCTCCTCTCCAGAAAGAAGCGAACGGGTGTTTGAGTGCCCCGCCCGGGCGGTGTAACCTACGAACAACTGTTCGTTGACCGGAGGAACCGATGGCCGAAGTATTGACACCCATGCGCCGACAGATTCTCGAGTTCATTGTGTCCTGTCAGCGCGAGCGTAGCTTTCCCCCCACGATCCGCGAGATCGGTGAGCACGTCGGTCTCTCCTCGTCAGCGACCGTAGCGAACCACATCACCGTGTTGAAGAACGCGGGCTACATCGAAAAGAACCCCCAGCAACCTCGCACCCTCACCGTTCGCCTCGATGCCGCGAATCCGGCACCGGAACAACATATTCGTCACATCCCGTTCGTCGGCGACGTCGCCGCCGGCACGGGAGTGCTCGGTGCGGAGAGCGCGCACGAGTTGATGTCGATGCCCGAGCAGTTTGCCGGTCGTGGCGACAGCTACGTCTTGCAGGTCCGCGGCGACTCGATGATCGACGCGGGGATCCTCTCTGGCGACTACCTCGTCGTCGAACGCCAGCAGACAGCGCGTGCCGGTGAGATCGTCGTCGCGGGCATACCGGGAGATGAGGCAACCGTGAAACGGTTCTTCCCCCAAGGTTCGCGCATCATCCTCCAGCCCGAGAACTCTTCAATGGAGCCAATGGAGTTCGACTCACGCGAAGTTGAGATCTACGGTCGAGTGATCTCGGTGCTGCGCCACTACTAGAACTCGTCGCGACCTAACCGAACCGCGCGCAACACGGTTTCGGGGCAATCCAACCCCTGGGTTCGTACGTAGAGATCGCGTGACGGGTGACGAAGGGCGCACCGTGTGCGACCAAGCCCGACCACCAAGTCGACAAGAAGTCGCCCGCGATTTCGGTGGATCTTGTCGTTGGGAAGACAAGTCGACGGGTGACGGGGCGTCACTGATACCGTGTGGCAGATGATGGGGCCGACACTCGTGATCTTGGCTGCAGGGCGAGCTCGTCGCTACGGCGGGTTGAAGCAATTGGCGCCCATTGGCAAGCACGGAGAAGGCGTCATCGACCTGCTCGCCTCGGACGCCATGACGGCCGGCTTTGACGACATCGTCGTGGTCGTCAACCGCGACACCGGTCCCGCCATCGAGCAGCACGTCAAAGCACGCTGGCCAGCTGAGCACCGCGTTGCCTTTGCCTACCAAGAGACCCTCCACGGCACCGTCGACGCGGTCCTGTCCGCGCAGGACTTCGTTGACCCGGCCACGCCCTTTGGCGTGTCGAACGCCGATGACCTCTACGGACTGGACGCGCTGAGCAAGCTGCGCGACCACCTCGCCACGAGCGGCGACCATTGCATGGTCGGCTTCGAACTCGAGAACTCTCTCGTGGGCGACCTTCCGGTGTCTCGTGGCACCTGCCAAGTAGTTGACGGACGCTTGCGAGAGATAGTCGAGCGCCGCAACGTTCACTTCACGCCCGACGGGCTGTGCGCGGACGACGACGTCGCCCCCTACTTCCTCGCGCCGGACGCGATCGTCTCGATGAACCTCTGGGGCTTCCAGCCCTCGATCTGGCCCCTGCTGCGCGAGGCGCTCGACGAGCACGACTTCGCCTCGAGCGCTGAGGTGCTGCTGCCGGTGGTGGTGGGTGAGCTCTTACGAAAGACCGACCTGCGCGTCGACGTCCTATCTACCACGTCTCGCTGCATCGGCGTCACGCACGCTGAGGACCTGCCACTCGCCCAGTTTCTCGTGCGCGAAGAAATCAGGAACGAACTGCGTCCCGAGTTCGCGTTCCACTGACCTCAACTGCCTGAGGACTAGCTGGGGCGATAGACGTGCTCGACGTAGTCGTCCACCATGCGCGTGGCACTGAACCTTGGGCCCAGGGTGCGCAGCGACGCGCGTACGCGCGCGAGCCACCCGACCGGGATCCCGTTGGCGTCGCGTGCGAAAAAGAGCGGCTTGACCTCATTCTCCAACAGGTCGTAGAGGGCGATCGCGTCACGCTCATCTTGTGCGCGCGTGTCCTCTTCTGGCGAGCCGTCGATGGCCCAGCCGTTTTGCCCGTTGTACCCCTCGCACCACCAGCCGTCGAGCACGCTGAGGTTGAGTCCCCCGTTGAGGGCCGCCTTCATTCCGCTCGTCCCGCTCGCCTCGAGCGGAGGTCGCGGGAGGTTCAGCCACACGTCACAGCCAGCGACGATGGATGGTGCTACCCGCAGGTCGTAGTCCTCGAGGAAGACCACCCGATTGGGGATGTCCATCTCCCGCTTCACGGAGAACATGTTCTTCGCTGCGTCCTTTGCGTCGTCGTCGAGAGGGTGGGCCTTGCCCGACACGATGATCTGGACGCCGTCTTCGTGGTCGATGATGCGCTGCAATCGCTCAACGTCGTGAAACAGAAGGCCGAGACGTTTGTAGGTGGCGAGGCGCCGAGCAAAGCCGATCGTCAAGAACGTGGGGTCGAAAGCGTTGTAGCCGGATTCCGCGTGCTCCACGTCCTCCCCGCGCGCCAGGCGGTCCACCACGATGCGTCGGCGAACCATCTCGAGAAGTTGAAGGCGCAGTTCGCAGCGTGCCTGCCACAGTTCGACGTCGGGAATCTCGTCGACGTGGCTCCACAGGGCCGGATCGTTCGCGTGACGCTCCCAGTCCGGTCCGAGAAAGCTCGTGAGCAGCGCGCGCATGTTGGGCGCCATCCACGTCGGCAGGTGGACGGCGTTCGTGACGTAGGTGATCGGGTGCTCGGACTCGGGAGTCTTCGAGAAGAGGGGACTCCACATCTCTCGCGCGACGTCTCCGTGACGCTGACTCACCGCGTTCGTCGAGCGCGAGCACCGAATGGCGAGCGGGGAGAGGCCGAGCGGCTCGCTCGTCGCCGCGGGGTCCACACGGCTCGCCGCGCTCAGTTCGTCGCGCGAGATCCCCATGAGGTCGACCGCGCGCCCGAGCACTTCGAAAAACTGCTCAGGCTCGTACGTCTCGTTGCCCGCCGGGACCGGGGTGTGGGTTGTGAAGACGAAGCGGTCGCGGTCGACCTCGAGGAGCTTCGCCAACTCGAGACGCTCCCCACTGAGTTCACCTGACGTACGCGACGCCACCTCGAGGGCGGCCAACGCGGGATGACCCTCGTTGAGGTGGAAGAGTCCCGGGGCGATGCCCATGGCGTCCAGTGCGCGCACGCCGCCGATGCCAAGCAGCGCGTACTGGGCCAGACGGATTTCGGGCGAACCCTCGTACAGCCGCGCGGTAACCCAGCGCTCGAGCGGGCTGTTCTCGGCGAGCTCGGCGTCGAGCAGGTAGAGGGGCGTACGACCGACGTTGACCCGCCAGACGAACGCCGACAGCTCGCTGTCCCACACCGGCACCGTGATTTTGAGCGGTAGGCCGTCGGCGCCGCGCACTCGTACCGCCGGGAGCTGATCGGTGTTCATCTCGATCCAGTACTCGTGCTGCCAGCCGGTCAGGTCCATGCGCTGGTGCAAGTAGCCCCGCCGGTAGAGGAGACCCACGCCGACGAAGTCGAGGGCCTGGTCCGAGACCTCCTTCAAGAGGTCCCCCGCCAGCACCCCGAGCCCACCCGAGTACACGGGTAGCGAAGAGTGAATGCCAAACTCCGCACACATGAAGGCGACCGGTCCGCTGGCGAGGACCCGCTGGGTCGGACGGGCCAGGTCGGCGTCCATGGCCTGGGCCACTTGAGCCAGGTGCTCGAGCAGATCGCGGTCGCCGGCCGCGCGCAACAGATCGCGCTCGGGCAGGTTCAAGAGAAAGCGGACCGGATTCTCGCCGGCCAGGTTGAAGCGGTGCGCGTCGATCATCCGGTAGAGGTCGCTGCCACCTGGCATCCACGACCACAAGTAGTTATAGGAGATCCAGGCCAGATCCTCGAGGGGCTCGGGGAGCCGCCGGGCGAGGCGGTCAATGGCACGACGCATATCCAAAGAACCGTCGAAACGTTTAGTCACCTCACCGAATCTAACCGTACCGAGGAGAAGATCACGAGGACGGGAGGGAACGAGCGATCAAACGGTCGAGCCCCAGAGCGTGCGCGAGCGGGGCCAGCAGGTCGAAGTGATCGCCGCTCGCAGAGCCTCCTACGACGGCTAGTATTGCCCGCCGGATCGAGGCCTCGCTCGCGGGTGTCGCGCACCGGGCGGCCCCGGCGAGGGCGAGGAGGGCCTCGACGTCGTCGCGACTGGCCGGGCGCGTCAAGAGCGCCGCCGTGAGCGAGTGCAGTGCGCGTTCGTAGTCGGTACTCCCCGGCGCGACGAGCCACGCGGTCGCGGTTGTGGCCACCACGTCGATGCCCAGATCGACGAGGTCGAACTCCCGCGTCGACGCACCGTCGTTCACGATCACGTGAACACCGAGCGCGCCGACGCGCACCACGCGGGTTGTGTAGGTCCGCCGACGGCCCGTGATGACGTTGATGACGCTGACCTCGTCCTCGCCGCGAGGCTCCGCGAACTCGGCGCGCCAGTTCCCTCGTGACGTGCGCGCCTCGTCGCCACAGGCGGCTCGCTCGGCGGCGAAGCCCGCGGCGATCTGGGGTGCGTCCATTCGATAGGGTTCGCTGGCGCGACGCCAGATGGCACGTCCGTCCAGACCTGGCCGGTTCGAGTGAACGAGGGCCAGGCGATCGAGGAAGGCCGACTCGAGATCAAGGCCGAGCGTGTCGCGAGCGATCTCGAGCGCGACGGCCGCGTGGCGAAGCACGATCGCCGTCTCGAGGTCGGCCGGATCAGCGAAGAACCAGGCGCAGCTGGTGAAGCTGTAGAGCAGGTGGCGGTGAATCTCGCACAGCTCGAGTACCGTCGTGGTCTCCTCCTCGTCGAGCCGTCGACTGGCGTGGGCCGCCACGAAGGACCCCGGTGACGATGCGCCGGCGAGCGCGACGCCGTAGCCGAGCACCGTCTCTTCGGGCGAGTCCACGAGCGCTGCCAGACGTTCGTCGGCGGCGCGGCCGAGCTCTTCGCGCAGCCAGTCGAGCGACTCGCGCAATGGCTTTCTCCACGTCTGGCGCCACCCCGGTCGCCCGCCAGTCACGCAGCCGCAGTCGCTACGCCAACGCTCCACGCCGTGCGCGCAGCTCCAGGCGGATACGGGAGCGAGTTCCACCTCGTCGGTCGGGTCGTGGGCAGCGAGCCAGGGGCCGAGTGCCGTCTCGACGCCGTACTGCTCGCGTAGGCGCCGCAGCGCCCACGCGAGCCCGACGTCTCCGAAGCGATGGTGGTGGCCGTAGGTTTCACCATCTGCGACGAGCAGGACCACCCCGTCGCCGTCATTAAGAGCACTCGCCATTTCGTCCGCGAGCCGTACCCCGTCACCTAGCAGGTCACCAAACGCCACTCGCTGGGAGAGGCCTCGATGGCCAAAGACGACGTTGATGGTTCGATCGCCCCCGAGGCGTACGAGGTAGACGCGTGAGGTGTCGAGGGAATTCCCGTCCACCTTTCGCCACTCCCCACCGAGCTCACGTACCCGCACTGCCTGGCTCGGCATCAAGATCGTGTACTGCACGCCATGGCTCGCGAGCACCTCTAAGGTCGCGAGGTCGACCGCCGTTTCGGGCAACCACATGCCGAGGGGCTCTTCCCCGAAGCGCCGAACGTAGTCCGCCAATCCCCACGCCACGAGGCGCTCCTTGTCCGCCGTGCTCGCCAAGGGCACGATCGCGTGGACGAGTGGCGAGGCCATCGCCACCGAGCGTGCGCCGTCGGGTGCGCCGCCGGCTTCGAATCGAACGGCTTGATCGACGTCGGGGGACTCGCGTGCGAGCCACTGGTGCAGGGTCGGCGCGATGTCGAAAGCGCTGATCGGCAACGGTTCGACGATTTCCACGTCGCCCTCGTTGTCCGTCGCCACCGCGACGGCGATAAGTGCGCGGTAGCACTCGTCAGTGATTCGTTCGTTCCAGTCGCGATAGGGCCACGCACTCCACTCGTTGGTCACTCGGCCGAGCCACGGGTCTTCGCGTGGTGGCTGATAGAGGTGAAGGTGGAAGCCCGCGACCGGCGACATCTACGAGCGCCTCATGACGACGATGGCGAGAGGCGGCAGGACCGCGTTCACGACGAATTCGCCCGGCGCGTCGGAGACGGCAGCGAACTTTCTGGCACCCAGGTAACCGCTCCCGCCATACTCGGGGTCGTCGCTATTGGCCACCACCATCCACGAATCGCCCGATGAAGAACGGAACCCGTACTGCTCGCGAGGCACGGGCGTGAAGTTGGCCATGGCAACGAGCTCGTCCTCGCCGCGTCCGCGCCGCCAGACGAGCACGCTCTGGGCGACGTCGTCGCAGCTCAGCCATTCGAAGTCCTCGGGACCGGCGTCATCGAGGTGGAGCGCCGCAGAGTTGCGGTACAGCGTGTTGAGGTGGCGCACCCAGCGCGAGACGCCGCAGTGGTCGGGTTCGTCGAGCAAGTGCCAGTCCAGGGACTTTTCGTGGTCCCACTCATTGGCTTGAGCAAACTCATCGCCCATGAATAGCAGCTTCTTGCCGGGCATCGCGAACTGGTAACCAAGGAGCAGTCGCAGGTTGGCGCGGCGCTGCCAGGGGTCGCCCGCCATCTTGGCGAGCAGCGACCCCTTACCGTGGACGACCTCGTCGTGGGAGAGGGGCAGCATGAATCGCTCCGTGGTGGCGTAGAGGGCGCGGAAGGTCAACTCGTTCTGGTGGTAGCGGCGATGCACAGGATCGCGCGCAAGGTAGCCCAAGGTGTCGTGCATCCAGCCGAGGTCCCACTTGAAGGTGAAGCCGAGGCCGCCCTCTTCGGTCGGATTCGTCACCATCGGCCAGGACGTCGACTCCTCGGCCACGACGATCGCACCCGGAAAGGCCGTTGTCACCTCGCGGGTGCACTGGCGCAGGAACGTCACGGCCTCGAGGTCTTCACGGCCGCCAAATCGGTTGGCCACCCACTCGCCGGGCTCGCGCGAGTAGTCCAGGTACAGCATCGAGGCAACCGCGTCGAGGCGCAGTCCATCGACGTGGAACTCGTCGAGCCAGAAGCAGGCGCTCGAGATCAAGAAGCTGCGCACTTCATCGCGACCGTAGTTGAAGGTCCAACTCAACCAGTCGGGATGCACGCGCTGGCGAACGTCGGCGTGCTCGTACAGGTGCGACCCGTCAAACAGCGCCAAGGCGAAGGCGTCAGCTGGAAAGTGCGAGGGCACCCAGTCGAGCAAGACGCCCACTCCCCTCTGATGCAGGTGGTCGACAAGGTACTTGAAGTCGTCCGGGGTTCCCTGACGGGACGTGGGCGCGAAGTAGCCAGTCGTCTGATACCCCCACGAACCGTAAAAGGGGTGCTCCATCACCGGCAGCAGCTCCACGTGGGTGAAGCCCATCTCGACCGCGTAGGCCGCGAGCAGCGGCGCCACTTCGCGGTAGGTAAGGGGTCGGTCTCCCTCTTCTGGGACGCGCCGCCACGAGCCAAGGTGCACTTCATAGACCGACACCGGACTCTTTCGCGCGTCGTACGTCGCACGCGACGCCACCCACGACGCGTCGCCCCACTCGTAGCTCGACGCCCATGCGCGAGTCGCCGTCGCCGGCGGGACCTCGAAGAAGCGGCCCATCGGGTCAGCCTTGTCGAACTCCTCTCCCCCAAGTCGCGAGCGCAGCCGGTACTTGTACGCAGAACCCTTCTCGACTCCGGGCACGAAGCCTTCCCAGACCCCCGAGTGCGCTCGTGGCGTGAGCGGGTTGCTCGATCCGTCCCAGCCGTTGAAGTCGCCAACCACCGAGACCCGATCTGCGTTGGGCGCCCACAGAGCGAAGTAGTAGCCGGAGACTCCTTCGACCGTGAGACGATGAGAGCCGAGGTGTCGATACGCGCGAAAATGGCGTCCCTCGTTAAAGAGACGGAGGTCCTCGTCACTGAGCCGCGTCGTGAACGGCACTGACTTTCTGCGCGGTTGGCCAGGTGGCAGAGGAGCGAAGCCGCGTCGCTCGGCGAGGGGCTCGAGGGTGTCGGCGAGCATCGTTGACGACGCGAGCTCCTCGAGGCCAACCGACGCCAGTTGTCGCCAGTTGGCTCGCTCGCTCGTCGTGCCGGGTACGTTGACCGCGAGGGTGTTGGCGAGCAGGTCGTCGAGCTGGACCATCACGAGTCCGGCTTCGCTGTCGGCGAGGAACCCGTGCACCGCCGCAAAGGCCTCTTCGACGCTTACGTCACTGTTCAGACCCAGCGCGCTGATCAGGCGGCCGCGGGCGTCCTCGCGGTGCAGCAGAGCAACCCGGGCTTTGGAGGTGCCGAGCAGGCCCAGGCGGGTCCGTTCGTCGATGTCAGCGCCGCTCCACCACCCGGCGAACGTGGCGCTGTCGTGGGTCCCGAACGACGCCACCGACCCCGCGGGCACGGGCTCGAGGTCGTTCTCGCCGAGCGCGTACTGCACCACGTAGGTCCGTCGAATGCCGTCACGTTTCATCACCTCGCGCAGCTCGTCGTCAACCGTGCCGAGGTCTTCCCCCACGACGTCAACCCCGTGACGCTGGGCTTCGATCGCCACCACCGCGAGCAGCTCTTCGAGCGGCGAGCGCACGTACAGACCGGCGTCGGGTGTTATCCCCTCGGGTATCCAGAACAGACGCTGCAGGCCCATGACGTGGTCGAGGTGCACGATGCCGGCCACATTCATATGGAACTGCAGTACCTCGCGAAACCCTTGGTGGGCGTCTTCCCGGCACCGCTCAGGGTGCGGCGCGGGTGCACCCCAGCGCTGGCCGGCAACCGAGAGCTGGTCGGGAGGCGCACCGATCGAGACGGACTCAACGTATTGGTGGGGAT
>JBAUSF010000024.1:0-5622 GCA_049581565.1 Acidimicrobiales bacterium
GTGTCGTAACCCGCCTTCACGAGTGCCGTGACGCCACCGCAGAGGACGACTTGCTCGCCGAAGAGGTCGGTTTCGGTCTCTTCGGCGAAGGTGGTCTCCAACACCCCGGCGCGCGTGGCGCCGATGCCGTCGGCGTAGGCGAGGGCAATCTCGCGGGCGTGTCCCGTGGCGTCCTGGTGGATCGCGATGAGCGAAGGGACCCCTCCCCCTTCGAGGTAGGTGCGACGCACGAGGTGACCGGGACCCTTGGGCGCGATCATCGCCACGTCGACGTCGGCGGGCGGGTTGATGAGGTTGAAGCGAATGTTGAAGCCGTGCGCGAACATCAGCATCTTGCCCGCGCTGAGGTAGGGGGCAATCTCGGCGTCGTAGGTCTTCTTCTGCTCGGTGTCAGGGACGAGCACCATGATCACGTCAGCCTCCTTCGAGGCGTCGGCAATGGAGAGGACGCGAAGTCCCGCCTCTTCAGCCTTGTGGACCGACGAGGACTCGAGGCGCAGACCAACTCGGACGTCGTAGCCGCTGTCGTGGAGGTTGAGCGCGTGGGCGTGTCCCTGGGAGCCATACCCGAGGATCGCGATCTTCTTTCCTTTCAAGATCTCGCGATTGACGTCCTTCTCGTAGTACATCGTGGTCATGTTCAAACTTTCTCTTCGATTTTGGCCATTGCCGTCTGGTCGAGTCTAGGGAGTGCGACACGACCCGTTCGCTGCAGCGCCACGTCGCTAAAGCGCTCGAGGTCCCGCTCGAGGCGGTCACAGGCGCTCGGGGTGCCCGCGAGCATGACCGTGACCGAAGACGAGTTGACGTCGACGATCGACGCACCCGTATTCGCGGTGACGTCGAGCACCGACGCGCGATTGGTGTCATCTACGCTCAGCGTCGCGAGCAGGAGCTCTCGCTCGAGGGCATCCTTCGGAGCGAGATCAGTGATGGCGACGACGTTGACGAGCTTGTCCAGCTGGCCGACGATTTGTTCCAGGGGGGCCGACTGCGCGTCGACGACGATCGTGACGCGCGAAAAGCGAGCGTGCCCTTCAGCCGGGGCGACCGCCAGTGAGTAGATGTTGAACCCCCGCCGCGCGAAGAGCCCGGCGATGCGCGCGAGCACGCCCGCCTTGTTCTCGACGAGGACCGAAAGGATGTGGTGGCGCACCGGCGCGGGGTCGGTGTCGCCGAGGAAGGGCTCGGGGCTCACTGGGCACCGCCGCGCTGGAGCGGGTGGACCATGATGTCGTCGTTGCTCGCTCCCGAGGCGACCATCGGAAAGACCTTCTCGGACGAGTCCGTGCGAAAGTCGATGACGACCGGCACGTCGTTGATCTCATTCGCGCGAGCGATCACCTCGTGCATCTCTTTGAGGTTGTGCGCCCGAAGTCCCACACAGCCCATCGCTTCGGCCCACTTCACGTAGTCGGGCAGATCGGCGCTGAGGTAGACCTCGGAGTAGCGCTCTTCGTAGAACATCTCCTGCCACTGGCGCACCATGCCGAGATACGCGTTGTTCAAGATGGCCACCTTGATCGGGATGCCCTCGGCTCGGGCTGTCACCAGCTCTTGGGCCGTCATCTGGAAGCATCCGTCACCGTCGATGCACCATACGGTGCGTTCGGGTCGGCCGACTTTGGCGCCGATGGCGGCGGGCACGCCGAATCCCATGGTGCCCGCTCCGCCCGAATTGATCCAGGTGCCCGGCTCTTCGAACTGCCAGAACTGCGAGGCCCACATCTGATGCTGTCCGACCCCCGCAGCGACGACGGTACCCGGTGCGGCCGAGCGAGCGATCGCTTCGATCACGTGCTGGGGACGCAGCGGTCCCTCGGCGGTCGGCTCGTCGTAGACGAGCGGATAGCGCTCTTGCCAGGTGCGAATCTCCTTCCACCACACGTCGAGGTTGAGCGGCGTCGCGTCGACCTCGCCGAGCGCGCGCAGCGCCGTCGCCACGTTGGTCTGCAGGGTGACGTCAGCCTGGCGAACCTTGTTGAACTCGGCCCGGTCGATGTCGACGTGAATGATCTTCGCGCCGGGCGCGAAGGTGGAGATTCTGCCGGTCACGCGATCGTCAAAGCGGGCCCCGAGCGAGATGAGCAGGTCCGACTTCTGGATGGCCGTGACGGCGCTGTACATCCCGTGCATCCCGGGCATGCCAAGGTGCTGGTCGTGGCTGTCGGGAAAGGCGCCGCGCGCCATGAGCGTCGTCACGACGGGCATCTTCGTGCGTTCGGCGAAGGCGAGAAGCTCCGCGCTGGCGTGCGATTTGAGGGTGCCGCCTCCTACGTAGAGGACGGGCCGCTCACTGTGCGAGATCAGCTCCGCCGCTCGCTTCACAGCGTCCCTGTCGATCGCGATCTCGGGACGGTAGCCGGGCAGATCAAGCTCTTCGATCGTCTCGGGGTACCACCACTCCATCGTCGACTGGGCAATGTCCTTTGGCAGGTCGATGAGCACGGGACCAGGACGGCCGGTCGTCGCCAGGTAGAACGCGGAGGCCACGACGCGGGGAATCTCGTGAACCGACTGGATGAGGAAGTTGTGCTTCGTGATGCCCATGGTGATGCCGGTGATGTCGCACTCCTGGAAGGCGTCAGAGCCGATGGCGGCAGTCGCCACCTGACCAGTGATCACGACGAGCGGCGTCGAGTCCATGTGCGCATTGGCGATCGGCGTGACGATGTTCGTCGCCCCCGGACCGCTCGTCACCATCGCAACACCTGGTTTTCCGGTCGCGAGCGCGTAGCCCTCGGCCATGTGGCCGGCACCTTGCTCATGACGGACGAGGATGTGGCGAATCGAGGAGTCGAGGATCGGGTCGTATACGGGCAAAATTGCCCCACCGGGCAGGCCGAAGACGGTTTCGACGCCTTCTTTCTCGAGGCTCTTGATCAGCGCTTGCGCTCCTGTGAGTTCCACAGTGCTCCTTTTGTGTCAGATAAGCAAAAAGGCCTCCCTTTTCTGGGAGGCCTCCGGTGTACGTATACGCGTGACTACCGGCGCCAGGCGCCTACTTCTACCAGAATCTCGATAGCGGTGATCACCGTTTCAGTTTACGCACAATGTGACATCGCACACAAGAGTGGCGTCGTCGGGCGCGTGAGTCTCGGTCATCTGGACTACTCATCGGTAACTCACGCGCCCGCAGCGAGAACGACGATCATCCTCGGTGACCACGCCGCCCGCTACCGCGTCGTGACGGCACCCTTCTCCGCGCCCTGAACCGTGCGAGCGAACTTCTCGAGCGCGCCGGTGACGTAACGAGGGCTAAAGGGCGCGACGTGCTTCGCGCGCTCGGCGAGCTCGTCGGGGTCGACCGCGAGGTCGATGGAGAGCGTCGTCACGTCGATGGCGATCTCGTCGCCGTCGCGCACGAGGGCGATCGGCCCGCCGTCGAGCGCTTCGGGGGCGACGTGTCCGATGCAGAATCCGTGCGTACCGCCGCTGAAGCGACCGTCGGTGACGAGCGCGCAGTCCGCGCCTCTCCCGACACCCTTCATGGCGCCGGTGATGGCGAGCATCTCGCGCATGCCGGGTCCGCCTTTCGGGCCTTCGTAGCGGATCACGACGACCGTGTTCGGCTGAATCTCGTTGGCCATGATGGCCTCCATCGCGAGGATCTCGCCGTCAAAGACGCGCGCGGTGCCTCGAAACGTGAGGTCGTCCATGCCCGCGACCTTCGCGACCGCGCCCTTCGGCGCGAGCGAACCGCGCAAGACGGCGATCCCGCCCTGGACGTGGATCGGACTCGTGATCGGATGGACCACGTCGCCGTCGGGCGGGCGGATGTCGTAGTCGGCGAGGTTCTGCTCCATTGTCTTTCCGGTCACGGTCATCACGTCACCGTGGAGCAGGCCGTTCTCGAGCAGGTGCCCCATGACGACCGGCACGCCGCCGATCGCGTCGATATCGCTCATGTGGTACTTACCGTGGGGCTTCGTGTCGGCGATGTGGGGCACGCGCTTGGCGATCCGGTTGAAGTCGTCGAGCTCGAGCTCGACGCGCGCCTCGTGGGCGATCGCGAGCAGGTGCAGCACCGCGTTCGTCGAGCCGCCGAGCGCCATGACGACCGAGATCGCGTTCTCGAAGGCTTTCTTCGTCATGATCTGGCGAGCGGTGACGCCCGCGTCGAGCAAGCCCAATACGGCAAGTCCCGAGTCGTAGGCGTACTGATCGCGACGAGGATCGATCGAGGGCACCGACGCGCTGCCGGGCAGACTCATCCCGAGCGCCTCTCCCACGCTCGCCATGGTGTTCGCGGTGAACATGCCCGCGCAGCTTCCCTCGCCGGGACAGGCCGCGCACTCGATCGCGGTCAGCTGCTCGTCGGAGATCGCACCTACGGCGTTCGCGCCCACCGCCTCAAAGACGGACGTGATGTCGAGGGCCTCGCCGTTCAGATGCCCGGGAAGAATGGTGCCGCCATAGAGGAAGACGCTCGGCACGTCGAGCCGGGCCGCCGCCATCAACATGCCCGGCAGCGACTTGTCACAACCCGCCAGGGTCACCATGGCGTCAAAGCGCTCGGCGTGCATGACGACCTCGACCGAATCGGCGATGATCTCACGCGACACGAGCGAGGCGTGCATGCCCTCGTGGCCCATGGAGATGCCGTCCGAGACGGCGATCGTGACGAACTCGAAGGGAACTCCCCCGGCGTCGCGCACGGCGACCTTGGTTCGCTTGGCGAGCCGGTCGAGGGGCATATTGCAGGGCGTCACCTCGTTCCAACTGGACGCGACGCCGATCTGGGGCTTGGTCAAGTCCTCGTCAGAAAGGCCGACCGCCCGAAGCATCGCGCGCGCCGGAGCGCGTCCTTTGCCGATAGTGACGTCGGAGCTTCGCGGTGTGGGGTGGTTCGCCATGACCACGAAGTCTACGGGTGTCGAGCGGCCGTTTCAGTCGGCGTGTGCGACTCCATCAACTCTTGCGGTAGCCCGAAGGACAGCGCGGATCCACGGCCGTCACCTTTCGCACGTGACTTCCTCGTCGACACTCGATCGTGTGGCGCGGCGCGCGAGACGACGTCCACGCCACTCCCTGCAGCTGATTGACGTCCGTGCCGACGTAGCCAACGGCCACGCACGAGAGCAACGACGTGCAACTGATTCCCGTGACGCCGACGTAACTGAGTGCGCGGGCGCTCTTGACCGGGACGTTGATGGCGTTCGTCCATGCGCCATCCTCTTCGGCGAGCGCGAAAGCACCGGTTCCCGTGGTGACGTCCCCTGCCGCGGCGCAATTGCCCGCGGAGACGCAGCTGATCGCGGCGAGCGTCGCCGCTCCACCGCCCACGGGTGCCGTGCTCACGGCCTTCTCGTTCCAGGTGCCGTTCAGCTCGTTGAACGTGACGGGCGTCGTCGCGCCCGTGGCTCCCTCGTCGCCCACTGCGACGCACGCGCTCTGCGAGCAACTGATGGCATTGATTTCGGCCCCCGGCGTCGAGGACACCGCGGAGGCCTCGCCCCACCCTCCATCCGCCTCGCTGGCCGCTGCGGCCACGTCGCCCGAAGACGCACCAACGGACCCCGTGGCGACGCACGTGGTCTGGGCGGCGCAGCTCACGTGCCACGATCCCTGAATCGGCTGATACGGCGACGCGATCTGGATCTCGGTTGCGCTCTGCCACGT
>JBAUSF010000025.1:0-4787 GCA_049581565.1 Acidimicrobiales bacterium
GGCGAAGTCCCACCAGGCCGTCGAAGTCGAACCTGAACGGTCCCATCATGAAGTGAAAGTCCTTGCGCTGCTCTTCGGTTGTCGATTGAAGAGCCGACAGCAACTCGCCGTCACTTGTGAGGCAGTCCTCTATTTGAGCCGTCGGGCTCTTCGCGTTCCACGCATCCCACACCCAGCTGTTGAAGTGCGGGTCGCTGTCACGGTGGGCGAGTGAATCCTCCAACCGGCGTTGGCCAATGACCGCTCCCGATCCAAGATGAGAGAAGGTGTCGGCGATCGTCCACTCACTCGGATACGCATGAGCCGTGTAGCTCGCCGGATCGAGCGTGGCAGAGATGATCCGAAGATGGCCGACAGACTCTTCTAGATCGTGCAGACGCTCGGACATGGTCGCTCCCTTGCTGGTCGGGTTCAGTGTACTGGGGCCCTCTGTGTCGATGTCCCACGCCGTGGCAATAGATCGTGACAGGTAGTCGTCACAAATGCGCATTCGCCTTACGGAATTTGTGATAGCTGAACTGATCTGCAGATGGGAGTATTCGAGGATGATCGGAACTCGACTGAACGTCGCTCAGAGGATCGTCGTTGTGACGGCACTTGGTTTCTCGCTCTTCTTCATTGGCGAGTGGTGGATGACCGTGGGTCGTCCGACCGGTTGGGTGGCCTTCGCGCCGGGAAGCGCTACGTACGGTCCCGGGGTGTTGGGAGGACTCCATCCTTGGGTGCAGCTCCTGATCTGGTTGGTCCTCGTTGCGGTGTGGTGCGCGTCGAGTGTCCTGATACTGCGAACGCCGCATGCGGACAGCTCACGGGCGGACACGTCACAACTGTGAAGCGAGCCGTCATCGCGCGGCTCGCGTCTGCGAAACTGTGAGATGGGAAAAACCTTTGAGGCTGTCGACGAGAAGCTGGCCGCGTGGTTGATGAGTCAACCCGTCTTCTTTGTGTCGACCGCGCCGCTTTCCGAGAGCGGATCAATCAACTGTTCACCGAAAGGCAATAGAGACGAGTTCGCCCTCCTTGGTCCGTGGACGGTGGCCTACCTCGATCAGACCGGCAGTGGCGTGGAGACAATTGCCCACCTGCGCGAGAACGGCCGTATTGTCTTGATGTTCTGTGCGTTTGAAGGACCGCCACGCATCGTTCGCCTCCACGGCGTCGGCCGCGCCGCAGCTGTCGATTCGCCCGACTTCGCATCGCTCGCCGAAGTTTTTCCGCAGAGCCAGGGAGTCGGGGTCCGGACGCTCATCGTCGTCGAGGTGACGAGGATCTCGGACTCGTGCGGCTACGGCGTGCCATTCATGACCTTTGACGGACACCGTCCCACGATGGATCAGTGGTTGAACAGCAAGGGTACCGAGGGCATACGTGAGTACTGGTGCGAGAAGAACCTGACGAGCATCGACGACCTCCACGGCCTCGACCTCTCCTAGGCGAATTCACCGTGATGACGAATCTCGTTTGCCGGTTGAAGAAAAGTTCATCAAATCACAACAAATAGCGGGACCGTCAAATCTCCACGCCGGTGAAGACCCGTTGTCCCGTATGGAAAAGCACTCGATCGGCGCGCCGACACCCGATATATCTTTTGTCAAATCGATCCCAACTTTTTCTGACTTGTGAAACTCTTGCGTTAAGCCTGTGATGTGATAAGGAAGTCGGTCTTCGTCCTGGGTCTGATCACCACTTTTGTTGGTGTGTGGGTCCTGACGCGTGGCCACGCCGAAGAGTCGGCCTGCAACTCGTACGCGAGCGAGTTCGGCCACGGTGCGGTGGGATCAGTCTGCACGCGGGCGGTGTCCTCGTACTTGATGGGGGTCGCACTCACCGCGGGCGGGATCATCATTGTCGTGCTCATGCTGTTCGCAATCGCAAAGCAGCTGCGCGAGAAGGGTTGGAGGGAGCGCCTTCCCCTTCTTGCTCGGCGTCACGACCGTTCGATGAGTTCCGTCTCGAGATAGCCGTCACGGCTAGCGAGACATCCACGCCAGGGCTTCGCTCTTTTGTGCGAATGCGACGATGTCGATGATCTGCGCGCCCGCGACACTGAGCACCTGCCGACGCGGCGCTCGACCGCCGTACTCTCGCGCCGCTGGCGTGCCCGCGATGGTGAGTTCGACGAGCAGCCGATCACCCGCGACGACGACGCTGCGCACCTGGGCTCTCGCCCCTGCCGCCTGCGCTCGACGGTACCAACGGAGGACCTGCTCTTTGCTCTGGCACGTGGATGAGGGATCGCCCGGTGCTCCCCACGTGACGCTGGGAGCGAGCAGTGAGCCGAAGAGCGTGAGGTCGCCGAGCTCGAAGGCGAGGCGGACCTCGCGAGCGAGTTCTTCCATCGCCGCGGCGCTCTCTACCACGGCCGCTTCATGGCCGCCTCATGGCGCGACCGGTCGACGCGCGTGCTCGGCATCCTGGCGGGCCTTCCGTCGGATGAAGTAGCTGCGGGTGCCCAAGCTCAATGCTCCGAAGATGACAAAAAGCAGTATCGCCGTGACGACGGGCGCGCCACCCGGATGGGTCGGGCCCGTCGCCGGATTGAGCTCAACTTCTACGAGCAAGAACGTTGCGAGAAAGAACACGATCGCCCATACGTCTCGGCGCCACTTCGCGAGGTGACCCCCCGGTAGTCCCTCGAGGGGCAGCATCCCAACTACGCTGCCGACGAGGCCGCCAATGAAGATCGAGCCGAGCATATCGTCGACCATCGCCACGACGGCGTTGCCGCTGTCGAGCGCCAAGTGGCTGACGGGCACCCACGCGAGCCACGCGAGGAGCGCCACCAGGAGCGTCGAGAGCGTGGAGATGGCGACCAGGTGCGCCGTGTGGCGGTCCTTCAGGGAGCCGACGAACGCGAAGCCGATGACCACGCCGTAGAGGTATCCCGGTTCGAAGTTCGTGAGGCGTGACACCACGACGCAGACCGCCGCAACAAGAAGCCCCAGGGGGAGCGCCCGCAGGTAGGTGGTGGTCGAGTAGTGGCGATAGCGACGGAAGGACTTGGCGACAAACCAGCTCACGGTGGCAGCGAAGAGGAAGGCTGCGACCGTCGCGACGAGATCTTCGACAGTTTGGGCGTTCGATCCGAACTTCGGGTTGAGCAACCCACCGAGGAAGGCGCCGATGACGAGCGAAACGGCGAACCTCGCCGGTGTCGCGCGCCCGGGCGTCGTCGAGGCGGCCCCGTTGCCGGTGGATTCTTCGCCGTGCGGAACGAACGAAGCTGCCTCTTCACCTCGCGGTTTGGCAAAGGGGTGGCGAAATCGACGGCGCGCGCTGGCGACCATGAGCAGGATCTCTGCGTAGTTATCAGAGAAGGTCTGATTGAAGATGTTGGCCGGAAAGGCGATCAGAACGACGAGGGCAACTGTGATGATTGCGTTCAGCAGGTTGTGTCCCATCGAATGGAAGATCTGACGCGGTGTTCCGATGGTCGCCGCAATCGGGGCGACGTTTCCTGATGGCACCGCTGCGTCCCCGAGCAGCGAGACATCATCGATGGCGAAATCATTGCCGCCAAAAGCGAGCTCCGTGTCGAAAATCGAGAGCGTCGCGGTCGTCGCGGTCTGCGAGTGCCACGTGACCGACAGCTGCTTCCAACTCGCGATCGACGTCGGGCACGGTCTGCTCCCGAGATCGCGGCCGTTGATCTGGAACTCCAGCACCGCGGGAGTCGTATAGAGACTCGTGGCGTAGAGCGAGAACACATACGTTGAATCGGTGGCTACGGGGACGGTCTCGGACCAGACGGTTTCTCCGGCCGTCGTCGAGCCGTTCACGATGAGCATCTTGGTCGCGGGGGACAACGGGCTCATGGTCGGCCATGCCCCGTTGAAAGTGGCCGGATCTGTGCCGACGGCGAGGGTCCCCGGATTGCCGAGGTCACCGGCACTTGATCCAGTCGCGTATTGGCTCGAGAAGTGTCGCGGCCCCTGGTTGAAGGTGCCATTCACGACCAGTTGATCCTTCGCCGTCGCGGCGGCGGCTCCGCTGAGGAGGACAACGCTCATGCCCGCGATGATCGCGACCAACGCGACGCGCCGCTTTCTCTCATCTCCTCTTCGACCGCGCGGTGACGAACGGAGAGTTCGCATCGTTGCTCTATTGAGAGTGGGGGGAGGGCTCGGGTGACTGGTGGAGTCGAGTCGACGGGACGATCACAATCGGCACCGTGGCGTGTTCGGCCAGCTCCAAGCTCGTGCTGCCAAGCAGCAGTCCCGGGTGCCGCCCGTGTCCCCTCGAGCCCACGACGAGCAGGTTCGCGTTCATCGGCTCGTCGCTCGCGCGCAACAGAACCGAACAGGGATCTCCGTCATCGAAGTGCCAATGTACTCGTAGAGGGTCGACCCCGCACGAGTCGGCCAGATCGAGGACTTGTTCAGGCGTCTTGTCGCGAGGAAATCGGGGGGCCGAGTGCTCAAGGAGACCCGCGGCGTGCACGACGGCGACGTCCGCGTCAGTCCTCAAGGCGAGGTCGAACGCCCATCGCAACGCCGCTTCGGCATCGAGCGACCCGTCGAAACCCACCGCGATCTTGTATCTCATTGGGTACTCTCCTCCTCGTTTGATGCGCCCAGCACCTCAATCGCCTGATTGCGCGCGGCGAGAGCCCGGCGGACTTCGCCGGCGCCGGGCCCGCCGCTCGAAGGGTCCTCGATTCGACAGGGGGCGCCGAGCGCAGCGCTCAGGGTCGCTTCGACCGAGGCACGAAGTGCGGCGAGGTTGTAGCCCCCCTCAAGAAACATCGCGACGCGTCCCGGTGCCGGCATGAACTCGACGACGGTGCG
>JBAUSF010000026.1:0-1510 GCA_049581565.1 Acidimicrobiales bacterium
AAGCAAACCTATGAATGGGGGACAAAGTGACACTTCACGAGGCCATCACCGACGGGATCACCGTCAGCGGCGAGCGACATGCGAGCCGCGACTATTCCGAACGAGCGAGACGCCACCTGTGGTTGCAGATGTCGCGTCTTGGTGCGTACGACGAGCAGAAGGAGATTCCGATCATGGTGCGCGGCGAAGGCACGCGCGTCTATGACGCGAACGGCACCGAGTATTTCGACGGACTCTCGGGGCTCTTCACCAACTCCCTGGGTCACGGGCGGCGTGAGATCGGCGAAGCCATGGCCGAGCAGGTTGGCGAGCTCGGATTCTTCCCGTTGTGGACCTACGCGCACCCGAAGGCCATCGAGCTGGCCGAACGGCTCGCGAGCCTGACACCGGGCGATCTCAATCGCGTCTTTTTCACCTCCGGTGGCGCCGAGGCGAATGAGAGTGCCTGGAAGTTGGCCCGCCAGTATCACCGCATGCGCGGTGATCTGGATCGCTACAAGGTCATCAGCCGTGACGTTGCCTACCACGGCACGACGCTCGGGGCGCTCACGATCACCTCGCTCGATGGCTACCGCATACCCTTCGAGCCGCTCGTACCCGGCGCCGTCAAGGTGCCCGCCGTCAACTTCTACCGTGCAGAACGCCACGCCGACGACTTCGAAGCCTTCGGTCTGTGGCAGGCGCGCCAGATCGAAGAGGCAATCCTGCGCGAAGGTCCAGAGACCATCGCCGCGGTCTTCCTCGAGCCAGTTCAGAACGCCGGGGGCTGCTTTACTCCCCCTCCGGGCTACTGGCAGGAGGTGCGCGAGATCTGTGACCGCTACGGCGTCCTGCTCGTCTCGGACGAGGTGATCTGCGCCTTCGGGCGCATCGGCAGCTGGTTCGGTGGCCAGCGCTACGACTACGTGCCCGACATCATCACCTGTGCGAAGGGCATTACCGCCGGCTACGCGCCGATGGGTGCGATGATCGTCACCGACCGCATCGCCGAGCCCTTCTTGCACGGCGACGTCTCGTTCATCCATGGCTTCACCTGGTCCGGGCACCCGGCCTCGTGCGCCGCATCGCTGAAGGTCCTCGAGATCATCGAGAGAGAGGGCGTCATCGAGAACGTTCGCAAGAACGAGGACTACTTCCGCGAGAGCCTCGAGGCCTTAAAGGACATCCCCATCGTCGGCGACATTCGCGGTGTGGGCTACTTCTGGGGCATCGAGCTGGTGAAGGACCAAGTGACCAAGGAGACCTGGAGCGGCGATGATGCCGAGCGGCTCCTGCGCGGCTACGTGTCGCCCGAGATGTTCCGACGAGGGCTCATCTGTCGCTCCGACGACCGAGGTGACCCCGTTGTCCAGCTGGCCCCGCCGCTCATCTCTACTCGAGAGGACATCGACTTCATGGCTGGAGTCCTTCGCGAGGTCTTCACCGGAGCGTCCAAGCTCAACATCTAGTGCAACCCCCGCACTCGCTGTGGTGGTCAACGCTGCCCGAACCCGTCACTGCACGTCGCGCG
>JBAUSF010000027.1:0-1696 GCA_049581565.1 Acidimicrobiales bacterium
GACATTCGTAAATCACTCTCCTTGATCGCGCGACCGTTGGGGACGGCGGAGGCACTGCGAGCGTTGCGAAAAGAAAAGACAGAAGCGATTACCGATTCGCGCCACAAAGCGAAGGTCGGCCAAGTCCAGGACCTCTCGGACGTCCAGGAATATCAGGACTTGCTGGCCCGTGAGCAGGCCCTCATCGGCGGTCACGCGGACGTCGAGTTCACCGGTTTTCTCGCAGTCACTGCCGCCAGCCACGAAGGACTGACCCAAGCGGTGGCGCTCATTGAGCGCGCCGCCGGTCAGTCCGGCTGTGAGACACGAATCCTCTATGGGCGTCAGTCCCAGGGGTTCGTGGTCGGCGCGCTCCCACTCGGGCGCAGCGTTTTTTAGCGAGAAAGGGGCGACTGGCGTGGTGCGTCGTAGGGACTTAACGTGGCAGCGGAGCGAACTCGAGGAGTTGCGCTCGGCGGTCGCGACGGCTCGTCTTTCGCGAGAACCCGGTTCGCACCACATCGTCGTGGTCGGCCCGAAGGGGGGTTCGGGCAAGACCACGACGGCCGCCATGCTAGCGACGACGCTCGCGACGTCACGCGGCGACATCGCGTGCGTGCTCGACGCCACTCACCAACTCGGCACGCTGCGCCGTCGACTGGTGCCGTCGTCGGAGCCGCCGACGCGTCCCTTTCAAGAGCTCTGCGCGCGAGCGGGAGCGGGCGACCTGACCGCAGAGTGGTCGGCACTCGCGCCCTACGTCGACGTCGTCGGCAGTCTGCGCGTGCTGCGCAGCCTCAGCAGTTCTGGCCCGGATCTCTCGCCCGAGGAGTTCGAGGCTGGTGTGTCGCTGCTGCGTCGGGCCGCCCAGATCGTCGTCTCGGACATCGGCACGAAGGCGAACGGACCACTCGCCGCCGCAGCGTTTGACTGCGCCGATACGTTGGTCATCGCGACGGAGCTCGCCTACGACGCTGTGGAGCTCACCATTGAACTGGTCAGCGCTCTCGCGGGAGAGCTGCTCAGCTATCGTCCCGATCCTGATAACTGGTCGAATGTGTGCGACGGTCGCTACGCGCGACTGATTGCGAACGCGGTCGTCGTGGTCTCGCCGAGTCGACAGGGCGGTGACAACCGCGAGATCGGTGACCAGAATCTTTCGGCGATGCTCGAGTGGCTGCGGGTCGTCTGTGGCGGCGGCGTCGTACTCATTGGTCGAGATGATCACTTGAGTATTGGTGACCTAATCGAACAGTCCAAGGTGGACGTCGAGAGTGTGGTCGCGTACCTGCGCGTTGCTTCGAGCGTCGCGGCGCAGTTTGCGAAGGCGGACGCGTCGTGACGCTGCCCGATCTGCCCGCGCGCCACTACCAATGGCGTCACGATGTACGACCACACAGGTCGTGGGAGATATGTTCATTTGCCCCCGGCTCGACGATTCGCCGAGCACTCGCGCGGTCCGCTCAGTTTGTGGTCGTCGGCGTCATCGATGCGCTGTTGATCGTGGCGCTGATCCATCCGGTATTCACTCGATCGATTCTCGTTGCGGTGATCCGTTGAGGTCGGCGTGACACGAAAGAACGACGAAATCTTGGAGTTGGTTCAACTTCCGCCGTATCCATCGTTCGTCGAAGGACACAAGGCCGCTAATTCTTCGCGACTTACGGGTGAATTAGATAAAACCCCTGGTGGATGTTGGGTGCCTACGCTCCACTCC
>JBAUSF010000028.1:0-2608 GCA_049581565.1 Acidimicrobiales bacterium
CCCGTGCACGCCGAAGCCGATGACGAGCATGTCGACTTGGAGGATGCCGTTGATGACGAACGAGCTATCGACGTCGGTGACGCCTTGCACGCTCTTCGGATTCTGAAGCACGTCGATCTCGTCGCCGAACGTCGCCGCGATGGCGGTGTCGGGCACAGGGAGGTCGACCGTCCACGTCACGTACTCGATGACGGGGACCTGCGTGAACCCGCAGGAAAGAACGCTGTTGACGACGTCGTTATTGACCGTCTGGCCGAGGCCGATCTGGTGTGCGGTCAGACCGCTATCCGGACGCATGCCGAGACCGATCTGTCGGCTCGGGTGACCTTGCATGGCTCGCGTGTGCTGCTTCATGATCTTCTCCTAGGCAATGGCCCTATAAGGAACCCTCACCCTTGTCGTTACTGGTTCACTCCGGAAACGTTGCGTATGGGCCCGGGATCTGGCCCAGGCAGGACTCGTCTCGAATAGCGTTGACTGCGGTCTGGTACGTCCCCGCAATCCCGCCCGAAGTCGTCGAGCAAGGAGCGCACTGCGGCCCTGCCACGGGACCGCCCGGGGTGGGCGTACCCGCCGACGGGGTCGGCAGAAGATCCCCCGTATTCGACAAGATGCCGGGAGGCATCGGAATCGAAGACGACGGAGGTGAGCCTCCACCGGGGGCGTTCGGGTTGTATGAGGGAACCCCTGCCGGGGGCTGCGCAGGACTACGCGTCCCCGGTGCCGAGACCCTCGGAACGACCGCGGTCGAAGAAATCGCCGCGCCCATCCCTCGCGCCCCGACCGGGATCGCCGGACGCCCCATGCCGCGGGGACGACCTGAGAGACCGGTCGGCTGGGTTCCAGCGCCCGCGGTCGCGGCCGACTGCGCCTCGTACTCCGCGAGATAGAGCTGTTGGCCGAGAGCGGTGCTCCCGATGAGCTGCGCCATGGCGTTCCGGGCGATGTTGCCGAAGAGGGCGAAGCCCGCTCCGAGTCCAACGCCCTGAAGCCCCGCGCGGCCCCACGGAGAGTCCACGAAGCTCGCTCCGATCATGGGGAGAGCTGCGAGACCGAACTGCGTCGCCATCGCCTGCCACGAGGGCCAACCGATGGTTGCTTGGTCGTTCGGCAACGTCGCCCCGGTCGGGACGCTGTTCGCGGCTCCACCGGCAGCGACCGCCGTCGTCTCCATGTACCGACCCGCGAAGTCCGCAAGCCCGTACCCGATGAGACCGGAGACGCCGAGGAGAAGAAGCTCGCTCCCCGAGAGCGGGTTCGCGAGCGCGTAACTGTCGGCGGCGAGCTGGTGCGACGCGGGCGTGTAATGCGCGTGCGCGTGACGCCGACGAGCGTGCGACTTGTGGCGCTTCGGAGAAGCCCGGCGCTTGGATGAGCGGCGCTTACGCGGCGCGAGCGACACCTTGATGTTGATCGGCGTGCTCCGCTTGGAGCCACGACGACGCGCTCTCCCGCGTCCCGACGCGACGATGGTACGGGGACGACGTCGCGAGACCCGACGGGTCGGAGCCGCGTGACGACGGCGAGCCGCCGACCTCCGCTTCCTCCAGCCCTTCTTGGCAGCCTTTGCGTGACGCCGCGGCTGCTTGTACCAGGGATTCTTCAACGTGCGCTTTCGGCGGCGCGGAGTCGCGACCGCGGTCTCCGACGCACGAGCCCGACGACGCTTTCGTCTCGGAGCAGCAACCGAAGCTTTGACGAAGTGTCCCTTCGCATCACGCTTACGGCCTCTTGCTGCCCTGGACTTGCGACGCGATTTCGGCATGTGACGAGTCTCCTGTTGGGATAACGAATTGACCGTACCCGTCACGTGTTTTTCCGTCAAACTCCGCGCGCTTACGCGTCGTTTCCGACCACGTGATCCGTTATTTGTATTGCGGCGGACGAGCTTGTTTTTGGCTCTATTTGCGGCGCGGACTGATGCGCTCTTCGCGCGATGATTTCGCGATACCGTGCGCGACTTACGCTTTGCAATACGAAGAGAATCAGTCTTCTTTGCAATACGTTTACGTCGTTTTGCAATACGAGTGTTTTCAGAGCCACTGTTCCGAAATTCGTTCATGCGCCTGACATAATCGTCGCCAAATCCAGCCATAGTTGGCAATCTTACACGAGGGCGATAGCCTTCGCACATGAGCGACGACCGCGTGTTCTCCCTGCACCTACTTCGAGGCCTCGGCGCAGTGCCCGTACGGCCTCCCGTTCTCGTCCGTCCGCGCGCGAGCCCTTCACAGACGCCGCCGCACGGAACACACAAGGGCGCGGTGAGTAACTCCGATCCCACACTGAACCATATTGGAGTCGGGTCGTCGCTCCCCGGACCCACCCCGGCACACTCGACACTTGGCTTCTCCAGAACGGTCTGGTGCTGGTACTCGGTCGGCGCGAGACCAGCGAGCTCGCCACAGAACGGCGACGGCGTGTGGAACCAAGAGCGCGACTACTTCGACGGCAAGCACTACGCTGCGGCGTGGGTCTGGTACCCGTCGACGCCCGTCTCGGTGAAGGGACGGATGGTCGTCACGGGCGGGACCGCTCCGTCAGGATTTGTGCAGACGCTTCCGGGCTATTGGGTGAAGGCCTAGGGGAAGACGTAGCCGCGATCGTC
>JBAUSF010000029.1:0-1607 GCA_049581565.1 Acidimicrobiales bacterium
GAAGATCAAGCGCCTCAACATCGAGATCCGCAAGCGGGGCAGGGAATAAGCCGGGACCTGGCAGTAGTATGATGGTCAGCGATTCCCTATACTTGAGATGCGCACGTCATCGCACCCCAACCGGAGTCTCGCCTGTCTGCCTTGTTGCCAACCAGCCCGTGCCCGAAATCGCACAGAAAACCCGTAAAGGAAGTTGAGATGTTGAAGCGCAGGGATTTTTTGAAGACTGCCGGCGCAACCACCGCCGTGTTTCTTTCTCGCAATTCAATCGCCGCGCAAGTAGCCGGCGACTCCCCGGCCAGCCTTTCCTTTACGTCGCCGAGCATGGAGCTTGAGCTATCCCCGACAGCTCCCGAGTTCTTCAGCCTGAACATCGACGGCCTCGGCAAAGGGCGGCGCGGCCCCAACATCGTCAGTGCATCCAGGAGCGATGGCGGCTACATCGTCTCGGCTTCTGACTCCAACGGTGTCCACCGCGTGGAATATCGCGCCGCGGGTGCTGCCGCCGATTCGCCGGCCATGTGGACCTTCGTCATCTCCGACACCAGAATTCTGCTCACCTCGCAATGGTCCGGTGACTTCAATCCGCCCGCATTGAACTTTCATTTCGACCTGAACAAGGTCCACAGCACCGTGCTCGGCCTGTTTTCCCCGACGGGACTCCTGACCGCGCCCGCGCTCCTGCATTTTCCCGGCCAAGGCTCCATGCGGCTCGTCTCCAGCGTCCCTGCGCTTGAGCTGACGTATACCTCCGACCGGCCAAGGCAGGCCGCAATGCTTTCGCTTCCTGGCGCCAACTTCGTGCACCAGCGCGTCGACTATACGCTCGACGTAACGGCCATCCACCCGGACGAGCCGGGAATCGCCGCCGATCCGCGTTTCGATGCTTTCCGACGCAACTGGCTCGATGCTCTCCAACTCAACCCGGAACTGCGGGCGCTCGCCAACAATACTGCCAGCGATACCTGCGCATTTTGCTATTACGAGTTTGCGGACATCGCGGCTCTCACGCCGCCATTAGCCGATGGCCTCTCGGCTCTCGACATCGTGCGCCAAACGCTCGACCGCATGCTGGCCGGCGGATTCGCCTACGGCCTCGCCGTCGTTCCCGACCATCCAACCACGACCTCCGATACCTTCCCCTCCATGGTCATCGCCGCCGCCAACTGCGTTCGCGCGGGTCACAGCGACGACTGGCTAGCCGCCAACTATGACGGCATCCGCGGTTGGGCCGATTCGATGCTCGCCAGCGACAGCAATGGCGACGGGCTCATCAAGTACAGCGAGAGCGGCAACTCCGGCATTTGGTCCAATGGATCGCCCAAAATCAGGCCGTCCAACTGGTGGGACACGATCGGCTTTGGCTACGAAGATGCCTACGCCAACGCACTCGCCTATCGCGCCTACGGCGATATGGCGATGATGTCGGCCAAGCTCGGCAACAGCAGCGATGCCGCGCGCTACCAGGCCGCCGCCGACAAACTCCGCTCTGTTTACTACGATCGCTTCTTCGATCCCGCCACCGGCGTTCTGGCCGGCTGGCGCAGTGCCGACGGCCAGTTGCACGACTACTACTTCCTCTTCGTCAACGGCATCGCCATCCACTA
>JBAUSF010000030.1:0-3760 GCA_049581565.1 Acidimicrobiales bacterium
AGCTGATTGTCCAGCTCGGCGACGACTGGCCGAGTCACATTCTCGTACCCGCCATTCACCGCAATCGCGCGGAGATACGAGACATCTTCCTTCGTGCGATGGACGGCGTTGATCGGTCCCTGAGCGACGATCCAGCGGCGCTCGCCGAGGCGGCGCGCCACTACTTGCGCGCCAAGTTCCTCTCCGCGCAGGTCGCCATCAGCGGCGCGAACTTCGCGGTCGCCGAGACCGGGACGCTGTGCGTGGTCGAGAGCGAGGGCAATGGCCGCATGTGCCTCACGCTGCCGCGAACGCTCATCACGGTGATGGGCATCGAGAAGATCGTCCCGCGCTGGAGCGACATGGAGGTCTTTCTCCAGCTGCTGCCCCGCTCGGCGACCGGCGAGCGGATGAACCCGTACAGCTCGATGTGGACCGGGGCCGTCGAAGGTCAGTCGTTCCATCTGATCCTTCTCGACAACGGGCGCACCGCGACGCTCGCCGACCCCGAGGGCCGCAGTGCCCTTCGCTGTATCCGATGCTCGGCGTGCCTCAACGTCTGTCCCGTGTACGAGCGCGTCGGCGGCCACGCGTACGGCTCGATCTATCCCGGACCGATCGGTGCGGTGCTGAGCCCACAGCTCACGGGCATCGCGGACAACGACTCCCTCCCCTTTGCTTCAACGCTGTGCGGTGCGTGCCTCGAAGTCTGTCCCGTCAAGATCGATATGCCCACCATGCTCGTGCACTTGCGCAGCCGCGCCGTGGAAGAGCGTGCTCGCACGTCGAGGCCGCCCTCGCTCGAGTCGCTCGGAATGTCGGCGATGGCGAGCTTGATGTCGAGCCCGCGGCGCTGGAGCGCCGCGATGTGGGTGCTTCGTAGTGGGCGCCGACTCTCTCGTCGATCGAGAGCGCTTCGCTTCGTTCCCGGTCCCGTGCGTGCGTGGACGAAGTACCGGGACCTCCCACAGATCCCCACGAAGCGATTCGAAGGGGGTAGGGAGTGAGTAGCCCCGCGCGCGACGAGATCTTCACTCGAATTCGATCGGCCCGTGCCGCGGGCGTCACCCCCGCGGTGCCACGCGCGTATCGAGGTCCGCGAGGGACGGGCAGCGTCGATCTCTTCGTCGAGCGGGTGAGGGACTATCGCGCCGATGTTGAGAAGGTTGCGCTGGATGACGTAGCCCGGCTGCTTCGGGCGCGACTCGTTCGTCGCGGCGCGACGCGGGTCGTCGCTCCCGAAGGGTTCCCGCACGAGTGGCTGAAGGACGTCGACGGCGTTGTCGTTCGTGACAGTCCCGAACTTTCGACGCCCCGGCTCGACGAACTCGACGCAGTCGTGAGCACGTGCACCGTCGCGATTGCCGAGACCGGGACGATCGTGCTGACCCACGACAGCGGTCAAGGACGTCGCGCGCTCACGCTCGTACCGGACTATCACCTGGTGGTGGTGAGAGTCCACCAGATCGTGGCGGGCGTTCCCGACGCCGTGGCGCGACTCGACGCCTCCTCGCCCATGACGTGGATCAGCGGACCGAGCGCCACGTCCGACATCGAACTCAGCCGGGTGGAGGGTGTGCACGGACCGCGCACGTTGGACGTCCTCGTCGTTACGGGCTAGAGAAAGAGCGCGCGCCCGACCATGCCCGCCGCGACAGTGGCGTTGGTCACCTCGTCGATGAGGACGAAGCTACCGGTCACGCGATCCTCTCGGTAGTCGTCGACCACGAGGGCGTCGGCGGTGACGAGCGTGGCCAGGCCGATGTCGTTGGTGGCCAGCAACGTCGCCTCATCGATCGAGAGGGACTCGATATCGATGACACCGGTGATCCCTTGGACTCGTACGGGGGTCGACTTCGTCGTGTGCTTGAGACGCAGGCGCTGTCCGTCTGTGGCGAGAGGTTTCTCGCCGAACCAGCAGATTGTCGCTTCGAACTCTCTCGTCACGCGCGGCAGCGGGGCGGTCGCGATGAGGTCGCCGCGACCGGCATCGGTTTCGTCGGCGAGGTCGATGTCCGCGGCGAGACCAACGTTCGCCTCGAGCCGTGGTTCACCGCCAAAGTTGATGGCTCGAATCGTTGTTTCGATATTGGCTGGCAGCAACGTGACGCGGTCGCCAACGTGAAAGGCCTCACCGCTCACCATGCCGGCGTACGTCCGCCCGCCGCCGGGCTGGCGCAGAACCCACTGAATGGGCAGGCGCGCGCCCTGGGCGGCCTCCCACGTGCCGGCCTCGGACTGCTCGAGCGCGTCGAGGACCGAAGGCCCCTCGTACCAGGGGGTGTTCGTCGAGGTTGTGGCCACGTTGTCACCCAGCAGCGCGGACACCGGAATAGCCAAGGTGGATGAGAATCCAAGCTCGCCCCCGAGCGTGTCGATCTGATCGACGACGCGCTGGAAGGCGAGTTCGGACCAGGCGACGGTGTCCATCTTGTTGACCGCGACGACCATGGATCGCACGCCCAGCAGGGCGGCGATGCAGAGGTGGCGATGGGTCTGCTCCTTCAGTCCGCTCGCGACGTCGACAACGACGAGGACGAGATCTGCGGTTGAGGCGCCGGTGGCCATGTTTCTCGTATACCGAACGTGGCCGGGACAGTCGGCGATGATGAACTTGCGCGTGGGCGTCGTCGCGTAGCGATAGGCGACGTCAATGGTGATGCCCTGTTCGCGTTCGGCCCTCAGGCCGTCGGTGACGAAGCTGAGGTCGAGGTCCCCGATACCTCGCTTCTCTGACGCTGCGGCGACGGCGTCTAACTGGTCGTCGAAGAGTTGACGGGTGTCAACGAGCAGGCGGCCGATGAGCGTCGACTTTCCGTCGTCAACGGAGCCGATCGTTGCGAGGCGAAGCAGGTCTTTCGTCGCGAGGTCCACTTAGAAGTAGCCCTCGCGCTTACGGTCTTCCATCGCCGTCTCGGAAAACTTGTCGTCGCCGCGAGTGGCGCCGCGTTCGGAGACGTTGGCAATCGCTACCTCGTCGATGATGGCCTCGATCGTGGTGGCCGAGGACAGAACAGCCCCGGTGCAGTTGGCGTCGCCGACCGTGCGGAAGCGAACCATCTGGCGGACGACAGTCTCGTCGGCGCGCGGCTCGACGAATTCACCAACAGCCAGCCACATGCCGTCGCGCTCTACCACGTCGCGCTCGTGCGCGTAATAGATGGAGGGAAGGTTCATTCGTTCGCGTCCGATGTACTGCCAGATGTCGAGCTCGGTCCAGTCCGAGAGTGGGAACGCGCGCACGTGCTCGCCGGGGTTTACCTTGCCCTGGTAGAGCTGCCATAGCTCGGGGCGTTGCTGACGCGGATCCCACTGGCCGAAGCCGTCGCGGAAGCTCAGAATTCGCTCTTTCGCTCGGGCCTTGTCCTCGTCACGGCGGGCACCGCCGAAGGCCGCGTCGAAGTGGTGCTCAGTGATGGCGTCGAGCAACGTCACGGTCTGAAGTCGATTGCGCGAACCGAGCGGACCGGGATCGGCGACTTTGCCCTGGTCGATGGTGTCTTGGACGCGCGCGACGATGAGACGGGCGTTCGCCGCCTCGACAGCACGGTTGCGGAACTCGAGCACTTCGGCGAAGTTCTGTCCGGTGTCGATGTGCAGAACGGGAAAGGGAAGCTGCTGGGGAGCGAAGGCCTTCGCGGCGAGGTGCAACAAAACGGCCGAATCCTTGCCACCCGAAAAGAGCAGCACCGGTCGTTCGCACTCGGCCACAACCTCGCGCAGAATGAACAGGGCGTGAGACTCGAGTACGTCGAGATGGTCAGTGGCGCGTGGGATCGGC
>JBAUSF010000031.1:0-3047 GCA_049581565.1 Acidimicrobiales bacterium
TGTCAAGCCAGCTCACGGATCGCCCGACGACCTCGAAGAGGCGCCACTCGGTACCCGCGAGCGCTCTGATCTCGATCGGATTGCCGACTTCGCGGTGTTGGACCGATTCGAAAGAGCGAAGCGCCAGCTCGAGGTCGTCGGGATGGATTCGCTCGATCACCGATTGGCCGATGACTTCGTTCGCCGAGACCAGGAAAACGACTTCGGCCTGGTGGTTTGCCCACAGCAGGTTCAAGTCGGAACCGAGAATGATGACGACGTCAGGGAGCTCGTCTAGCAGGCGCGTGTGCTCCTCAAAGCCAAAGAGAGTACTCGGATTCATACGATCATCCAGCCGTGGTGGCTCTCGCACACGTCGGGCGAACTGTTCGCGAGGCGACGGGTGCGGCCGTTACGGATAAATCGCTCATCTTGAAAACCGTAACGCACGAACGTCGAGTAATTGTGCTTCTTCAATCTGGGCCGACTCGCTCGACGCCAAATCTGGACCTCTTCGGTGGTGATACCTACACGCTGTCGAGGCTCGGCGAAGTGCTGACGGTGCGGCCGGTGCTCTCTAGACTCCGCGGTGATGACGACTGACGAGCACGGCCGCACCGATCCGCCCGAGGCCGGGAGCGAGACGGCGACCCTGCTCGGCTTTCTCGACTACCAGCGAGGCACGTTTGGTTGGAAGACGTCTGGTCTGGACGGTGCTCAGCTCGCAAGGACGATCGCGTCGTCGTCGATGACGCTCGGCGGGATGATGAAGCATCTGGCACTGGTGGAGGATTACTGGTTCTCACAGTGGTTGTGGGGTCGAGACCAGGCAGCTCCGTTTGGCGACGCTGATTGGGATGGCGATCCCGATTGGGAGTGGCATTCGGCCGAAAATGACTCGCCCGCGACGCTCCTGTCACTCTGGCAGGGAGCCGTCGAACGATCCCGTATCGCGGTCAATGAGGCGCTCGTGACGGGCGGCGTCGATCAGCTTGCTCGGCGAAGCAGCGAAGACGGTCGGGTCCCAAGCTTGCGATGGATTCTTTGCCACATGATCGAGGAGTACGCCCGCCACAACGGTCACGCGGACCTCTTGCGCGAGGCGATCGACGGCGCGACCGGCGAGTAGGGGCGTCGCTCGCGTCGGAGAAATCGGTAGAGCAATTCAACAGGAAATATGGTACGTTCCGCCACGGCGCCCGCGATTGTCGTGCGGTGCGGGGGAGGGATCATGTATCTATTCACGCGTCAGGCTCGAATCAGGGGCGTAGAAGGTCGGAAGTGGGCAGCCACCATCCGAGACCGCGCCAGCGAGGTAATGGGTAACGAGGTAGGGCTGTGGGGGACCACCTTGTCGCCGGCCTTTGGGACGGTCTCGTGGACCTCCTGGTGGGCAGATCTGGGCACGCTCGACACCTCAACCACGAGGCTCGCCACTGATAAGGCGTATATGGACCTCGCCGCAGAAGGACTGAAGTTCGTGGACGGAGTTGACGACCACCTCTACCAAGCGCTCTACCTCACTGAAGGCGATTTCACCTCGATGAAAGTGGTGAGCACGGTGCGAGCGGTCAGCGCGGTGGGCCAGGCGGAGGCTGCCGTCACCCACGGCATCAGCATCGCCCAGAAGTTCGAGGCGATGACGGGGAGTCCGGTCGCATTCTTCATCAACCTCACGGGCAACTACGGAGGCGTGAACTGGCTGTCAGCGTTCGAGGATCTGGCAAGTTTCGAAGTCGCCAACAACAAGGCGGCGAGTGACGAAGGATGGATCAAGTACCTCGACTCGCTGCGGTGCTACGCCCAGGATTCAGGCGCGTCACAGGCAACGCTGTTCGCGAAGATTCCTTAAAGTTGACGATGTCGTCTCGCGGCCGATGAGTGTGAGTGCGGCAAGACAGGACGTTGACGAAAAGTCGAGGTAGCAGAACGCTCGTTACATTTGTCACGCACAAGATTCAGCGAAATGAAACACGTTCGCCGAATAGTGGTCGGTAAAATTAGGGTACCGACGACTATGAGGTGATGCCTGTGAGTCAGCTTTCTCTCGCGCATTCGGCCGAGACGTCCGACCCACCCAAGCCCACGCGGCGCCCGGCTTCGGGCGTATGCGGTTGTTCACGCAACTCGTGCTGGCACATGCGCGAGTGCCGAGGGAACGGTGTGGTGCGGGTCATGCGAACCCCCGATCCCACGAAGACGTTCCGCCCGTCGGTGGTGTTGTGTCGCGAGTGCGCGGCACCAACCCAGCGAAACCGGGTCGCGTAGCGCAGCCTAGATCGGGTGGTTTCGCCATCGAAGGGCGGCGTTGGCGTGTTCTGATCCGTCGACACCGACGACAATTCGTGAACCCATCAGGCGACCGGCTGCATCGCGGGAACTACTCCTGGCCTCGTCACCATGTGCTCCAGAGTTTCGAGGCTCCGGCCCATGGGCTCGGGCAGGAGCCACACCGATAGGGCGAGCCCGAAGAGACAGACGCAACCCGCAACGTCTTCGGCCCCGCGAAGGCCCATTGATGAGGCGAGCATGTCGGGAAAGAGAAACGCGCCGGCGAAGGCGCCCAACTTGCCCGCCGACGCGGAAATGCCGTGTCCCGTCGTGCGGACGTTCACGGGAAAGATCTCAGCGGGGTAGATGAAGGTGGTCGTGTTGGGGCCGAACTCTGTAAAGAGGTAGCTCACTCCAAAGATGATGACAAAGGGCGCGACAGATGTCGCAACGTCCGAGACGAGGCCGATCACGAGGAACGCCATAGCCATCACGGAAAAGCCGGTGCACTGGATCTTTCGTCGCCCGGTCTTGTCGAGGAGCCAAATGGCGAGCGCGTAGCCGGGCAGCGCGAAGACGACGAAGATCAGCATCTGGAGAGTGGTGTTGTAGAGCAGTGAGCCATGTGGGTTGATGGCCTTTAGGACTTCAGGACTCGAGATGGTGTTGCCGTAGTAGGCGAAATCCATCATGGCCCAGGTGCCGGCCGTTGCGACGAGCCAAACCAGCATCCGCTTGTTGTGCAGGAACGTACGAAATCCTTCGAAGACCGACTGCTGGTGTACGACGACCGGAAC
>JBAUSF010000032.1:0-1874 GCA_049581565.1 Acidimicrobiales bacterium
GAGTACCACGTTGAACACTCCCGATGGGATGTTCGCTTGGCGGGCCAGCTCCGCAAACAGCATCGCCGTAATCGGGGCCAGCGGACTGGACATGAAGATGACCGAACACCCGGCAGCGAGCGCAGCTCCCGCCTTGGCGCCGAGCATCCACAGCGGGGAGTTGTATGCGCCGATCGCGACGACGACGCCGATGGGCTCGTAGCGAATGATCGCTTCGCTCACGGGGGTGCGTTCGTCGCGACCGAGCATCACGGTTCGATCCACCACCGATTGCTCTGCGAAGTAGCGAAGCATGGCGACGCACGCCGGGACGTGAAACGACGCGCACAGCGACGCGGGGGTACCGATCTCGGACACCAGGGATTCTGTCAAGGCGGTTTCGGCCCCTTGAACCAATTCGGCCAGCCGCAAGAGTGCCGTTCGACGCACCGCGCCGTCGCGCCACGAACCTGAGTCGAACGCCGAGCGCGCAGCGCGCATGGTCGCGTCGAGTTGAGAAGGACTCAGCACGTTGCCGCGGGCGACAATCTCTTCCGTGGCGGGGTTCTGCACTGTCAGGCTCTCGCCTTCGCCGTCGACGAAGCGACCGTTGCAGAAGGACTGAAGCGTCCATCGAACGTTCGTCTCGTTCGTCACCTCCGACATTCGACTAACCATCGTTGCCCCCCACGCCTCAACCAACACGCTGACTCGAACGCCCCACCGCGGAGTCACCGTAGCATAACTGACATCATTTCAGTACAGCCAATCTTATTCGTACTATTAATGAGAAATCTGCGAAATATTTTATTGACATAATTTCATGAAACTGCCGATCCGACGCTAACCTCTGCCCTGGGGGCGCCACCGGTTTAGCGAGTGGCGTCTCGAGCGAGGGGGTCACATGAAGACAAAGGCGGCGCTGCTACTGGAAGTTCCCGGCGCGTGGCACGTTGAGGATGTCGAACTCGACGAGCCCCGCGACCACGAGGTGCTCGTAAGAATGGTTGCGTCCGGACTCTGCCACTCCGACGACCACTTCGCCAGCGGTGAGATCTCGGTCGCGCACCTACCGTTCTGCGGGGGCCACGAGGCTTCCGGCGTCATCGAGTCGGTCGGTCCGGGCGTACGTGATCTCCACGTGGGCGACCACATCGTGACCTCATTCGTGCCATCGTGCGGGCGATGCCGGTGGTGCGCGAGTGGCCAGCAGAACCTCTGTGACCAGGGGGCGAAGATGCTCATCGGCAGCCAGTTCGACGGCACGTTCCGAATGCACTTGGACGGCCAGGACGTGGCCCAGGCGGGACTCATTTCCACATTCTCCGAATACAGCGTGATGCCCGAACAGAGCTGCATCAAGATCGACAAGAACGTGCCGATGGACATTGCGGCACTGCTCGCCTGTGGCGTCCCCACCGGATGGGGATCGGCGGTCAACGCCGCGGCCGTACAACCCGGTGACGTCGTGATCGTCGTGGGGATCGGCGGCATCGGCATCAACGCGGTCCAGGGTTCACGACACGCGGGCGCGACGAGGATCATCGCGGTCGATCCACTCGCCATGAAACGTGACGCGGCGCTGAAGTTGGGGGCCACCGACGCGTTTGACAATATCGAGAGCGCGGCGCAGTTGGCGAAGGATCTGACGAACGGTCAGGGAGCCGATTCGGCAATCATCACCGTGGGCACCATCAAAGCTCAGAACGTGACCGACGCGGTCGCTGCTATCCGGAAGGGCGGCACCGTGGCGGTGACCGCGGCAGGAAGCGAAGTTCCCTCGGCCGTCACCCTCTCGCTGCTGGAGATGACCATGTACCAGAAGCGCATCCAGGGGTCGGTCTACGGCATGATGTCCCCAACCAAAGACATTCCGCGGTTGCTCGGGCTCTGGG
>JBAUSF010000033.1:0-26323 GCA_049581565.1 Acidimicrobiales bacterium
GGTCAAGCACGTCACCTGCTACGAACTGACTTCAAGCGCGCTTAGGACCAAGTCGTTTGCCAGGACGTGCCCGTCGGGCTGGTCTCGGTCCAAGCCGAGCTTGATGGGTTCGGGTCTCGCTGGTGACAGCGACCTCACCGTACCCAGCACGGTCTCGCTCGCGATCAACGGCTCGTCCTTTGACGCTCCGCTCATCGGCGTGACGACGTCAGGTTCAACGGGCTACACCGCTGGCGGCAAAGTCAGCTTCAGCTCCTACCCGGCCGCCGGATCGGGTTCCGGTCGCACCGGCATCACCAACGGTTCTCTCAGCATTGGCTTCTCGGACGTTCCGATGTCGGCGAATGCTGCGGGCACGATCCCGGCCGGCGTGACAGAGTCGAACTACGTGCAAGTTCCCTACCTCCTGGGCGGTGGAGTTATGGGCTACAACCTCGGTGCGGGCTTTGACAACTTGAAGCTCACCGCGACAGAAGTTGCCAACATCTATAACGGCAAGATCACGCAGTGGTCGGACCCCACGATCGTCGCGACCAACGGTGGTTCGAGCACCGCGATCGGAAAGGCACTCGCCGGGCTAGGCACCAACAATGAGCCCCGCGACACGATCAAGGTCCTCTACCGTGCCGCGAGTTCTGGCACCACTGAAGCCTTCACCTACTGGCTCTATCAGGCCGGCAACTCGGGAATTGCCCCGAGCGGCGGCGCCGTGATGGAAGGTTCGGGCGGTGCGTGGGGTGCCACCAACATCGACGGAGTGGCGAACAACGCGGGCATGGCCCAAGGGATCGTCAACACGCTCGGTTCGATTGGCTACGTCGAGTACAGCTACGTCTTGATCCCCGGTAACGACGCCATCCAGGTGGCCCAGCTCCAGGACAAGAACGGCCAGTGGCTCTCCCCGAGCCTCGCCAGCATCGCTGCTGCTGCGGCGGCGGGTGGTACGAGCGTGACGCCGGACAACTTCTCCATCACTGACGAGCCGGGCAACGACGTGTGGCCTTTCGCGACCTACAGCTGGGCGATTGTTCCCAAGTCCCAGACAAGTGAAGCGACCTGCGAGGCTGAGACCAAGTACCTCGACTGGGAGACCCACTACGCCCAGAACAAGTACGCCACGGCCGAGGGCTACGTCCCGCTGCCGACACCGGCGCGCGCGTACGCTCGCGCTCAGCTCGAGACCGTCACCGCGAGCGGTACGGTTTGTGTGACCCAGAAGTCTTAAGCAGTTCAGTTTTCTAGAGCAAGGGAGCGATTGATACTAGATGTCTGACGGACCAGTCGTTACTGACGGACCAGTCGTTGGCCTGCTCGAGTACGAGGAGATGGCGGCGGAACCAGTTTCCGCCGCCAACCCTCGTACGTGGTATCACTATGTGCTTCTCGCTGCCGCGTTGTTGTTTACTGCGGTCAGCCTCGGGTTCGTCGGAACGATTTTCTGGAGTTCCTGGCCGGAGTGGATTCACCACGGCGTCACGCTCCTAACCGGTAAGGGCTGGACCTCGCCTGACGGTCCCTTCGGTGGCCTTGCGATGATCACCGGGACGCTTGAGACCTCTCTCATCGCGCTGGTCATTGCCGTGATCATTGGTCTCGGCACCGCGATTTCCATCGTGTTTTTCATACCCCGTCGCTTTCGCACGATCGTCGCGACGCTCGTTGAACTGCTCGCGGCAATACCCAGCGTCGTCTATGGCCTGTGGGGTCTCCTCATCATTGCCCCGTGGATGCAGACAACCGTCAACCCGTGGCTGAATAGCTGGCCCTTCGCCAAGGACATCTTTGGCAATTCCGGTCAAGAGTTCGGGACCTCATTGCTGCTCGCCTCGGTTGTCCTTGGCATCATGATTCTTCCGACGTTTGTTGCGATCAGCCGTGAGGTCATTTCGGTCGTGCCCCAAGACCTGATGGAAGCGAGTCTCTGCCTCGGGGCAACACGCTGGCAGATGATCCGCGAAGTGGTCCTTCCCACCGCGAAGATCGGCCTCTTCGGCGCGACGTTTCTCGCCCTCGCCCGTGCCACCGGTGAAACGGTCGCCGTAGCGCTCGTGGCCGGAAGCGTTGCGAACGTGCAGTTCCACTTGCTGTACCCGGGTACGTCGATCGCAGCCTGGATCGCGACCGAGTTCGGTGAGTCTCAGGGCAACGAAGTCGCTGCCCTCATGGCGCTGGGAGTGCTGTTGATGATCCTTAACGTGTGTTTGGCCCTCATCAGCCGCGCGCTCGTGAACCGCCAGCGTCGATTGATGTCCATCGTATGAGCGACCTCCTCGACCTCGAAGAACCATCGGACACCGGTCACGCCATGCGCGACGAGATCCGGCGAACGTCGAATCGCGTTCGCGCTCGTCGGGTTACGACGTCGCGCATCATGGTCGGGCTGTGCTCGGTTGCCCTCCTTATCGCAGCGGTGCCGCTCGTGCTCTTGGTGTACCAGCTGTTCAAGCAAGGGCTCAGCCAGATCGACTGGAAGTTCTTCACGACGCTGCCTACGACTCCGACGCTGCTGAGTCCCAATGCGACCGGTGGCATCTCGAATGACATCATCGGCACGATCGCGCTCACGGTGTACGCGTCGATCCTCGCGATACCCGTCGGCGTGCTCGTCGGCGTCTACCTCGCCGAGACGGAATCGAAGCTCGCGACTACCTTGCGCGTGGTGTCCCAGACCATGGCGGGCGCGCCGTCGATCTTGATGGGACTCTTCGCCTTCTCACTGATCGTCCACGACCTCAACGTCGGTTTCTCGTCGATCGCGGGATCCTTCGCGCTCGCCGTCTTGATGTTGCCAGTCATCATCATTTCGACCGAGATCGCCGTTCGCAACGTGCCGCTCACGCTGCGAGAAGCCGGTCTCGCTCTCGGTGCAAAGCCCCACAAGGTCTCGATGCGCATCGTTCTGCCGTCCGCGTTGACGGGAATCGTGACCGGCATCATCCTGGCGGTCTCGCGCGCCGTCGGTGAAACTGCACCGGTCTTGCTCGTGATCGGCGGAGGGTTTACGAACTCGTGGAAGCCCTTTGACCCGGTCTCGGCAATGCCGCTCGCCATTTACGAGAACGCGAAGTCCGAATGGCCAGCCCAGCGCGCCCAAGTCTGGGGAATCGCGTTAGTCCTGGTTGTCTTCATTTTCATACTGAGTCTTACTGCCCGGATTTGGGCTTCGAGAAAGCAACAGGTTAGAAACTAATTATGGAACAAGAGATAGAGGCCATGACCGAATTCAGGACTGAAGTAAAGCCGTCCGCCCCGGCCGAACGGGGTCCATCCGCAATGAAGCTGACCGACGTGGCCGTTTCGTTCCACGGCCGTGTCGCCGTACGGGACTGCACCTTTGAGGTCGCGAAGAATCGCGTGACGAGCCTCATCGGTCCGTCGGGTTCGGGCAAGACGACGTTGCTGCGCGCGCTCAATCGACTCCACGATCTCACGCCCGGTGCGAAGGTGACCGGCAAGATCACGCTCGAGGGTGTTGACATCTACCGGGGCGACCTCACCGTCACGGAGTTGCGCACGCGCGTTGGTATGGTCTTCCAGCGTCCGAACCCGTTCCCGACCATGTCGATCTACGACAACGTGGTCTCCGGCCTTCGCTTCAACGGCATCAAGAAGAAGTCCCTGCTTGACGAATCGGCGGAGTCCTCGCTGCGTTCGGCCGCGCTCTGGGATTCGGTGTCAACGCGGCTCAAGGTGGCTGCGTCAAACCTCTCGGGCGGCGAGCAGCAGCGTCTCTGCATCGCGCGCGCCCTGGCGCTCGATCCTGAGGTGCTCCTCATGGACGAGCCGACGTCGGCCCTCGACCCCATTGCGACGCTGCACATCGAAGAGCTTATGAAGACGCTGAAGAGCCGCGTCACGGTCATTATCGTGACGCACAACATGCAACAGGCCGCTCGCATCTCTGACGACTGTGCGTTCTTGTTGATGGGCGAGGACCGGGCCGGAGAGCTCATCGAGTTCGACACCACGGAGAAGATCTTCAACAACCCCGACGACCCCCGCACGCTCGACTACACCCTCGGCCGCTTCGGCTGAGCCGACGCGCTTCCGCGTGGCAGACTACCCGGGTGGAACAGGGGGTAGAGAGTGTCGGATGAACTGTGGCGGGAGTCGGCCTCGGCGTTGGCGCAACGGATTCGAAGTGGCGACGTCACCTCCCGCGAGGTAGCGCTCTCGCACCTCGATCGCATTGAGCGGGTGAACGGCGAGATAAACGCCATTGTCGAAGTGCGCCCCGATGAAGTGCTCGCGGCCGCGGACGCCGCCGATGCGGCACTAAAGGCCGGCGAGCCGCTCGGTGCGCTGCACGGAGTGCCATTTAGCGTGAAGACCAACCTCGACGTCGCCGGTTACGCGACGAGCGAGGGTGCGACCGCGCTGAGGGACTTCATGGCTACCCATGACGCGCCGACCGTCGAGAAGATGAAGGCCGCCGGGGCGATCGTGCTCGGGCGCACCAACATGCCCGACCTCGGACTGCGCTTTAACGCCGAGTCGTCGCTCTACGGCTCGACGCATAATCCCTGGAAACACGGCTACACGGCCGGAGGATCGTCGGGCGGGGAGGCGGCGGCTATCGCTGCCGGCATGAGTCCGATCGGCCTCGGCAACGACGTAGGCGGTTCTCTGCGCAATCCGGCCTACTGCTGTGGCATCGCGTCGATCAAACCTACGCGCGGGCGTGTCCCCGGCGGTAATCCGAGCGCGTTGGTTGAGATGCCCATCAACTCTCAGATCATGTACGCAGAAGGCGTGCTCGCACGACACGTGGGAGACGTTCGTCGCGGTCTCGAAGTCGTCATGGGCGCCCACCACGGTGATCCCCAGTCCGTTGACGTGCCGCTGCACGGACGACCAGTCTCAAAGCGCGTTGCCCTCGTCGCCGAGCCGAGCGGTGGCGAGACCGCTTCGGCGATCGCCGAAGCCGTACGCGTTGCCGGGCGCGCGCTGGAGGCGGCGGGCTACGAAGTCGAAGAGGTCGATCCGCCGATGATCTTTGAGGCCTACTTAGCGTGGAGCGAGCTCATGATCACGAGCCTGGACGTGACGCGTCCCGTTATCGAAGCGGTCATTGGCGAGGGGGGGCGTCGCTTTCTCGAGTTGACGCACCTGGACTTCCCGACGCCCACGCCCGCGTCCATGGCGCTGATGTTCGAGAATCGATTTCGCGTCGCACGCGCGTGGCGTGAGTTTCTCTCGACGTATCCCCTCATTGTGGGGCCGACCTGGACGCAACCGCCCTTCGAGTTGGGCTTTGACATCATCGACGAGGAGTCGGCGATGAAGGCCGTCGAGATGGTCCGCTTCGTCACGCCGGCGAATCTGCTGGGCCTGCCGGCTGCGTGCGTCGCAACGGGCGTCGCCAACGGCTTTGCCACCGGGGTGCAGGTGATTGGCGATCTCTTTCGAGAGGATCTCTGCCTCAACGCGGCAGAAGCCATCGAACAGAGCGTCGGCGTGGTCACCCCGATCGATCCCCGCCTCTAGTCGTGGGGGTCACAATTCGTCCCATCGAGTTCGACGACGTCACCGCGGCGTCGCTCGTGATCCAAGGTGGGTCGCTCGCTCCCGGCGCCGAAGACGAGAACGACATCGACTCGTACTGGCGAGCGGTGGATGAGACGCGTCGACGTCGCGGTGAGGTCCTCGTCGCCGACGCCGACGGGGAGGTCGTGGGCTTCTGCCAAGTCATGGTCTTTCCCCACTTCCAGCACACCGGGGGATGGTGCTGTGAGCTCGAGAGCGTCCATGTGCGAAGTGATTGGCGAAGCAGGGGGGTCGGGGCACAGTTGCTCGCGGCGGCCGAGACCATCGCGCGGCGAGAAGGCTGCTACCGCGTGCAGCTCACGAGTCGCCACGTGCGCACCGACGCCCATCGCTTCTACGAGGCGAACAGCTTCATCCCAACGAGCGAGGGCTATAAGAAGCTGCTGTAGGGGACTTTGACCTCGCGGATCGATCCGTCGTCGACGTCGTAGATGAAGCCGCGTATCTCCGAGTCGCTCAGGAAGGGGCTTTCTCGCAGCGCTTTCACGGTGGAGCGAGTGTCCTCTTCAACGTCAGCGAACGCGCCGAGGCGGAACGGGGGAGTGACCCGCAACTCCGTCTCGATCTCTGATTTCAACGTCTCCTCGTTGAACATCTCGAGCCCGCAACGCGTGTGATGTATCACCATGATCGATCGCGTGCCGAGCAGCCACTGGCTGAGCAGTAGCGAACGTATTGCGTCATCGCTCGCAATGCCACCCGCGTTGCGCACCAAGTGGGCGTCACCGATCGCGAGACCGAGCGTCCCGAACAGGTCGATGCGCGAGTCCATGCAGGTCAGTATGGCGAGCCGAAGCTCGGGTTCAGTGGGCAGCCTTTGGTGACCGTGCTCCTCCAGCGTCTTCAGGCTGTTCGCCACGAGTTCGTCTATTGCGGTCATGTCGTCATCATATGAAATCATCAACCCGTCTTCAATCAATTCGGCGTGGCTACGATCGCGGTGGAGGTGCTTATGGACAGCATGGAACACATACGTGAAGAACTTCGTCAGCCGTCATTGGATTTGCACGGTCTGATTCCGGAGGTCATGAGAAACTACACAGCATTATCTAGTGCCGCGATGGCCGATGGCGATCTGTCGAGCGCGGTGAAAGAACTCCTGGCGATCGCTATTGCGATCACGCGCGAGTGCGACGGCTGCATCGTCGCGCACACTCGTGGAGCCCTTCGCGCTGGCGCGACTCGCCAACAGCTCGCCGAAGCGATCGGGGTGGCGATCTCGATGAACGGAGGCCCCGGGACCGTGTGGGGACCACGGGCGTTGCACGCGTACGACGAGGCCGTCACGGCGCGAAAGGGCTAGTCGAAGCGGTAGTCGAGGTGCTTGATGCCGTTGACGAAACTAGAGGCGAGTTGCACGGGCTCACTCGTTGGGTGGATGAGCGGCGTCCGCGAAAGAAGTTCTCGCCACATGACGGTGATCTCTCTTCGCGCGAGGTGCGCGCCGAGACAGAAGTGAGGTCCCGGCGCGCCAAAACCGAAGTGATCATTGGGCGTTCGCCCGACGTCAAAGACGTCGGGGTCGGCGAAGACCGTTTCGTCGCGGTTGGCCGAGTTGTAGAACTGCACGACGTTCTCGCCGGCCTTTAGGTCGACGCCCGCGAGGGTGTAGTCGGATGCGAGCGTGCGTCGAGTCCACGTAATCGGCGAGGCGTAGCGCACGATCTCGTCGGTGGCGGTCTTCGCCAATCCGTCGAAATCGCTCGCGAGCCGCTGCTTTTGTTCGGGGAACTCGCCGAAGTAGTGCAGGGCGTGGCTGAGCGCGGTACGCGTCGTCTCGCTGCCGGCCGTGACGAGCAGCACGAAGAACGAAGCGAGCTCTTGCTGGGTCAGTCGTTCCGATTCGATCTCGGCGTTCACCAGTGCGCTCGTGATGTCGTCGATGGGATCGTCCACGCGATACTTGCCGAGCTCTTCCATGATGCCGATGAGTGTCGCGCCGGCCTCGAGGAAGGCGACCGCGGGGTCGGTCCCTTCGCCAATGATCTCGCGGTCGCCGTTGGAGAGAATGACGCTGGCGCATCGAACAACGGTGCCGTACTCGCTCTCGGGCACGCCCATCATGTGGCAGATGATCTCGCTCGGGTACGGAGAGGCGATGTCGACGACAAAGTCGCCCGTTCCGTGACCGAGCGCGCGCGTGAGCGTCTCTGTCGCAACGCGCTCGATGGAGTCTTCGATCGCGCGCACGTTTCTCGGGTTGAAGGCGTTCGAGACGATTCGGCGAAGGCGGGCGTGTTTCGGATCGTCGGTGGAGATCATGCCCGAGAAGTACTCGGCCATCTCGGGCGGCAGGTCGAACATCGTGACCGAGCTGTGGCCCGAGAGAAAGACGTCGGGACGACGGGTGACCTCGGCGACGTCCGCGTAGCGAGTCACGGCGTAGTAGCCGTCACCCTTCGGGAACTCAATGGCGGTATCCGAGATGTCCGGCTCGGCGTAATGGCTTATCGGGCGCTCGTGGCGCAGCGTGCGAAAGGCCTCGGCGCGCTCTTGGTAGGTCCGCTGCCAAAAGGCGATGTCGGAGAGGTCGATTTCGTCAACGGAGAGGGCGCCCTTGGCTTGCATTCGCCTTATCGTACTGAAGCGCGTGGGCACGGCGCGGATAATTCACGGCAGAATAGGGAGGTGGAACTTACCGATCAGGAGCGAGCGAGCCGGATGTCGGCGCTGAACGCGCTGATGGACCTCATGCGTCCCTCGGTGCAGGCCGACGGCGGGGACCTCGTGCTGATGCGTGCGGACGTCGAGTCCGGCGTTGTCGAAGTGCAGCTCCAGGGTGCCTGCTCGAGCTGTGCGATCTCGTCCGACACGATTCAAGGCGGCGTCACGAGGATTTTGAAGGACCGCCTCCCGTGGGTCACCGAGGTCGTTGGCGACGTCGACGAGACAATGGACCCTGAGCAGTCGTCGTTGCTCGGCACCGGCGGCTACGTGCCGCGCTACCGTTCGCTGTAGGTCACTCGGGCACGGCGACACCGGTCAGCGCCTCGGCGAGCTCGAAGAGTCGCCCGCCGAGATCTCCCGCTCTCGCCGAACGCGGCGGCCGCACGAGGGTCGTCGAGCCGACGATCATCAGATTTGGACCGTAGTAGGCACCGGCGAAGGCGTCGGGACTCGTGACCGCGTAGAGCATCGGTTCGGCACCACTCTCGACGCCCTGAGAAAACGGCCACGACACGCGATTCACCCACTGGCGCCGGGGGTGCGTGCGCCCGATACTCGCGCCGGCGCTAATCAGATTGGTCCGGGTGAATCCTGGGTGGGCCGCGTTGCTCATGACGCCCCAGTTCTTCTCTCGCGCGACTTCTGCCAAGTGCTGAGCGAAGACCAGATCGGCCAGCTTCGACTGGGCGTACGCACGCCACGGGCTGTAGCCGTTGAGCCACTGAGGATCGTCCCATCGAAGACGGCCCACTATGGCAGCCGTGCTGCTCATCGTCGAGACACGCCCCTCCATCAAGAGAGGCAGGAGGCGCATCGTGAGGGCGAACGGCCCGAGGAAGTTGGTACCCATCTGCAGCTCGAAGCCGTCGACCGTCTCGAAGCGCGCGGGGGGCGCCATGACGCCCGCGTTGTTGACGAGCGCACCGAGGGGACGGCCTTCTTTCAACAGGGCGTCGGCAAAGCGCTGCACCGACGACAGATCGGCGAGATCCAGGATGCGCACGTCGAGTCGGGCGTCTGGCTGGGTCGCGAGCAGCTCTCCTCGACCCTCGTCACCCTTCGCGCCGTTACGAACGGCCATGATGACCTCGGCGCCCGCGCCGGCAAGGCGCCGGGAAATCTCCTTGCCGGTGCCGCTGTTGGCGCCGGTGACCACGATCAACGTGTCGCGCTGACTGGGGACGTGAAACACGAGTTCCTTCCGCTGGTTCCGAGCGTACTGCGCTCCGCAGCTACTCTCTCCCGGCGAGTGCGGCCCGGTATCGGCGAAGTGCGATTCCCGACCAGATGAACTCGACGACGCCAAAGGGCCAGGCGCCCGACAAGAAACCGTAGGCGCTCGAGAGCAGGCAGCCGAGGGCGAAGAGCAAGATGAAGCGTCGGTGGCGCCCTTCAAGGGCGTACATCGCCATCATGAAGGTCACGGCGCAGACGCCGTAGACGGTGACCGCGGCGCTCGACATTCACTCAGTCAAGCAGAGGCCCGCGCCAAAGTTCTTGCCGGGTGAGGTCACGGGCGACGTCGAATCCAGTATTATTTAGTTAGGTGAACTAATGGATATGACAACCAGTGACACGGCGGCCCGGCTTCGTCGGGCGGTGACCCGGATGAATCGCAAGCTTCGCTACTCGTCCCTCGGTGGCGTGTCGCCGGCCCAGGCCTCGATGCTCGCTTCGATCGACAAGCTGACGAGCCCCTCACTCGGTGATCTCGCTATCGCCGAACAGATCCAGCCACCCTCAGTCACCAAGATCGTGAAGGATCTGGTGCGCGACGGGCTCGTCACGACGGTCGCCGATCCCTTTGACCGACGCAGCACGCGAGTGCAGCTGAGCGTGCTCGGGCGAAAGGAGCTGAACTTGATCCGCCAGCGCAAGACCGAGTTCCTCGAGCGAAAGCTGCTCAGCCTCTCGACGTCCGATCGGCGCAAGGCGGAAGAGCTGCTCACGTTCCTCGAGACGCTCTTGGAGGACGAGTGACGTTCACCGAACGCGGACCATCGCGCACCTTCGCGGCGCTCAAGGTCCGCAACTTCCGGCTGTACTTCATTGGCCAGCTGATCTCGGTTTCGGGAACGTGGATGCAGTCCGTGGCACAGGGCTGGCTCGTCTTGCAGTTGACGCATTCATCAGTCGACCTCGGCATCGCCGTCGCGCTGCAGTACGTGCCGATGTTGTTCCTCGGTTCCTACGGCGGTCTCGTGGCGGACCGACACGAGAAGCGGCGAATCCTCTACATCACGCAGTCCTCGGCGGGTCTGCTCGCTCTGCTGCTGGGCATCCTCGTGAGCACGCACCACGCCAACGTCGGCACCGTCTTCGTCATCGCGTTCGGCCTCGGAATCGTGAACCTCTTTGACATGCCGACGCGCCAGGCGTTCGTCCAAGAGATGGTCGGGCGGGACCTCATCGCGAACGCCGTGAGTCTCAACTCGGTACTCATGAACTCGGGGCGACTGATCGGTCCGGGCATCGCCGCGGGCTTCATTGCCCTCGTTGGTACGGCGGCGTGCTTCTACGCAAACTCGCTGTCCTTTGTCGCAGTACTGATCGCGCTCTTTCTCATGCGCCGCGCCGAGTTCTTGCCGATGCGAACCGTCGAGCGCGAAAAGGGCCAGCTTCGCCTCGGACTGCGCTACGCCTTCGCCACGCCGTTGCTGAGAAACGTCATCATCGCGGTCGCCATCGTTGGCACGTTCGCCTACAACTTCACGGTCACGCTGCCGCTGCTCGCGACCTCGACCTTCCACGAGCACTCGGCGACGAACTACGGCATCTTGATGGGCGCGATGGGGCTCGGCGCCGTGATCGGCGGGCTCTTCGTCGCACGCAGATCGCGTCCGACCCTCACCATGCTCACCGCGATGCTGCTCCTCTTTGGCGCCTGCATGAGCCTCGTCGCGTTCGCACCGACCGTGCTCCTCGCCGAGATCGCCATGGTCCCGACCGGCGCCTTCTCGATCGCCGTCATCTCCACCGCGAATTCGCTGCTCCAGCTCAACTCGAGCGATTTCATGCGCGGGCGAGTCATGAGTCTCTACGCGATTGCCTTCCTCGGCACGACGCCGATCGGGGCGCCGATCGTCGGAGCGGTCATTGCCTGGTCGAATCCGCGAGTCGGCATCTTTCTTGGTGCGGCGTCGGCGCTCCTCACGGGCACGGGCCTCTTGGTCGTTCGCCGCCGACGCGCGCGTAGGGACACAGGCCGCGTCGCCACGTCACGTACAACCGCCGAACGGGTGCCACTAGGTCGTGACGCGGGGCTCCTTCGCCAGCCCGAGGGCGCGTTCGCCAATGATGTTGCGCTGGATCTCTGCGGTTCCACCCCAGATAGTTTCCGAGCGCGAGAAGAAGAAGGACGCCTGGATCTCTGAGACCGGATAGTCGGCTCGGCCGCGACGCATCGGGCCAGAGGGCCCTTCGACCGAACCGGTCCCCGTCAGGATCTGCCCCTCCATGCCCAAGATGTCGATGGCCAGCTCGGTCGTTTCGCGGTGCGCCTCGGACCAGAACATCTTGTTGCACGCCCCGAGCAGTGCGGCGTGGTGCGTGCCGTTAAGTCCGTCGGTGAGGGTGCGATAGCCGTTGATCTCCATGATCTTGATCTTCGACCAGGACCGCACCAGTTGGTCGCGCACGAGTTCGTCGTTCCTCTTCACGCGCTTCGCTTGTGCCACGATGAACTCCCACTCCTTGAGAAACCGGCGATAGCCAGTCGTCGAGGACGAGCCGCGCTCGAAGCCGAGCGTCGTCATGGCGACCTTCCAGCCGTTGTTCACGCCGCCCACGACGTTGCCCTTGGGGCAGCGCGCGTTGGTGAAGAAGACCTCGTTGAACTCGGCCGAGCCGTCGACCTGGGTGATTGGGCGCACCTCGACGCCGTCTTGGTGCATCGGCACGAGGAGATAGCTGATGCCCGCGTGCTGGGGCGCGTCGGGGTCGGTGCGGGTGAGAAGGAACACGAAGTCGGCGTGCTGGGCCTGGGTCGTCCAGACCTTCTGACCGTTGATGACCCATTCATCCCCGTCGAGAACGGCGGACGCCTTCAGGCTCGCGAGGTCCGAGCCCGAGTTCGGCTCGGAGAATCCCTGGCACCAGGCGATCGTGCCGCGCAGGATGCCCGGGATGAACTCTTGCTTTTGCTCGTCCGTGCCCCACTGGAGGATCGTTGGGCCAACCAACGTGTCGCCGAAGAAATCGGCACGCATCGGGGCGTTGGCCTTGGCGAACTCCTCATTGAGGACGACCTGGTCCATCAAGCTGAGCCCTTTGCCGCCGTACTCAACGGGCCAGCCGGCACAGATCCATCCGCCGTCAAAGAGCTTCTTGGTCCAGGTCTCGTTGAAGAGCTGGCGCTCTTCACGATCCATGGAAAAGCCCGGCTCAAACCAGCCCGAGGGCAAGTTCTCTTCAAGCCAGGCCCGTATTTCCTTGCGAAATGACTCGGCTTCCGTGGGATAGGTGAGATCCATATTCGAACCATAGTCAACAACGCCATATTTGTGCCTGCCTTCGAATTGGGCGAGAATGACTGACTGCCGCGAAAAACGAAAGTGGTGCCGTGTCCCGCTCGATCAGAGAATCCATCGCCGCCACGAAGGCCTCGTGGGCGCTCAGCAAGACGATCGCCCTGCCCGAGCACATCCCCGCGCGCGTGCCCGAACCGGGAAAGCTGCGCGTCGCCTTTCTCATCTACCGGGGTAATCCGCGCTGCGGTGGCCAAGGGGTCTACACCCGCCACCTGACTCGCGAGCTCGTCGCTCTCGGCCATAGCGTCGAAGTCTTCTCCGGCCCGCCGTGGCCCGAGCTGGACGAAGGCGTCGGTTTCACGCCGGTGCGTGGCCTCGATCTCTATCGCGACCCCGACCCCTTTCGCACCCCGGCACGCTCGGAGTTCACCTCACTCGCCGACGTGGCTGAATTCGCGGTCATGTTGAGCGCCGGTTTCGGCGAGCCACTCGCGTATTCGATGCGCATCGCGAAGCTCCTCAAGTCCCGGCGCGGCGACTTTGACATCATTCACGACGACCAGTGCATCGGTCCGGGCATCTTGAAGCTGTACCGGGAGGGGTGGCCGCTTCTCGAGACGCTGCACCACCCGATCACCGTCGACCGCTCGATCGCGCTCGACCACGCCGACACGGCCTTCAGGCGCTTCACGACGCGACGGTGGTTCGGCTTCTTGCGCATGCAGGTGCGCGTCGTGAAGCAGCTGCCGGCCGTGCTTACCGTCTCGCACAATTCCAAGGCGGACATTCACGCCCAGATGGGCGTTGCGCTCGAGCGGCTCACCGTCGTGCCCGTGGGCGTCGATCACGAGGTCTTCAGGACCTACGGCGATGTCGTTAAGAAGAAGGGACGACTCATGGTCACGTCGAGCAGCGACGTGCCGATGAAGGGACTCGTGCCTCTCCTCGAGGCGATCGCGAAGCTCCGCGTCGAGCGCGAGATCGATCTCATCGTCATCGGTCAGCCTCGCCCGAAGGGACGGGTCGCCTCAGCGCTCGAGCGTCTCGGCCTCACCGACATCGTGACCACGATCAGTGGCGTGAGCGACGAAGAGCTGGCGCGTCTCTATGGCGAGGCCGAAGTCGCGATCGTGCCCAGCCTCTATGAGGGATTCTCGCTGCCCGCGATCGAGGCGATGAGCTGTGAGGTGCCCGTCGTGGCGACAACCGGGGGAGCCCTTCCAGAAGTCGTCGGCACGAGCGGGGAGACCGGACTCCTGGTCGAACCGAACAATCCCGAGGCCCTGGTCGAGGCGATTGGCCGCCTGCTCGACGATCCGGCCCTTCGCGAGCGCTTGGGCCAGAACGGTCGGCGACGGGTGATGGAGCGCTTCACCTGGCAGGTCACCGCGCGCGGCACGGCCGCCTGCTACGACGCGATCTTGAACGACCGACCGCTGCCGGATTCCGTGATCTTCGACTGATGCTGACGGCCAAGTACGAACGACTGGGCTTGCGCGAGCACGACAAGATCCTCGACCTCGGCTGCGGGTTCGGTCGTCACGCCTTCGAAGCGGCGCGCCGCGGGGCGAGTGTCATCGCCCTCGACGCCGGGCGCAGCGAGGTAGAAGGCGTCGCGGGCATGTTCACCGCCATGGTCGAAGCGGGTGAGCTCGTCGCCGGCGCCACCCACGCGCACGTCGTCCAAGGCGACGCCCTGCACCTGCCCTTTCCCGACGGCACCTTTGACCGCGTGATCTGCTCAGAGGTCCTCGAGCACATCCCCGACGATGAAGCCGCCATGTGCGAGCTCGCTCGGGTGCTTCGCTCGGGCGGCACGATGGCGATCACGGTGCCACGGTTCGCGCCCGAACTGATCAACTGGGCTCTCTCGGATGAATACCACACCGTCCCCGGTGGACACGTGCGGATCTACCGACGCTCGGTCCTCTCGACACGACTCGCTTCAACCGGACTCGTCGAGACCGGGCACCACTACGCCCACGGCCTGCACAGCCCGTACTGGTGGCTCAAATGCTTCGTCGGAACGACGAATGACGAGCACCGCCTCGTGAAGCTCTACCACCGTCTGCTCGTGTGGGACATCATGAAAAGACCCCGACTCACCCGCTACGCCGAAGCGGTGCTGTCGCCGATCATGGGCAAGTCGATCGTCGTGTACTTGAGAAAGCCGTGAGCTCGACGGCGACTCTCGGCGGTGTGCCCGGGGTCCTCAGCGCCCGCGAGATCGCCGTGACCGCAGCCCACCTCGCGGCCCTGCAGCGTCCCGACGGGCTGCTCCCGTGGTTCGACGGTGGCCACAGCGATCCCTGGAACCACGTCGAAGTGGCGATGGCCCTCACGATCGCGGGCTACGAGGAAGAAGCTCGCGCGGCGTATCGCTGGCTCGCGCGCCGTCAGCTCGGCGACGGCAGCTGGTTCAACTACTACCTCGACACGCGCGTGAAGGACGCTCGGCTCGACACCAACGTCTGCGCCTACGTGGCGGCCGGTCTCTACCACTACCTCCTCGCGACCGGTGACGTCGACTTCGTGGTCGAGCTCTGGCCGACCGTCGAGCGGGCGCTCGAGTTCGTGCTTCGCTGGCAGCTCGACGATGGGACGGTGCGCTGGTCGCTCGACGCCCACGGTCACCCCGAGTCCTACGCGCTCCTCACGGGTTCGTCGTCGATCTTCCACTCGATCTGCTGCGGCGTCGCGCTCGCCGAGCGACTGGGCGTGCCTCGACCCGAGTGGGAGCTCGCGGCGGGGCGGCTCGGTCACGCGGTGTCGCGCCACCCCGGCGCCTTCGCGCCAAAGAACGAGTTCGCCATGGACTGGTACTACCCGATCTTCTCTGGAGCCCTTCGCGGGGTACCGGGAGAGCGGCGCATCAACGACGGCTTCGAGCGCCACGTGATGGACGGCCTCGGAGTGCGCTGCGTCTCGACGAACGACTGGGTGACCGCGGCCGAGACCGCCGAGTGCGTGCTCGCGCTCGACGCACTCGGTCTCACGAGTCTCGCCCTCGACCTCTTTTCCTGCACGAATCTGCACCGTCGCGAGGACGGCGCGTACTGGACGGGGATCGCCTACCCCGACCGAGTCACCTTCCCCGACCGAGAGACGACGTCCTACACCGCGGCGGCCGTGCTCTTGGCGGCAGACGCCCTGACATCGTCAAGCAACGCGTCGGGGATCTTTCGACACGACGGGCTGGCGGCGCCCCTCGACCTCCCCGAGCCCGGCTGCCCGCTCGTCTAGCGCTGACGGCGCTCGAGGACCCGCAGGGAGCCCTCGTGGGCCCGTTCGATGAACTCACTATCGAGTGCGGCGAGATAGATCTCGTAGGGAGGACGTCCGCCGTCGTTCGGATCGGGAAAGACGTCGTGGATGAGGAGCAGCCCGCCCACGACGACCTTCGAGGCCCAGGCCCGGTAGTCGGCCCAGGCGACGGCGTCGCCGTGGCCGCCGTCGATAAAGAGCAGGTCGAGGGGTTGGGCGAAGTGCGCGGCGACGATCGTCGAGTGACCGACGAGTCCGACGACCGTCTCTTCGAGCTTCGCCTCGGCGATCGTCCGCTGCCAGCGCGGCAGGGTGTTGAGCCGTCCGTCGAGGGGATCGACGAGGGTCGGATCGAAGTGCTCCCAGCCCGCCTGGTTCTCCTCGCTGCCGTGGTGGTGGTCGAGCGAGTAGAGCAGGCTCCCCGTCGCTTCGGCGGCGGCGCCCAGATAGAGGGCCGACTTCCCGCACCAGGCACCGATCTCGAGCCACGTCCCCTCGGGCCGGTGCTCGCCCGCCGCGCGTCCCCAGTGGTAGAGGGCGAGTCCTTCGTCGCGCGGCATGAAGCCCTTCGCGGCGTCGGCCAGTTGGAGGAGTTCGTCGGTGCGGCTCACGAGCCCACCGCGTTGACGATCGTATAGATGCCGAGTCCGAGGAAGATGAGCCCACCGCCGTAGCGGATGATGCGAAGCGGCACGAAGCGCTGCAGTGCGCGACCGCCGTAGGCACCGAGGAACGAGACGCAGACGAGCGCCAGTGACGCGGCGAGGAAGACCTCGAGGGGCTGATGGGTCTTCACCGTGAGGTTGGCCGCTTGAATCTGGGTCAAGTCCCCGAACTCGGCGATGAAGATGACGCTGAAGGCGGTCGCCGTCTCCTTCAGTCTCGTAGAGGGGTGCTCGCTCGCGGCTTCGCGCTCGCCGACGTCCTCTTCGGTCTCTTCGCGGGTGAGCAGCAGATACGCGGCGCCTCCAAGAAACAAGACGGCGACGATGACATCCTTCACGTGGACGGGGAGTAGCGTCAACAGCCCGCCCGCCCCGACCGCGATGCCCATTTGGACTATGAAGGCGCTCGAGGCGCCGACAACGATCGATGAGGGTCGGGCGCGCGTGCTCATGACGATCGTCGCGATCATCGTCTTGTCTGGCAGTTCGAGCAGGAAGATCAGGGCGAAGACGCCAAGAAAGGCCCCGATCGTCATCGAGCTAGAACTGAGTTCGAATGGCGGCGGCGAACGCCAGCCCGACGCGCATGCGCTCGAGCTGTTGTTCGACGTTGGCGGGGTAGCCGCCGGCGACCGGGTGTGCGACGTGGAACGCTTCGACCTCGTCGGCGAACGTGGGGTCCTTTATAAAGGTGTACACGCTCCACGAAAGACGTGCGTGATAGTTCGCCGAAATGCGAGCGGTCGCCCGGTCCCAGTGGTCGGCCACGTAGCGCCACACGGCGGGTCCGGTCACCTCGTTGCGCATGAGCGCCGGGATGATGAGCGGCGCGTCTTGGCTGCGGAACTCGCTCAGGCATCTTTCGGTCGCGTCGAGGGCGACACGCACATCACGAAAGGACCCGAGTGCCGTGAGATAGCGCATGTCGTCCTGGGGCGTGGCGGCGCTGCGGTGTCGCTCCACGTACGTCTCGTAGTCGCCGGGTCGATCCTGGCTCGCCACGATGCGCAAGATTGAAAGGGCGATATCGCCGTCCAGCTCGTTCGCGTCGAAGCGACGTGCGGCCTCCTTGCGGACTTCGTCATCGGCGCCGATGGTGCCGAGGGTGGCGATCACCACGGAGCGCAGTTGGGGCGCGAGCTCTCCCTCGCCGGGGCGCGGGTCCCAGCCGAGGCGAGCGAGCTGGGGCGAGAAGAGCTCGTGCACCTGCGCGCGCAACGTCGCGCGCTGGCGCTCGTCGAGGGCGCGATAGGCCATGTCAAAGGAGGCGGCCACGAACTCCCAGGGGTTGGGCTCGTCCTGGTCACCGAGACCCCGCGCGATGGCGAGAAACTCCTCCCAGGTGATGGCGTTTGCGAGCAGGGCCGCCGCGTAGTCAGAGAGCAGCGTCGCGCGCTCGAGCTCGTCCAGTTCGCTGACCCGCGGTGCGAGAGCCGCGAGCTCCTTTGCTCCGTAGCGCGATCGAAACACGCCCGAGCCGCCGGCGTTGACGACGACCGGCAGGGCGTCAGATACTTCGATGGATTCGTCGCCGAGAAGGCGACGTGACGGCGCGCCACCGTCGAGCGAGCGCGTCATCACCGGAACGAGCCAGGTGTCGCCGATCGCGCCACGTTCCGTTGTGGGCAGCGCGCTGAAGGGCTGCTGGCTGAGTCGACCGGCGTCGAGGGTGACGAGCGGGAACCCTCCCTGGAGGATCCAGGTGTCCATCATCGAGCGCACCGGCTGGCCCGAGTTCTCCTCGAGGGCGTCCCAGAGGTCGGTCGTGACGGCATTTGCGTAGCTGTGCTTTTTCAGATAGAGGCGGATCCCATCGCGAAAGACGGTGTCGCCGAGGTACTGCTCGAGCATGCGCAGTACCGACCCGCCCTTTTCGTAGGTCAACACGTCGAACATTGCGCGCGTGTCGGTCGGCGAGATGACTTCGTACTCGATCGGTCGCGTCGAGTGCAGCGCGTCGATTTGCATGGCGAGGTCACGGGAGCTCATTTGGTTGGCCCAGACGCGCCAGCTGGGTCGAAAGGCGTCGGTGCAGAGGAGTTGCATGAAGGTAGCGAAGGCCTCATTGAGCCAGATCCCCTCCCACCACCCCATCGTGACGAGGTCCCCGAACCACATGTGGGCGATCTCGTGGTGGACGACCTCGGCGACGCGGGTGATCTCGGCGAGCGACGCCGTCGCGGGATCGACCAGTAGCGCTGTCTCGCGGTAGGTGATGCACCCGAGGTTCTCCATCGCCCCGGCGGAGAAGTCCGGTATCGCGATCATGTCGAGCTTCTCACCGGGGTAGGGAATGTTGAAGTAGCTCGAGAAGAACCGCAGCGCGAAGGCTCCCGCGTCCAACGCAAGGTCGGTGAGATGCCCCTTGCCGATGGGGTAGACCACGCGCAGCGGCACTCCGTCGACGTCAAGGACGGGGGTCTCTTCGAACGGTCCGATCACGAACGCGACGAGATAGGTCGACATGACCATGGTCGGCCGGTAGCTCACGGTGCGCTGCCCGTTGCCGAGGTTGGTGTCGGACTCGACCGGGGAGTTCGAGTACGTGGCGAGCTCGCTCGGGACCGTGAGGTTGACCTGGAAGGTCGCCTTGAAGTCCGGCTCATCGAAACACGGGAAGGCGCGCCGGGCGTCGGTGTTCTCGAACTGCGTCGTCGCGATGATGTGCTCGACGCCGGCCTCATCGGTGTAGGTAGAGCGGTAGAAGCCGTGCAGCTGATCGTTCAAGATGCCGTCGAAGGCGATTTCGATGACCGCCGGACCCGCCGGAATCTCGCGGTCGAAGATGAAGGTCACGGTCTCGTAGGTGTCGTTGAGGTGGTGTTCGAGGGAGCGATAGCTCGTGCCGTCGGCGCTGATCGTGGCGGCACCAAGCTCGAGCTCAGCGGCGTGCATCGAGAGCTCGCTGATGGGCGCCTTGATATTGACGTCGATCTCGACGCGTCCGGCGAAGGTGAACGCCTCCAGGTTGGGCGTGAGAAAGATGCGATACGCCGAGGGAACGACCGTTCGGGCGAGACGATAGGGGTTAGATGTGGAGCTCATGGTTGGCTACCTTAGGGCTTAATCTCCTACGATCGCTAAGTGACAAACCCGCCAACCCGCGTCTCGCTGCGACAGAAGCCCGGCCCAAACCGACTCGCCGTGACCGGCATCGGCAACGCCATGCTCGACATCATCACCCAAGACGTGCACGAGGTTTATAAGGACCTCGGCCTCGTCAAGGCGGCGATGTCGCTCATCGAAGAAGATCAGCTCGACACCTTCTACCAGGCAATGGGTCCCACAATCGAGATGTCGGGAGGATCTGTCGCGAACTCCATCGCGGGGGTCGCCGCGCTCGGGGGCACGTGCGGCTACATCGGCAAGGTTGCCGACGATGAGTTCGGCGAGCGCTTCCGCCACGACCTGCGTTCTCTCGGCGCCGAGCTCGATCTCGCGGTCGCCAAGCCAGGCGAGGGGGCGACGGGCCGCTGTCACGTGTTCATCACCCCCGACGCGCAGCGCACCATGGCGACGTACCTCGGTGCCTCTAACAAGCTGAACGTCGACGACATCAAGGGCGACCTCATCGCGCGCTCGGAGATCACCTACGTCGAGGGCTACCTGTTCGACCTGCCGCCCGCGAAGGAGTCCATTCGCAAGGTCGTCAACTTTGCCCACGAACACGATTCGATGGTCGCCCTGTCGCTCTCGGATATGTTCTGCGTGACGCGCCACCGACGGGACTTCCTCGATCTCGTCACGACCGACGTCGACGTCCTGCTCGCCAACGAGACCGAGATCCTCTCGCTCTTTCAGTACGACGTGCTGGAGCAGGCCTTCGCGGCGCTCGATGAGATCGGTGTGCTCGCGGTCGTGACGCGCGGGCCCAAGGGGGCCGACGTGGCGACGGTCTCGGGGGTCGTCAGCGTGCCGGCCGTTGAAGTCGACGACGTGATTGACCAGAACGGCGCCGGAGACATGTTCGCGTCGGGCTTTCTCTACGGTCTCGCCCTCGGTGCCGATCCGGTCGAAGCGGCCGAACTCGGATCAATCTGCGCGGGCGAGATCATCACCCACCTCGGCGCACGCCCGGAGTCGGACTTGGAAGAGCTGGGCATCGAGGCGGGACTCCTGTAGCTAGATGCCCTGCGCGTCGAGGATCTTATCGAGCTCTTTCGTGCGTTCGGTCTCCCACTTCACCCACATGATCGACATGGGGATGAGGGCAAGCAGCATCAGCGCGTCGCCGCCGATCCACATGATCGACCCGCCCAGCTTCACGTTGGAGAGCAGCCACGCCCTCGAGGCCCCGCTCGGCGCCATCATGGCGTAGTTCGGGAAGGGAACCTTCGAGGACATCGACAGGACGAGGCCCGTGAACGTGTCGACGGGCACGGCCGCCATCACGTAGACCAGACGAAGCCCGGGGTGGAGCTTGTAGCCGCGCTCGAGTCCGAAGGCCACCCGAAAGAAGAGGTAGCCAACGACGAGGAAGGCGATCTGCTCGAGGTGGTGCACCCACATGTGGGCCATCATGAGGTTCATGAACCCGGTCAAGTGGGTAAAGGGGATGAAGAAGAAGTACAACGCGAAGGCGAAGAGCGGGTGCGTGACGGTTCTCATGAACGAGCCGTCGAGGAAGCGCCGGAGGGCGTCGCCGCCGCTCTCGTAGGCGAGATCGAGCGGAGCGCTCAGCGCAAAGATTGGCGCCGCGACCATGATCAGCAAGAGGTGCTGGACCATGTGGTCGCTGAAGTACTCCATGTCGTAGGCGCCAATGAAGGTTTGGGTGGCGATGAACGTGATCAGCAGCCCGAGTACGAAGCAGACACTGCGCACTCGAGGCCAGGGCTTCGTCCGGTGCACGCCCCAGAAGTAGGCGAGCCCGGCCCCCACGAGCAGCAGGTTTGGGAGCACTCCGAGCGACCAGTGATTGAGGTGATGCCACGAAAACGGCATGATCATCGTTGAAGAAGGCACGTAGCCATTGTAGAGAACGCAATCCCAGGTGATTTTTTTCCTCGTTAGTATGGCCTCGTGCGAAAGTATTTCACTCCCCGCGCGATCGGGTTGCACGTCGCAGTGATCTTCTGGGTAGTTGGATGCGCCTTTGCGGCATGGTGGCAAGTCGGCGCCGCGATTCAGGGAAACTCCCTCAGCTATCTCTACTCAATCGAGTGGCCGCTCATTGGCGTCCTGGGCGTTGTCGGGTGGTACTCGATGCTCCACGCCGAAAAGATGAGCGAACACAAAGAGCGTGCGCGTCGTGAGTACGAAGAGAAGATGCGAGCCGACGCGCTCGCCGAGCGCGAACGCACTCGTACGAACGAAGACCCCCAACTCGCCGCGTACAACGATCACTTGGCGGAGCTGTCGCACACACCAAAAAAGCGTCTCTGGGGACACTAGGTGGAAGCTACGTTCCGTCGCTATCGAGCGATGTCCTACGTCACCGGGACCACGTTGATCATTCTCTTTCTCACCTTGTTCCTTCACACCGTGGATCTAAGGGCCTGGGAGCACATTCACCTTTTCGTGGACGTCGTGGGAATCGGACACGGCATCGTCCTCTATCCCATCTACCTGATCATGTGCTTCAACCTGGTCCTGCGGTTTCGCCTGCCGGTGCCCTATCTCGGGCTGATGCTGTTCGCGGGGTTCGTGCCGGGCCTCGCCTTCTATCTCGAGCACCGGATGCGCGTCAAGCTCTATCCGCGAGGCCTACCCGCCAAGTGAGCGAGTGGCTGGAGCGGCGCGTCATTTCCTTCGCGCACCAGGGCGGATCATTCGAAGGACCATCGTCGACGCTCGGTGCAATCGCCCACGCGCTCGGCGTTGGGGCGAGCGCGATCGAACTCGATGTGCACGCAACGAAGGATCGCCACCTCGTGGTCTGTCACGACGCCAGCGTCGATCGCACCACCAATGGCCGCGGCAACATCGCGGGGCTGACGTTGAGCGAGCTCGCCGACATGGATAACGCCTATTGGTGGATCGAGGGAGAGACGGTCACTCGCGACCGCGCGCCGATGGAGTACCTGCTGCGCGGTCGCGCACCGGCCGACCGCGCCTACGCCATCGCCACCCTCGACGAGGTCGTCGCCTCCTTTCCGGGAGTGCTGCTCAATTTGGACATCAAAGGCACGAGTCCCTTTGTCGAACCGTACGAAGGGCTGCTCGCGAGCGAGCTGCGTCGTCTCGAGATCACCAACTCGGTGATAGTCGCTTCCTTCCACGACGAGGCGATACACCGTTTTCGCGAGCTCGCGCCGGGTGTTGCGACCTCGGGGGCGACCAACGAGACGGCGGTCTTCTACTTCTCGCATCTCGACGGCGCGCCCGTCGCGCCACCCGTCGCTGCGCTGCAAGTCCCTTCGCGCTACGGCGAGGTCGAGGTCGTGACCGAATCGTTCGTCGGGGCCGCCCACGACGCGGGCGTCGCGGTGCACGTCTGGACGATCAACGAACGTGACGAGATGGCTCGACTCCTCGAGCTCGGGGTGGACGGGCTGGTCAGCGACCGACCGACGGTGCTCGCCGAGCTACTGAACGAGCGCGGATGCGCGTGGGACGGCCATTTGGCCGCCCGCTAGCCTCGGCCGCAGTTCGGCTTCTTGCCGTGGTTGGCCTTCTTTTTGGCGCGTAGTTTGCGCTTCACCGTCCGCTTTGACATAGGTGACAATGTTAACGGGTGAGACGGTCGCTAAGCCAAACGAGGAATCTGACGTGGATGAGACGGTAGGAGAGCTGGTGCTCGTCGCGACGCCGCTCGGCAACCTCGGCGACCTGTCTCCGCGCGCGCTCGAGTTCTTTCGACGAGCGAACGTCATCTACTGCGAGGACACTCGCCATTCGCGCGTCCTCTTCAGCGCCAACGGGATCACCGCGGGAGGCCGGCTCGAGTCGTTGCATGAACACAATGAGGCCTCCCAGAGTCAGCTGATCGTCGAGCGTGTACGAGCGGGTCAGCTGGTGGTGGTCATCAGCGACGCGGGCACCCCGGGCATCTCGGATCCGGGGAGCAAAGCCGTCCAGGCGGTCGCGGCGGCGGGGCTTCGCGTGTCGACGGCGCCCGGTCCGTCGGCCGTCGTCGCCGCACTCAGTGTGAGCGGGCTCTCGACCGAACGATTCGTCATGGAGGGATTCGTCCCGAGGAAGGCTGGCGAACGCGACCGGCGCTTTGGCGAGTGGGCCCACGAGGCGCGCACGATCGTCTTTTACGAATCGCCGCAACGGGTGGCAGCGACGCTGGTCGAACTGGCGAGGCGCTTCCCCGACCGACGCGTCGCGGTCGTGCGCGAGCTCACCAAGATCCACGAGGAGGTCCTGCGAGGGACGGTCGCCGAGGTCGCGGCGACCCTGTCCTCGCGCGAGGTGCTCGGTGAAATTGTCGTCGTGCTCGAGGGGGCGAGCGACGAACCACCCGTGAGCGGCGAGGTGATCGTGGCGGCCCTCAGGGAGCAGTGGGATGAAGGCGCGACGACCCGTGACGCCGTGGAGTACGTCTCCGAGGCGCTCGGGGTGAGCCGGCGCGACGTGTACCGGCTCGCCCTCGATGCACGGAGAGGTCCCCGGACAACTAACTAACCTGGTTCGATGGGCCGCTTCTACATAACGACACCCATTTACTACGCCAACGACGCGCCCCACGTGGGCTCGGCCTACACCACGGTGAACGCCGACGCGCTCGCGCGCTGGCACCGCCTCGTTGGAGACGAGGTGAAATTCCTGACCGGAACCGATGAGCACGGTCAGAAGATGGCCGACGCCGCCGAGAAACACGGAGCGTCACCAAAGGAGTGGACCGACCTCGTGTCCGAGCGGTTTCGCGAGGCCTGGTCGGTGCTCGCGATCAGCTACGACGATTTCATTCGCACGACGGAGCCGCGCCACTACGACACGGTCCAGAAGTTCCTTTCGGTGATCTACGAGAACGGCTACATCTACAAAGACGTCTACAAGGGCCTCTACTGCGTGAGCTGTGAGGACTACTACACCCTCGAAGCGAGCGACGCGGGCTCGTGTCCCATCCACCATCGTCCCCTCACCGAGATGGAAGAGGAGAACTGGTTCTTCCAGCTGAGCGCCTTCGAGGACCGGCTCATTGAGTACTTCGAATCCCATCCAGGCTTCATCACCCCCGAAACCAAGCGCAACGAGGCCTATTCGTTCGTCAAGGGGGGACTGCGCGACATCTCGATCACCCGAAGCTCCATCACGTGGGGCGTGCCCGTCCCCTGGGACGATCGCCACGTCTTTTACGTGTGGTACGACGCGTTGATCAACTACCTCACGGCGATCGGCTACGGACGCGATGACAACGAGGTCGCGGCCTGGTGGCCATACTCACATCACCTGATCGGCAAGGAGATCATTCGCTTTCACTGCGTCTGGTGGCCTGCCATGTGCATGGCAGCCGGACTCGAGCCCGTCCACCACGTTCACGTGAACGGATGGCTGCTCGTCGGCGGCGAGAAGCTCGGAAAGACCATGGCGGCGGAGGGCGGAGTGAAGCTCACCGACATCGAACCCATCGGACTCACCAACGAGTTCGGGGTCGACGCGCTGCGCTACTACCTGCTGCGCGAAACTGCCCTCGGCAACGACGGCGAGTTCTCCTTGGAGGGCATTGCGGCGCGCTACAACACCGACCTTGCGAACAACCTCGGCAACCTCGTCGCGCGCGTCGCGGCGGTCGTGTCGTCTAAGTGCTCGGGCACTGGCCCCGCACCACGTGCCGACTCGACGCTGAAAGACGCTGCGCTCTCCGCGATCGCCCGAGCGAGCGAGGCGTGGGAGCAGTTTGCCCCCCAGCGCGCGCTCGAAGTCACGTTCGAGCTCGTCGGGGCAACCAACGCGTACCTCGAGGCGCACGCACCCTGGAAGATGGAACCCGGGAGCGCCGTCGAGGCGGTACTGGGTGACGCCCTTGAAGCGATACGCCTGGTGGCGGTGCTGATCTCACCGGCGATGCCGGGCGTCGCGGCAGAGATCTGGCGACGGATCGGCCTGAGGGGCGTTCCCGACGCGCCGCCGCTCTCGAACGTCACGCGATGGGGCCTCTACCCCGGCGGGACGGTTGAGAAGGGGGACCCGCTCTTTCCGCGCATCAAGAGCGACGAATGAGCGCCTGGACCGACGCGCACTGCCATCTCCAAGATCAGTTCTTCGACGAGGCGCTCGACGCGCGCACGGCGGTTGTTGCCACCTTGGCGCGCGCGTTCGACGCGGGCGTCAGTCGTGCGATCATCATCGGAACTGGTGCCGCGAGTTCTTCCGAGGCGCTCGCGCTCACGTCGCTCACGAGTCCTGTCGAGCTCTTCGCGACGGTCGGACTCCACCCCCACGACGCGAAAGACGACGTCACGCCGATTGTTGAACTCGCGCGCGCGGGTCACGGGCGACTCGTTGGCATCGGGGAGTGCGGCCTCGACTACTACTACGAGCATTCCCCCAGGGCCCAGCAACGACAGGCGTTTTCGACCCAGATCGCCCTCGCCCTCGAGCTCGACCTCGCCCTGGTGGTCCACGCTCGCGGTGCCTTCGATGACCTGTTTTCGATGTTTCGCAGCGAAGGGGTGCCCCCTCGCACGGTGATCCACTGCTTCACCGGCACGACCGACGACGCGGAAGGTTGTCTCGCACTCGGATGCGACATCTCGATTTCGGGCATCGTCACGTTCAAGAACGCTGACGACGTGCGAGCAGCTGCGAGCATCGTTCCCC
>JBAUSF010000034.1:0-2548 GCA_049581565.1 Acidimicrobiales bacterium
CTTAGGAAAGGAATGGCATGTTTCAAAGGTTTTCCCGGATTCCCGGAATGGTAAAGGTTCTGACCGCAGGAGCGTTAGCTCTAACTTCGGCTGTCGTAGTGACTTCAACTTCTAGCGCTTCACCAACGCCGAAGACAATCAAGAACTGCACCGTTGGATTTTCGGACCCGACCGCGGGCAACACCTATCTAGCCAACTCCGAGGCGGGCGCGGCGGCGACCCTAGCTAAGCACGGCTGCAAGTTGGTAACCCTGGAGGCTGATTACAGTGTCACCACCGAAATTTCTAACATCCAAACCTTCATGACGAAGAAGGTCAATGCGTTGATCATCTGGCCCGAAGAAACAAGTGCCGATGCTTCCGTCCTGACCCAAGCGGCAAACGCCGGGATCCCAGTAATCGGCTACGCCGCGTACCCAAAGACACCGGCGGGAACGCCGCCGCCCGCTCCCTTCACCGGTCAGTACCTCGACGCGCACGCCAGCATCAATTTCATCAAGCAACGCTTCGAGTACCTGAAGGCCAACCTGCCCGGTGGCAAGGGCGAGGTTGCCTACATCGGTTACGGAGAGCCCGTCGCGGAGTTGGATCAGGACTACACCCTGACGCTTCAAGTGGCGAAGGAGTTCCCTGGAATCAAGATCGTCGACCGTGTCAACGACGCCAGTGACGACATTGCCGGTGCCGTCTCGCCAGCCGCGGCAGTCCTTACGAAGTACCCCAAGCTGGCCGCCTTCCTGTGCTACAACGACCCGTCGGCAATTGGCGCCGCATCTGCGGTCAAAGCCGCAGGTCTCTCGGGCAAGGTGCTGATCCTTGGCGAGGAACTAGACAAGGCAGGTGTCGCGGCAATCAAGAACGGCGAGATCAACTCCAGTTGGGACTTCAGCGCGTACAACGCCGCCGGAAGTAACCTCGGGACGCTCGCCTGGGAATCAATAAACCACGAGGCTGCCGCGAAGACCACAATTGTGGGCCCCTTCACTTTGTACAGCAAGGCCAACATCGGCATGTTGACGGCCTCCGAAATGAGCCACCTCTAACGTTTCGCGCGCCGATCGGGCGCGGTCCACGACCAACGGCCGGACCGCGCTCGATCGACCGGGATGCGAGTGTCGCCACAGTGAGTGGCTGCTCGCACCAGAAAGTTCCTATCCAGTTCGTACCTAGTCTGACGGTGTCGACAGTACCGAGAGGGCGGTGAGGGTTTAATGAAAACACAAGCTGAAGAGTCCAGGATCAACCTTCGCGATGAGATCGAGCAGTGGCTGTTTCGAGAGGCTGAACTTCTCGACGACGGACTCGAACGGACCTGGCTCGAAGAGATGGTCAGTACGGACGTGGTGTATCAAGTTCCGCTGCGTCAGACCGTCGAGCGCGCCCGAGGCGCCGGGTGGGTCGAGGGCACCTTTCATCTGAACGAGCGCTACGGGTCACTCAACATGAGGGTCGCTCGCAACGAGAGCGCCTACGCATGGGCGGAGGACCCGCCGTCGCGGATTCGCCACTTTGTCACGAACGTGCGGCCGGTCGCGAACGAGGACGGGACTATTTCGGTCCGCAGCAATCTCCTCATCTATCGCACGCGCCAAGACAATGTGGTACCTCAGATCCTCTCGGGCGAGCGGCACGACATCCTGCGTCGTGAGGACGGGGCTCTCAAGCTCTACGAGCGCAGGGTCTTGCTGGACATGACGGCAATCGGCACACACAATCTTTCGATTTTCTTTTAACGACGAGGTACACGATGAACATCACCAATCGCACTGACAATTCCGAGCGAATTTTGGACGAACTGGAAGCCGGCTTACCGGTTGGCGAGATCCCGGCGTCACTGTACGGAAGCCGCGACATCTACGAGCGCGAGAAGCGGAACATCTTCGCTCGGTGCTGGGTCTTTCTCGCCCATGAATCGGAGATCCAGGCCAAGGGCGACTACGTCTTGCGCAAGATCGGCGAGGATAACTTCGTCGTCGTTCGTGACGAACACGGCGGCGTCAACGTGCTCTTTGACGCGTGCCGTCACCGTGGCGTCCAAATCTGTCGCGCCGATTCGGGCAACACATCGCACTTTCGCTGCCCGTACCACGGCTGGACCTACGACACGAAGGGCAACCTGATCGGCGCACCGTTGTGGAAGAACGCTTTCGGCGGCATGTCGAAGTCCGAAAACGGCCTCGCACACGCGGCTCGGGTGGGCATAAAGCACGGTTTGATCTTTGCCACGCTCGACCCCTCCGCGCCGTCCCTCGACAACTATCTCGGCGGCATGGGATGGTACATGGATCTGATTTTCGGTCTCAATGAGCACGGCGTCGAGGTCCTTGGTGCACCCCAACGCTTCGTGATCGACGCGAACTGGAAGTCGGGCGCCGACAACTTCTCGGGCGATGACTACCACCTGGGAACTTTGCACAAGTCGGTCTGGGAGATCGGTGCCTTTCCGGTGTCGTTTCAGGACAATATGATGGGCTACCACATCCAGGCATCGCCGGGGCATTCGCTCTCCTTTTCCATGGCGCCCGACGACGAAGAACCGGGGCGTAAG
>JBAUSF010000035.1:0-15547 GCA_049581565.1 Acidimicrobiales bacterium
CCCAAGGGCTCAGCGCGCGTGTGATCACCGAACCTGAGCTCTGATTGCTCTCCTCGTCAGGGAACCTTCGTCGGGTTGGTCCGTCGGTAAGGGCGAAGCCGGTGTGACAAGATCGTCCCGGTCGAGCGGAGATGAAGATGATAGATCTACTGATACGAGGCGTACGGCACATCGATGGCGATCGGCCGGAGCTGCTCGATATCTACTGCGACGGCGGGGTGATCGTGAAGATTGCCCCGACCACCGAGGGCGAGGTCAACGCCCGTCTCGTCATCGACGCGCACGGCAGCCTGGTGGGACCGCCCTACGTCGAGCCGCACGTGCACCTCGACACGGCGCTCACCGCCGGGGAGCCTCGATGGAACGAGAGCGGCACCCTCTGGGAGGGGATCGCGTGCTGGAGCGAGCGAAAGGCCCTCCTCACGCGCGAAGACGTCATCGCGCGCGCGGGTGAAGTACTGCGTTGGCAGGTCGCGAACGGCGTGCTCCACGTTCGTAGCCACGTCGACGTGACGGACGCGTCATTCGTTGCGCTTGACGCGCTCGTGGAACTGCGCGACATGGTGCGCGACGTGGTTGACCTTCAGCTCGTCGCCTTTCCCCAGGAGGGTATCGAGTCGTTCCCGAACGGCGAGGGCCTCATGGAAGAATCAGTCCGTCGAGGGGTGGACGTCATTGGCGCGATCCCGCACTTCGAGGACACTCGAGAAGATGGCGTGCGCTCACTAGAGTTCGCGGTCGCCCTCGCGGACCGCCACGGATTGCTCGTTGACGCGCACTGCGATGAGATCGACGACGAGCAGTCGCGCTTCGTCGAGGTGCTCGCGACCCAGGCGATGCGCAGCGGACTGCGTGAACGAGTGACGGCGAGCCACACGACGGCCATGGGCTCCTACGGGCCGGCCTACAGCTTCAAGCTGCAGCGAATTCTCTCGCGCGCCGGCATCAATCTCGTGAGCAACCCGCTGATCAATCTTCACCTGCAGGGACGATTCGACGGCTACCCGAAACGTCGGGGGCTGACCCAGGTGAAAGAGATGCTGAACGCCGGGGTGAACGTGGCCTTCGGTCACGACGACATCATGGATCCGTGGTATCCGCTCGGCACCGCCAATCCCGTGCAGATCGCGCTCGTGGGCGCCCTCGCCACGCAGCTCACCTCACCCGCCGAGGTGGCGGAGTGCTACCGGATGGTGACCCATCGAGCGGCCGGCGTGCTCGGCGTTACCGATCGCTACGGCGTGGAGGAGGGTAAGCCCGCCAACTTTCTGGTGCTTCCCGCGCTCAACTCTTTTGACGTCATTCGGCGCCAGGTCCGTCCGACGCACGTTATTTCGCGCGGCCGTGTCGTCGCCGAGGCACCGGCGAGCGCGATGACGCTCCGCTGGCCCGGCGAAGAGCCGACGCTCTTTGACGGCACTCGATCGAAGGATCTGTCCGAGGCCACCTGGTTGCGGAGTTAGGGAGTCGCCGCCCGCAGTCTTTCAACGACCCGCCGAACTGCACAAAGACTCGCTCGGACCGAGTGCATCATCGATGGCCGCGGACCGTCGCCGAGTTCGTTTCTCCCAATTGTTAAGGAATCCGATCAGGACTGCCTGACAAGACAACGCAGAACTCGTTTCCGTCAGGATCGGTGAGCACGACCCAGCGGACACCGCTCACATCGGCTCGTCGCACGAAGTCCCCGCCGAGTTGGAGAGCACGTTCGGCAACCTCGTCGGGATCATCAGCGTAGAAGTCGACGTGGCAACGACCGGAGACAAGGTCATCGCCATCGTTGCGCCGGAACGTCAAGTGGGGACCCCGGCCAGAGGGATCACGCAATCCGACATCCGAGCCCGACAGCGGTCGCCGTTCATACCCCGTCAGCGAGGCCCAGAATTCGCTCAGCCTCTCGGGGTCCGAGGTGGTGAGCACCACGTTTCCCGGCCTCAGAATCGGCATCACTTCGTCGGCGGTGCTCTGTCGGGTCACCGCCTTATCATTTCGAAAGTTGAAGCTCACGATGACGAGTGTAAGCACCGAATGTCGTACTACAAGAACTCTTCTCACTCGGTGGCGTAGGGTGCGGCCTTGGTGTTCTCAATAATTGGTTTACTTCCGATGAGGATCCAGAATTAGCCACGTCGTCCTCCACGATCGGCTCTGATCGAGCAGCTCAGGTCAATCACTCGCGATGATACGAATGCCCGACACCAGATGGCACTCAAGTGTTGTCCCCATTTGGAGAGAATGGTGTTGATCGACTGCTTCCTCTTTTCGGCCCCCAACTACGCTGATGCAAACCTAGAGTTCACGCTCGATCTCACGCGAAATACCCGATTCGTCGAGGTGCCCCCCATAGAATTCATGACCGATGCCTAATGAATGTTCTTCATTTTTTGAGGCGTCGTGTCGCAAGGGCAAGTACTTGATGAACCTCTCGGGGAGTTTTGTACGCTCGCGCGCGCGTCGCCTCCTCACCGCTACCGTTCCTCTGCTGCTCGTTGTTGCCGTACTGCCACATGAGGCGGGCGCGGTGACAACCTCAACATCGGGAACGACCGTAACCGATACGTATAGCTACACCGGCTCGGTGGAGACCTTCACGGTTCCAAGCAACGTGACGTCGTTGTCGGTGACGGTGACCGGGGCCGAAGGTGCCCAGGGTGGCCGCGACGCCTCAGGCACCGCACCGCCCGGCGGTTATCAAGGTGTGGTGACCGGTACCATCAGCGTCACCCCGGGAGAAGTGCTGACGGTTGGTGTCGGCAAGGGCGGTACCAATTCGCCCGACTGGAATGCGTGTACGGCTGGCTCAAACTATCCGACCGGGGACCCGAACGACGCAATTGGCGGCACGAATCCCTTGGGTGGGTACGCCGGCGGCGCCGGTGGATCACCCGGGCCCTCGGGCTGCTCGGGGTACGGCGGCTCGGGCGGCGCGGCGTCCGTCATCGAACTCGGTACCTCCAGCGCTCCGACGAGCGTTGCCACGATCGTCGCGGGCGGCTCGGGCGGCTCGGGTGGCAGCGGTCAGTTCTCGCCCACGCTGGGCCAGATCTCTCTTCCAACCTTCACCGCACGTACCGACGTGACCTCGTCCACGGGCCAAGATGGTGAGTCGGTGTACACGGCGTGTCACCAGGCGACCGGCGAACAGTGTGACGGCGGCGGCGGCGCCGGCGGCGGTGGCGGCGCGCAGGGTGGCGCGGCCGGCTTCGTCGAGTTTGGTTCGGGAACATCGGACGAGTGGTTCGGTCTTGGTGGCAATCCGGGGGAGAACTCGACGGGCGGGCTCAGCGGATTGAGTGCTCAGTACAGCTACTACGCCGATGACAACCAAAACGGATCGGTCGTCCTCTCGTACTCTTCGGGCGCGCCGGGCGCGCCGGTCGTCGTGGACGGCATGCCGGGCGACTCCAGCGTGGCGCTCTACTGGGCCGCGCCGACAGTCTCCGGATCGTCTGCTATTTCGGGCTATGTCGTGCAGTACGCGACCAGTCCGTACACGTCGTGGACGACCGCCTCGGAGTGCACCGGGACGTCGACTTCGTGCGACGTGACCGGACTCACGAACGGAACCGGCTACGAGTTCCGGGTCGCCGCCGTCAACGATGAGGGCCAAGGCGCGTACTCGTCGGTATCGGACGTGGTGACACCGAGCGGGCCGCCGGGCGCTCCCGCGATCACGGGCGTGACACCTTCGGACGGGTCGTTGTCGTTGGCGTTCAGTGCGGCGAGTTCGTCCCAGCCGATTCTCGACTATGAGTACTCGCTCGATGGCGGAACTTCCTGGACCTCGAGTGGTACGACGGCATCGCCCGCGGTCATCACCGGCCTCACCAACGGCACAACGTATTCGGTCGAGCTGCGCGCGGTGAACTCCGTCGGAGACGGGGCCGCGTCAGCACCCGCGATCGGGACGCCGTCGGCACTGCCCGGCGCCCCGACGATCACGAGCATCTCCCCGGGAGGTGACGGGACCTCGTTGGGCGTTTCGTTCGTACCGGGCTACACCGGTGGTTCGACGATTACCGGTTACCAGTACGCGGTGAGCGTCGGTGCCCGTACGACCGATTTTGGGTCCTGGACCGACGCGTCGGGGACTTCGTCGCCACTGACCATCACAGGCCTCACCAACGGGACGACGTACTCGGTGGAGCTGCGCGCGGTGAATGGCGGCGGCGACGGACCGGCGTCGGTCTATCAGGTCGGAGTAACCCTTACCGTGCCCGAAGCGCCCACCATCACGTCCCTCACGCCGGGTGACGCCACGATTGCGGTTAACTACACGCCCTACGACAACACCAGCGACGGTGGGTCGGCCCTCTCGGACGTCCAGTACTCCATTGATGGTGGTGCGACGTGGTTGAGCGCCGGGACCCTCGCGGATCCCTTCACGATCGGTGGCCTGACGAACGGCACGTTGTACGCCGTGGAGCTGCGCACGGTGAACGGTGTGGGAACGAGCGACCCGTCTGCGCCGTCGTCAGCGACGCCCGCGACAACTCCGGGCCTGCCGCTCGACGTGACGGCCGTCGGAGGACCCGGTTCGGTGTCGGTCGCGTGGCAGCCACCGCTGAGCGACGGCGGTTCCGCTGTTACGACGTACACGGCGAGCGCGTACAGCGCGGCGAGTGGCGGCACGTCGCTCGGATCGTGCACGACCTCGACACTGAGCTGTTCGATCTCTGGTCTCTCCACCGACGTGACGTACTACATTGCGATTAACGCAACCAACGCCGTAGGTTCGGGGCCCGTCACCAGCCCGCGGGTCACGGCGAACACGGTTGCGCTACCCGGTGCTCCCACGATCTCTTCGCTGACGGCCGGTGATTCGTACGTGTCGATGCCCTTTACCGCCGGAACGTACGACACGAACAATCCGATCACGGGCTATCAGTATTCGGTCGACGACGGAACCACGTGGCAGGACTCTCTCGGCTCGACCTCGCCGATCACCATCTCGGGCCTCTCGAATGGCACGAGCTACACGGTCGAGCTTCGCGCGATGAGCGCGGCAGGCCCGGGGGCTGGGTCGAACAGCGAAAGCGCAACGCCCTACGCGGCGCCGGACGCGACGAACAACGCGACTACGACCTACGTGGCGAGCAGTGGCGACGTGACGGTCTCGTGGGTCGCCCCGAACGACAACGGTGCGGCTATTTCCACCTACACCGTCACCGCGTTCTCCCAGGCAATCGGCGGGACGCAAGTCTCCACGTGCACGACGGCAACGCTCAGTTGCACGCTGTCCGGTCTCGCGAACGGCACCACCTACTACATCTCGATCCAATCGGTCAACGTCCATTCGCAGTACAGCCTGCGTTCGTCCCCGCGTATCCCGGTTGTCCCGGGGAGCCCATCGACGACGTCGCTGAGCGCGTCGCCCACGTCGCCTTCGAACTTCGGTAGTCCCGTCACCCTCACCGCGACGGTGACGTCCGGTGCAACCGGCACGGTGAACTTCGAGGTCGGCGGAGTCTCCATCGCCTCCTGTGGCGCCGTGACGATCTCATCGAGCCAGGCCCAATGCGTCACGAGCGCCCTGCCGGGCGGCGACGACTCGTTGACGGCCGCGTATTCGGGAAACGCGACGTACGCGTCGTCGTCCAGCTCGGCGATGTCATACCAGATCAACGCCCTCAATCAAAGCAGTCTCACGTTGGCGACGACATCGACCACGTTTACCGCGAGCCCCGCGAACACCGCAACCTTGAACGTGAGTGGTGGTTCGACCGCGGGCGCCGTGACCTACCAGGTCGATTCGGTGGGCAACACCGCGGGATGTTCGGTGAGCGGCGACATCGTTCGGTACACCTCTGCGGGCACGTGCTCAATCACGGCGACGATGGCCGGTAATGCTGACTACAACCCCGTGTCGAGTGCCGACACGCCCTTCTCAGTTCACCAAGCCGGAACGACGACCGTGTTAGGAGCGTCGCCGTCGTCGTCGGACTACGGAAGCTCCGTGACCCTTACGGCGACGGTGACCTCCGGCGCGACCGGGACGGTGAGCTTTGAAGTAGGGGGAGTCTCTGTCGCCTCCTGTGGTGCGGTGACGATCTCGTCGGGTGAAGCCCAGTGCGCGACCACTGCGCTTCCGGGCAACACCGATGACGTGTTGACCGCCGTCTATTCAGGTGATGTCGATCATGCTGCGTCGACCAGTGCAAATCTCGACTTCGACGTCAGCCCTTCGTCGTCGAACGTCCTGACCTTTACGACCACTTCGCCCTCTGCGACGGTCGGCGGGAGCTACACGCCTGGGGCGTCCTCGAGTGCTGGTCTGACTCCGGTGGTTACGGTCGACGCGTCAAGTTCCGCGGTGTGCTCGATAAGTGGCGGAACCGTCAGGTTCTCGAGCTCTGGCCAGTGCGTCCTTGACGCCAACCAGCCCGGCGACGCAGATTATGCCGCCGCCGCACAGGTCCAGCAGATTGTCACGGTACGCGTGAGCGCGCGAGCCCCGTCGACGCCCCTTGACGTCAGTGCCACCTTTGGCTCGACCGGAGTCGTCGTGACATGGTCCGCACCCGCAACGCAAGGGAGTGCCGGCATCGAGGGCTACACGGTCAGTACCTCTCCCGGTGGTGCCACCTGCTCGACGACGGGGACGATGACGTGCACGCTCGTGGGACTCTCCGACACGACGTCGTACACCGTCTCCGTCGTGGCGAGAAGCAACGCGGGTACCTCCCCACCGGGATCCTTCACGTTGAACGCCTCGACGTCGACCAGCACGAGCGGCTCGGGAACGGGCGTTCCGTCGGCGCCGACGAATCTGGAGACGACTTCGAGTGGGACCAATTTCACGGTGTCGTGGACCGCGCCTTCAAGCGTCGGCACCTCGCCAGTCACCGGCTACCGCGTAACGATCTCACCCGGTGGGAAGGTCTGCACCACGACGCAAGCAACGTCCTGCACGCTCACGGGTCTGTCATCGCTCGATACCTACCACGTCAGCGTGGTGGCGTTGAGCGCCGTCGGCACGTCTCGATCAGCGTCGACGACGACGCGTGCGAGGGTGACGCTCTCCGGTGGCGTCATCGGGCGTATTCGTTTCGCCTTCAATTCCAGCGCGCTGAACGCAGGAGACCGACGGGTGATCGATCAGGTCGCCTCCACGATTGTCGCGGGCAGCATCAGACGAGTGACCTTGGAGGGCTACACCGATTCCGTCGGTACGGCTGTCTTCAACGACACGTTGAGCGCTCAGCGCGCGGCGGCAGCCGGCACGTACCTGCGCGAAGTCTTGACTTTGCGCGGTGACCGCACGACGAGCATCGCCGTCGTCGGTAAGGGGATCCGCCAGAGCGGCACGACGGCCGCAGCAAGCCGCGTCGTGATCGTCGTTGACTAGTCGAGCCATCCCTGGTGGTCACTGCGGCACGCGCGACTCGTCGGTGTCCTCACACCGGAACGAGTAACACAGCCGTATTGACACTCATTTTCAGACGGTAGCTGCCGTCATCCGCCGGTCGTCAGATGCTGACGATTTCTATGAGGTTTTCGAGGCCAATGAAGTCGTCGGGATTGCGCGTGTACAGAGCGAGCTCGTTGGCGTGGGCGGTGGCGGCGATGAGCAAGTCTGCGATGCGAGACCGGTGGGAGCGGCCGGCGTCGGCCACGGCGGTGACGACTTGGCCGTAACTGCGAGCGGCTGCGACATCGAACGGGATCGGGTCGAAGGTAGCCTCAACGAGCTGGAGTCGGGATTGGCGCCGAGCGCTCTCGGCGCTCGTTGAAGCCAGGCGAGGACCGGCGGTCAATTCCGCGAGAGTGATGACGCTCACTGCGGCGCGGTCGGGGAGCGCGTTTGCGACATCACGATCATTCCAATCAATGACGACCGAGGTATCGAGCAGTCCTGTGGACATTTAGAGACCCGGGTCGATGACGCGGTCTTGGTCGGCTCGGAACTGTTCGAAGTCGATCGGTGGCCCCTGGAAGACGACAGACAGCAGGTCACTCTTCTGCACAAAGATCCGGCGGACATCTCGGATCGGTCCGAGCTCGGCCACCGGTACGCCGTTACGGGTCACGATAAACGTCTCGCCGGACGCCACTGCAGCGATGATCTTCGCATTGTCGTTACGCAACTGTCGTTGGGGAATTGTTTTCGGCATTCCCATTAGTGTAGCAATATGTGCGACAGTGTGCTACAGACAGCTTCCTTGGGATTTCACGGTTCGCGAGCGTGGTGCGGACGGCCAGACGCTGCTTGGTTGACCACCGTTGACGAAGCCCACACGCCGTTATACGGAACGTCAGCGATCGATGCCGGCAATGTTGAGGTACTTCACCTCGAGCCACTCATCGATGCCGTAGCGTGACCCTTCACGACCGATCCCGGACTCCTTCACCCCGCCAAAGGGTACGACCTCGGAGGAGATGACGCCGGTGTTGACGCCGACGATGCCGACGTCGAGTGCCTCGGCGACTCGCCAGACCCGACCGATGTCACGCGAGTAGAAGTATGCAGAGAGGCCGTAGGGGGTGTCGTTCGCCAAACGAACGGCCTCGGCCTCGTCACGGAAGCGGATGACTCCCGCGATGGGTCCGAACGTCTCCTCACAGGACATGGTTGCATCGGTCGTCACGTCCGCGATCACAGTTGGCTGGAAGAACGTGCCGCCCAGAGCGTGGGGATCGCCGCCGGTGACGATCCGGCCACCGCGCTCGACGGCGTCGGCCACGTGGCGGACAACCTTCTCGAAGCCCTGGTCGTCGATGAGCGGCCCGACCGCGACGCCGTCGTCGAAGCCCGACGCGACCTTCAGCCCCGCGGCGCGATCGGCCAGTTCGGCGACGAAACGGTCGTAGATCGAGTCCTGGACGAAGATACGGTTTGCGGTGATGCACGTCTGGCCGCTGTTGCGGAACTTGTTGATTACGACACCGTCGAGCGCTGCGTCGAAATCCGCGTCGTCAAAGACGATGAACGGCGCGTTGCCGCCAAGCTCGAGGGAGATCTTCTTGATGCCCTTCGCGCATTGGGCCATGAGCAGGCGTCCGACTGCGGTCGACCCGGTGAAGCCCAGCTTTCGAACGGCGGGGTTACCCGTGAGCTCGGAACCGACGGCCGGTGCGCCCTCGCCCGAGGCGGTCACCATGTTGAGCACGCCGGCCGGCAGCCCGGCTCGTTCGGCGAGCTCGCATAAGGCCAGCGCCGACAGCGGCGTCTGCTCGGCGGGCTTTAACACCATGGTGCAACCGGCGGCGAGCGCGGGCGCCGCTTTGCGGGTGATCATCGCGGACGGGAAGTTCCACGGAGTGATCCCGCCGGTGACGCCGATCGGCTGCTTCAAGACGACGAGACGGCGATCGTGGGCGTAGGTGGGGATCGTGTCGCCGTAGACGCGCTTGGCTTCCTCGGCGAACCACTCGAGGAACGACGCGGCGTAGGCGATCTCCGCCCGGGACTCGGCGAGCGGCTTGCCCTGCTCGGCGGTCAGGATGATCGCGAGGTCCTCGGTGTTCTCGAGCACGAGGTCAGCCCAGCGGCGAAGGATTCGAGCGCGCTCCTTGGCGAGCAGGGACTTCCAGGGCGCCAGCGCGTCTTCGGCGTAGGCGATGGCCTCGCGGGTCTCGATCGCGCCCATGGCGGGGACGTGGGCGAGGATCGTGCCGGTGGCGGGGTCGGCGACCGCGAAGGTGTCGTCGTGCCTCGCGCTCTGCCACTTTCCCCCGACGTACGCCTGCGTGTGCAAGAGCGCCGGGTCGCGCAACCGGGCAAGAAGGTCGAACTGCTCAGGCTTCTGCATTGCGCTCCTCGGTTGTGGTGACGTCCTCATCTTCACCGGCTCTAGTCGGTGAGGCGCACCGACGGCGTCAGCTGGTCGGGGTCGACGAGCAACTCGATCAGTGCCGGACGGTTCGCAGATCGGCACCGCTCGAATGCGCCCGCGAAGTCCCGAGTCGACGTAACCGTCTCTGCGTAGGCGCCGTAAGCACGCGCGAGCGCGGCGAAGTCCGGCGTGATGAGGTCGGTGGCGAAGGCCCGTCCCGGGTAGCGCCGCTCCTGGTGGAGGCGGATGGTTCCGTACATGTGGTTGTTGACGACGATCACGATGACGTTGAGATGCTCCTGCACCGCCGTGGCGAGCTCCTGGCCCGACATGAGAAAGCAGCCGTCACCGGCGAAGGCGACGGCGTCGCGCTCGGGGTACAGCACCTTCGCGGCGAGCGCCGCCGGCAGGCCGTAACCCATGGAGCCGCCCGTGGGAGCGAGCTGGGTACGAAACTGGTGGAACAGAACATAACGGTGTATCCACGTCGTGTAGTTGCCGGCGCCGTTTGAGATGAACGCGTCATCTCTGAGGAGTCCGCGCAGCTCGGTCATGACGACCGCCAGGTCGACGTAGCGCTCGTCATGGCCTGCTTCGGGCGAGCTCCAGTCCAGGTAGTCCTGGTGGCCCTTGTTGACCCAATCGGTCCACGAGTTGGCGTACAGGGGTTCAAGATCCGCGAGTGCCTCGACGAAAGCGAGGATGGCGGCGGTGACGCCGAGCGTGGGGCGAAAGACTCGACCAATCTCTTCTGCTCCTTGGTGCACGTGAACGAGCGTCTGGTGGGGCGCGGGCGCGCTGATGCGCTGGTAGGTGCCGGTCGTGATGTCGTCGAGGCGGGGACCAATGACGAGGAGCAGGTCCGCCTCGGCGAGCCGCGAAGCGAGCGCCGGGCTGACGCCCATGCCGACGTCGCCGATGTACGTCGGGAGTGAATTGTCGTAGGCGTCTTGGTAGCGAAAGACCGTTGCCACCGCGACGTGACTGGTCTCTGTGAAGCGCGCCAACGCCCGCGACGCCTGAGCCGTCCAACCCGCGCCGCCCGCGAGGATGAGCGGGCGCTCGGCCCCGGCGAGGAGCGTTCGGATGCGTTCGAAGGTGTCGACTGACGCAACGGCGTCGGGGTGCTCGAAGGGAGCGAGCACGGGTGCTGCGGTCTGGTCTCGCAGGACGTCTTCGGGCAGTCCGAGCACGACCGGACCGGGGCGCCCGCTGGTCGCGGTCGCCAAGGCGCGGCTGAGAAACTCGGGGATCCGTTCGGCGTCGTCCACTTCGGCCGCCCACTTCGCGATCGGACCGAACGTGGCGTGGATGTCGATCTCCTGGAACGTCTCGCGTCCACGAACCGAACGCGAGACCTGGCCTATCAGCAAAAGCATGGGCGTCGAGCCCTGCATCGCCATGTGCACGCCGTTGGCCGCGTGCAGCGCCCCCGGCCCCCGACTCACCAGGCAGACGCCCGGCAGGCCGGTCAGCTTTCCTGCGGCGTCGGCCATGAACGCGGCCGCGCCTTCGTGGCGGGCGGTCACGAAGCGAATCGCGTCCTGGCGATCGCGGAGCGCGTCGAGCACCGGCAGGTAGCTCTCACCCGGTACGCCAAACACGGCGGTGACGCCGAACGCCGCCAGCTGGTCGACGAGCAGTCGCCCTCCCGTCGTGGTCGACGTCGATACAGAGTCGAGGTCGGCGGGGTTCACAGGCTGATCTCTTCGTCAAGGTAGATGGTGTAGCGCTGGTCCTTCGGCCTCACGCGATCTTCCTCGTGCACGTAGTTGATCGAGCTCTTTCCCTTGAACGCAACCGGTAGCACCATCATGCGAAGGAACGTCGCGCCGATGTCGCGAGAGGCCTCGGCGTAGACCGCGGTCGGACCCGGTTCGAACCAGGCGTCGCCAGGAACGTACAGGTGGCTCTCGCCACCGGTCTGCACGCGCAGCGTGCCCGAGATGAGCCGGCGGATTCCCGGGCCCGCGTGGGTGTGCTCGTAGGCGACTCCGCCCGGTGGGAAGTCGACCTGGTCGCAGCGCAGCAGGCGTGTCGGCGTGTCGATGGCGATCTCGTGCTCGAGGAGTACCTCACCGTGCGCGACCGGCAGCTCGCCAGCAGGCGACAGGGTCCACCAGTCGACCGCCGCCGCCGCGCCGCCGTCGAGGAGACGCGTAGGGGAGCGCTGGACCCAGGCCTCGGACGTTTGGTGGGAGACGGACTCGTCGCCATCGTCGGCGATGACCTTCCCGTCGCGCAAGAAGAATACGACTATTCCCTTTCCGAAATTCATTTCGGAACCGGGCGCAAACTGTGCCGAGTGCAGGGCCAGGCGCCACGCGGTGGCACTCGTCGTGTTCATCGCGGGCGACGAGTTACTCATGACGTCACCGTGCGGCCGTTGCCGATGGGGGAGAACGACGTCGGCACCAGGATTCGATTTTCCTGGTGGACGACGAACGGTCGGATGGTCGCGACGTACTCCTGCCACGTCACATCTTCAAGGAGCTTGGCGCGACGGGCCTCTCGGTCGGCCAGGTCGTCGTAGCCCCACAGGTGCACGATCTGGTTGAGCGTTCCGATCTCGGTGGTGAAGTAGCCGATCAGGTTGCCCAAGATCGCTCGCTGCACCTCGAGGCCGACTTCCTCGTAAGCCTTCAGGTACGCGGCGGTCTTGCCGGGATGGAGCGTGTAGGTCCTCTCTTCAACGATCATCGGTACGTGTCCTTTCAGTCGAACGTTGCCACGGCCGCAAGCGGCCAAGTAGGATTGGGCGGCTTTCGCGGCGGCCTGGATCGTGTGGAGGATTACCTTGCAACTGCACCAGCTCCGCTACTTCATCGCCATCTGTGAAGAGGGCAACATGTCGCGGGCTGCGGTGCGACTCTTCGTGGCCCAGCCGTCGCTGAGTGAACAGATCCGAAAGCTCGAGCAAGAGCTCGGGGCACCGCTGTTCATCCGACTCCCGCGTCGCCTCGTGCTCACGCCCGCCGGGGAGACCTTTCGCGTGCACGCCACGCGCATCCTCGAAGAGGTGGATCTCGTGCAGTCGCGCATCGACGAGGTGTCGGCCCAGGGCGGCCAAGAGATCCGCGTGGGCGTGCTGCCCACCCTTGGGAGCCGGCTCTTTCCTACCGTGATCGCCGAATACCGGCGCACCAATCCCGGCGTGCGGATCGAGCTGCGCGAAGAGAACTCCTCGCTGAGCGTGAAGCATCTCCTGACCGAGCGCGAACTCGACGTGGGCGTCTTGCGCCTCGACGGAAAGCTGCCCTCGCATCTGGAGGCGAGTTTCTTTCTTCGCGAGCCGCTCGTCGCTCTCGTCGCGCCGGACCACCTGCTCGCTCGAAGCGGGGAGGTGAGCCTCGAAGAGATCGCCGAGGAGCCTTTCTTGACCCTGAAGGCCGGTTACGGGCTGCGCGAGCTCGTCATGAACGTGTTGAAGGAAGCGGGGGTCACGCCGAACATCACGGTCGAGGTCAGCCAGCTCGACTTCTTGATTGGCCTCGTGGAGGCGGGGATGGGGTTGACCATGTTGCCCCAGTTGGCGGTATCTCGTGAGCGCCGGGTAACCCAGCTGCAGATCAGCGACCGCCACGCGTTTCGAGAGCTGTATCTGGTGTGGCGCAAGGACATTCCCCGCGAGAGTAGGACTCCACTTCGAACTTTCATCGAGATGTTGAGGGCGAACGCGGTTCATTGAGGCGAAGTCTAAGAAGCGCAGTTCGAGGCGACTAGAGGCGACTTCCCTATCAGACCTCAAGGCGATACCTATGGTGCAGCGCACGCGTCGCCGCACGCGACGACGCCCTCCACCGGTGTGATGGAGGGCGTCGCGGGGGTGGCCCTTGCGGCGCGAGCGCCACGCGCGGGGGCGCGAGGTGCCTACGTCAGTTCGCCGATGGTCGACTCCTGGTCTTCGACCTCGCACGACGAGCCGGTTTGGCGCAGCAGCGGTGACTTGCGCATCACCATGACGATGAGCAGCACGATCGCGAGTCCGGTTGCTGCGATGAAGGCGTCAACGTAGACGTTGAGCGGGAACGACGGGTACGGCACGAAGCTCTTGTAGAGCAGGTACGCAAGGCCAGCCACTGCGATGAGCGATGCGATGAGCACGCCCGGCGCCTTCGAGCCCGCCGAGCCGTAGCGCCGACGTGCCACCATCACGATGACCGAAATGGCCGTGAGGAAGTACATGAAGATTGCGCCGTCACCGGCGACCGTGCCGAAGTTGCCGAACGCGTTGATCATGTTCGCCTTCATGGCCGCCACCACGATGATGCTCGCGCCGCAGGTGGTCGCAACGAGCCACACGGCGACAGACGGCGTGCCGTGCTTGGGGTGGACGCGAGAGAGCGGGCGGGGGAGGAGTCCCTCGTTGCTCAAGGTGAACAGCAGTCGCGAGCCGACGTTGAAGTACGCAATGATGACCGCGATCATCGACAGGATGATGCCGACGTCCACGACGTAGCCGTACCAGCTCACGTTCGAGACGCTGGCCGCCGAGGCGAGGAGGTTCGAGGTCGTCGTGAAGTTGAAGTGAGTGCCCTGGAATGCCAGCACCAAGACGTATGAGCAGATCGTGAAGAAGACGGCCGACACCACGACGCTGCCGATAAGGGCGACCGAGATCGTCCTTCGAGGGTTGCGCGCCTCTTGGCCGAGTGCGCTCGACGACTCGAAGCCCGAGTAGCAGAACATCACGAGCGGCATGCCGAGCAGGATCGCGTGCCATGATCCGCCGTTGAAGCTGAGCTCGTGGCTGTTGAAGATCGAGCCGTTGTGCTTCAGGAGGATGATGAGCATCAAGACCGTGATGGCGAGCATCGAGAGGGCTTCGAGGACCAGCATGACTCTCGCGGAGAGTTTCACGTTGTAATAGGAGCAGTACCCGCCAAAGCCAATGCCGACGAGGCCGATGACTAAGCCGGTGAAGTCGTTGTACGGGATTCCGATCGCCGGCAGCGCCAGAAACCCTCCGAGGAACTCCGCGATCTGATAGGTGACGGCGACCGCCGTTGCCATGTAGCAGACGAAGGCCATCCAGGCGATCACGTATCCGAAGGACGAACCGCCCGCTCGAGCGGCCATGGCGTAGAGGCCACCCGACGTCTCGAACCGACTGGTGAGCTGCGTCAGCACGTAGGCCACGATGATGAGGACGACGCCGCCAATGACCCAGGTGACCCAGCTAGCCGGGCCTGTGAGCTCGATCACGAGCACCAAGGCCGCGCCCACCGACGCACTCGGAGCGATACTGCCCACCGACTGCGCCAGGACGCCGAGTCCCGACAGCGCCGAGTGGTGAAGCTTTTTCAACTCACCGGCTCCCGCAAACACCGGGGCCGCAGGTTCCTCGCCGCTCGCCGTTCCCATCTCTGTTGATTCGGTTGTCATCCCTGTCTCCCCCGCTTGTCGGTGCGTCAGTGCGCCGGTCGATTAGCGCGAAGTTTAAGAAGGCGACACTCTCGTGAATAGTGGGAACCTTCCTATGCGATCTCAAGGCGATGCCTATGGTGCGATTGAGTCGCTGACGGCGCTCGAACTCTCTCATCAAAACGGGTCGGATTGGGCGAAGTCCCCGCCTCAGCAAGTAGAAGGTGCAACACGCCGCGCGGTACCGAGGCGTGGCCCACGAAGGCTCTCTCGCGATGATGAACCAGCTGTTGACGGCTTCTAGTGGTCCGTCTCACAATTAACTAAGGCCAATTTCGTTCGGCCCCGCTTGACCTTGGTGATGATCTCATCGGCGGGCTTTTTCCAGATGAACGGTTGGGGATCTT
>JBAUSF010000036.1:0-7292 GCA_049581565.1 Acidimicrobiales bacterium
GCGCGGAACCCCTGATTGGTCGATTGCGCGAAGTTGGCAAGCCCTTCGGGCGGCTGCGCGACGCGGAGATCCTCGAATCGAGCGTGATAAAAGCCCTCGGCGAGCGGGTGGCCACCCCCCAGGGACGACAGCTGATGGAGCTCGCCGCGCACGCGCGGAGAGCCGAACAGAAGATCACCGACGATCTTCTCAACTCCGACGCCTACCAAAAGACGCTCCGCGAAGTGAGCGAGTTTCGTGCTTCGCTGCCGTCTCGCCACGCTTCGTCAGAGATGCTTCGTCCGATGGCCCAACGGGCCATGCATCTCTCGTGGCGTGAGCTCGAACGTAGCGCGAATAAGGCGAAGCGAACGACAACGAACGCCAACCTGCATCGCACGCGCATCTCCGCCAAACGCACGCTCTACGCCGCCCAGGCCCTTTCGGACGTACTGGGTCCACCGGTCGAGGAGTTTGCACGACGAGTCGACTCCTTCCAGAAGTTTCTTGGAAAGCAGCATGACCTTGTGATCGCCTCAGAGTGGTTCAGCCAAGTGGCCAAGGACTACCCCGGTCTTCGAAAGCTGGCAAAGACGCTCGCCAAGGAGGAGCGCAAGCGCGCTCACTCGCGAGTGAAGCGCTGGCGCCATTACTGGAACTCCGTCCAGGTACTCCATCCGGGCAAACTCTGGTAGCACGTCTCGTAGCTGTCTACACCTGGCCGATGATGCTTCTTCGGTACGCCTCGATGGTGGCTTCAGGACTGTCGTGCATGAGGTAGAGCGAGAACTGGGAAACACCGAACTGGGCTAGTTCACTCAAGCGCTCGCGATGCCGCTCCACGGGACCCAGCACGCAGAATCGGTCGATCACTTCATCGGGGACGAACTCCGTGTCGGGATTACCGGCCCGACCATGGTGACGATAGTCGTAGCCCTGTCGACCCTTGATGTAGTCGGTGAGGGCGGAAGGAACGGCGGACTCCGATCCGTATCGCTCGACGATGTCGGCGACGTGATTGCCAACCATGCCACCGAACCACCGCACCTGGTCCCGCTGGTGAGCGAGATCATCTCCAACGTACGCGGGGGCAGCGACGCAGACCTCGAATCGCTCACCCCCGCGACCGGCGTCGCGGTGCGCCGCCCGTGCGGCGTCAATCGCCCACGGCACGACGTAGGGGTCGGCCAGCTGAAGGATCAAGCCGTCGGCGTCACGGCCCGCAACCTCGAGAGCCCTCGGGCCGTAGGCCGCCATCCAGACGTCAAAACTTCCCTCGTCGACCCAGGGAAACTTGATCGCGCGGTCATTGAGCGTTGTCTCTCGTCCTTCGACGAGCGCCTTTACCGTCTTTAGGCACTGGGAGAGTTCGGCGAGCGACGCCGGCGTGCGCCCCGTCACCCGAAGCGCCGAGTCACCTCGACCGATGCCACAGATCGTGCGGGGCCCGAACATCTCGTTCAAGGTCGCAAACAGCGACGCCGTCACGGTCCAGTCTCGAGTGATGGGATTCGTCACCATCGGGCCGACCTTGATGCGCGAGGTGTTGGCGAGAATCTGAGAGTAGATCACGAACGGCTCCTGCCACAGCACGCACGAGTCGAAGGTCCAGAAGTGGGTAAAGCCCGCGTCTTCGGCGCGTTTCGCTAGCTCGACGACGCTCTTGGCCGGCGGGTTCGTCTGTGCGACGAGTCCAAAGTCCATTCAGCCCTCCTTCTCAAGTCGACTCATCGCAAGCAACCGTTCACTCCGCGTTGGAGGAACCGACCCGCTCCGGGTCGTCCGACGTACTCACCGTGTTCGATGACGACCTCGCCCCTCGAAAGGACCGTGTCGACCTGTCCCTTGATCGACATTCCCTCGTAGGCGGAGTAGTCGACGTTCATGTGATGACTCGTTGCCGAGAGCGTCTGAGTCGCTGTCGGGTCGTAGAGCACGAGGTCGGCGTCAGAGCCGGGCGCGACAAGTCCCTTCTTCGGAAAGAGTCCGAACATGCGAGCGGGCGTCGTTGACGTGATCTCGACCCACCTCGCGAGCGAGATCTCTCCCTGGTCGACTCCCTGGAAGATGAGGTCCAACCGGTGCTCAACGCCGGGGATGCCGTTCGGAATCTTCGAGAAATCACCGACGCCCAGCTCTTTTTGCTCCTTGAAGCAGAACGGACAGTGGTCGGTGGAGACCACGCTGAGGTCGTCGGTGCGCAGTCCGCGCCAGAGGTCGGCGTGGTGAGTCGCCGGACGAAGGGGTGGCGAGCAGACGAACTTCGCACCCTCGAATCCTTCGCGAGCCAGGTCCGCGTCGGAAAGAAAGAGGTACTGCGGACAGGTCTCTGCGAAGACGTTCTGGCCGCGGTCTCTCGCCACCACCACCTCTTCGAGAGCTTCGGCCGCAGAGAGGTGGACGATGTAGAGCGGCGCGCCGGCAACGCGAGCGAGTTGGATGGCGCGATGCGTCGCCTCACCCTCAAAGAGGGCCGGGCGGGTCGAACCGTGAAAGCGCGGATCGCCCTCGCCGCGAGCGAGCGCTTGGGCGACGAGCACGTCGATGGCGATGCCGTTCTCCGCGTGCATCATGATCGTTGCGCCATTGCCCGACGCCTGCTGCATCGCCTGCAGAATCTGGCCGTCGTTCGAGTAGAACACCCCGGGATAGGCCATGAACAGTTTAAAGCTCGTGACACCTTCGTCAACGACGAGATCCATCTCCTTCAGCGAGGCGTCCGTCACGTCGGCAATGATCATGTGAAAGCCATAATCGATCGCGCACTTTCCGTCAGCCTTCGCGTGCCAGGCGTCGAGCCCCTCGCGAAGGCTCTTGCCCTTGGACTGGATCGCAAAGTCAATGATGGTCGTCGTCCCACCGAAGGCTGCCGCCCGCGTGCCAGTCTCGAATGTGTCAACCGAGTGCGTGCCGCCAAAGGGCATCTCCATATGGGTGTGGCCGTCGATGGCTCCGGGCAGGACGTACCGCCCGCTCGCGTCAATCATCCGGTCGGCACCCTCGCGCCAGGACGCCGCCACCGCCGAACCCGTTTCGACCAGCGCGACGACCGTTTCGCCGTCGACCAGCACGTCGGCGTCAAACGGCCCGCTCGCGTTGACTACCGTCCCTCCACTGATGAGCGTCTTCATCCTTCGACTACTTTCTCCCGGCCCTTCGATTAGGGCGCGACCAATTCTCCGTAGCTGTCGGGCCGACGGTCGCGGTAGAAGGCCCAGGTGTGTCGGACGTCTCTGAGCACGCTCATATCGAGGTCGCGCACAATCACCTCGTCTTCGGAGTCCGACGCCGCCTCCCCGATCAACTGGCCCCTCGGAGAGACGAAGTAGGACGACCCGTAGAAGCTGTTGTCGCCGAGCTCCTCGACACCGACTCGATTGATCGCCCCGACGAAGTACTCGTTCGCCACCGCCGCGGCCGGCTGCTCGAGGTTCCAGAGGTAGGCCGAAAGTCCCCGACTCGTCGCCGAGGGATTGAACACGATCCGCGCGCCGCCAAGTCCGAGTGCGCGCCACCCCTCGGGGAAGTGTCGGTCGTAACAGATATAGACGCCGACCGGTCCAACGGCGGTCTGGAAGACCGGATAACCAAGGTTGCCGGGGCGAAAATAGTACTTCTCCCAAAAGCCCTTGACCTGGGGAATATGGTGCTTGCGGTACTTGCCGAGATAGGTGCCATCCGCGTCGATGACGACTGCCGTGTTGTAGAAGACGCCTTCTTGTTCCACCTCGTAGATCGGCACAACGAGCACCATGTGCGTCTCACGCGCGAGGTCTTGCATCAACTCAGTCGTAGGGCCGGGTATCGACTCGGTGAAGGAGAAGTACTCGGGATCTTGGACCTGGCAGAAGTAGGGGCCGTAAAAGAGCTCCTGGAAGCAAAGGACCTGCGCACCCTCTTCGGCCGCCCGCCTTGCCAGCGCGACGTTGGCCTTGATCATCGAGTCTTTGTCACCCGTCCACTTCGATTGAACCAGGGCTGCGCGGACGATCTCGCTCTCCGGCTCTCGTGCTTGACTCATCGGGACCACCTTCGCTTGACGTTCTTCTTGAACCACTGCATCGCTGTCAATCTCGTTGCGCAACCTCGGCACTTCATCAGTCATCTGACATTTGGTCAGACTCGGATACTACGCCTCGGAAAGTAGCGCGTCGAGGTTCATCGGCATCGAGCGTCGAACTCACTCGTGCCTGGTTGGAGCGCCTGGCCGGAGTTTGGGCTCACCATCATGCACGACTCGTCGACCGCCACGAACTGACTCGCCGGAATCGCCTTCAGTTGGTCGACGTCGTTGTACGTCCATCGGGTATCGGCCGTTCCCTGGAAGTACCAGTTGCTCCCGTTGTCGGCCAAAATCAGTCCGTAGGTCTTCATGGTCGTGATGACCGTCTGACAGAAGGCGCTGCAGCTCGACGCAGGCAGCGAGAAGGACGCGTTCAGTCGAAAGCGCGCGCCCATGGGAGGACAGTTCACGTCATCTTGTCCCGCCTCGTGGCGCGCGGGCCAGACGTACGACTGCCGTGTGCACTCGGCGGTAAAGCGGATGGCGTGATCCATCGCGCCCGAAGCCACTTCGTTGTAGTTGACGAGACCCGGCAGGATTGGAAGGCCCGCCGCATCGGCTGACGTGTAGCCCGCGGGGCGCAACGCGTTTGAACGCAGATTCCACATCGCCCCCGAGCCGGCCGTCGAACGGCCGCCCGGCTTGGAGTAGGTATCCCACGTTTCAAAGAGCGAGCACGCTGGTGACGTTGCGGAACGTCTCGGGTCGACCATCAGTGCGTGGCGATCGGAACCGTTTTCGATCGGTGTCCTTGCGCTCAGTGGGTAGAGCCCCCGGTAGCTTTCGGACGCATACAGAAAGCTGACGTGCGTAAACAGAGTGTTCGCGGGCACAATCTGCCAGGGAATCCCGTACGGCTGTCGCGCATTACCGGAGGGACCGTAGTCGGGGTGGAGGAGAGTCGTTGAAGCGTCCATGGCGCTCAGCCACGTTTCGCTGTTGGCATTCACCGGCAGATCTGTGATCGCCGTGTTCCAGACGTTGTCGGCAGGAAAGGCGGGACAGTTCGTGCCGGGAATCACCGTGCCGTCTTGCGCGCTTAGCGCGCCCACATCGTGGCCAACACTCGAAGCAATGCCAGCTGCGGCGAGCGTGACGGGGCCGACAATGAGCGCGACGATGGCGACGCGCCGCGTGAACCAGCGGTTCAAAGATTCGGCCCGACGAACTGGTTCCATAGACGTCACGAGTATCGCAGTTTGACTCATGTCGAACCATCCCGCCCGGATCAGGTGGAGGGAGGACCTAGACAAAAAGCTCTGCAGCGAGTTCGCATGACGTTGCGACGCACTACAAACCACGTTCTCATAACGGCTGTGCGGAAAACGGGGTCAAGGTCAATTAGTGCCCCCGGCAGGATTCGAACCTGCGCTCACGGTTTAGGAAACCGATGCTCTATCCCCTGAGCTACGGGAGCGAAAATCTCGTGCACCTTCACAGTTTGTTACGCGCATAAGACGTCCTTCAGCCTATGCCGTGTGTTCTTGGTGATATTGCCAAAAGTTACGAGACGAAACTATGTTGACCTTTACTCTTGTCAGATCGGATGCTCGCCCCAGCGGAGTCCCAACCCTGGCGTACGCTGGCGGTGTACAGCGACGGTGCTGATTGGCACGGTGGTGGGATCCACAAGGACAGAGAGGGCGCGCGAGCGTGAATCAGCGACGAGCATTTCGAACCGCTCGAGAATGAACGCGGCATAACGGGTGGTGGCGTTGAGTTGGGACGTGTCAGGGCTCCGGTGGGGAGGTTGAGACTTCTGCTCGGCACTAGCAGCTTCGTCGTACCCGGTGAAGTGCAGCGATGACAGATCAACCACCTGGCGACACCAATCAGGAAATCGTGGTTTACGTGGGTCCCGGAGTTGAGATGTCGATGCCGCTCAATCGCGACTGAGAGACGGTATGGGCGTCGTCGGCCCAGATTGAGGAGCTGTTCAGCCTCGACCAGTCAGGCGTGTCGCGACACATCCGCAACATCTTCCGCGACGACGAGGTAGATCGGGAAAGCAATATGCAGAAATTGCATATTGCTTCCGCAGACCGCCCGGTCACGTATTACAGCCTGGTTGTCATTCTCGCCGTTGGCTACCGGGCCAACTCAGGTCGCGCCATCCAATTCCGCCGCTGGGCGAACACAGTACTCAAGGATTACCTGATTAAGGGTGCCGCCCTCAACGATCACCGCTTAGAGCAGCTCGAGTCGATTGTGCGCGTTCCGTCCCGCTCGGACAATGAGCTCGTGTCTGGAGTCGCCGACGTACTGGCCAGCTACGTGCCCGGCTTGCGCCTGTTGCGCGGGTACGACGAAGGACACATCACAATCTCCGAAGGCGCAGTGCCGGGTTGGGAACTCACCTCCGATGAGGCCCGGGCAGTCGTAACGCGCGTCGCCGCTGAATTCCCGCAAGACGCCCTGTTCGGCCTCGACCCCGACGAGAAGTTGGGGAGTTCCGTCGCCGCTATTTATCAGAGTTTCGACGCTCGCAGCGCGGCACCAATTCCGGCGACGCTGCCCCCGACGGCTACTAGGTGCATGAGCGGTTACCTTTCCCTGTGAATCGCGGTACGTGCATTTGTGGTGCTGTGATCCATCAGCCGACGGGCTCGGGCTAGTGGTGGCTGAGTTCGCCGATCAGCGATTCGACGCGAGAGTGGAGTTCGTCACGGATCTGGCGGACGTCGTCGAGGTCCTTCCCCTCTGGGTCGTCGAGTTCCCACTCGAGGTAGCGCTTGCCGGGATAGACCGGACACGCGTCACCGCAGCCCATCGCGATGATCACGTCCACCGCCCTTACCACTTCGTCGGTCCACGGCTTTGGAAACTCCTCTCGGATATCTATCCCCACCTCGGCCATTGCCACCACCGCCACGGGGTTCAGTTCCGCACTCGGTTCGGAGCCCCCGGTGTACACGTCAACCTTGTCGCCGGCGATCGAGCGAAGCCACCCTGCGGCCATCTGTGACCGACCGGCGTTGTGTACGCACAGAAACAGTACGCCCGGCCGGCCCGGTGTAGCCCCTTGGATGTGGGCCATAGCCGTGAGACGCTCTCGGGCGAATCGCTCGGCAAAGATACCGAGAAACGTCCTGGCTTTGGCCCTCGCGAGGAGACGGTCGAACGAGTCCATGAGGAAGCTCTCGATGGTCTCGTCATCGAAGATTCCGTGAAACTCGTCCTTCAGCACCTCGAGTGCGCGCCGAATCAACAGTTTCTCATCAGGCGGTAAGTCATTGAAGCGGTGTACCTC
>JBAUSF010000037.1:0-17008 GCA_049581565.1 Acidimicrobiales bacterium
TGCCTAGGGTGAGCGCAACCGTTTTGGACGGCCGCGTGCTCTTCGGAGACCGCCAGTTGCGCATTCTCCGGCAGAACCACTAGAGTTGTAAGACCGTGTTCCTGCCCTCAACTTCGTCATCCCTTGACGCCGTTTTGTGCTTTGACCCGGCGCGTATCAGTAGCCACCCACTCACACGGAGGATGACCGTTGACGTCTCGGTCCACTAGCCCGGAGCGCTTTAACTTCTCGGCACTGGGTGAAGCTCACCCCCTGCCCAATCTCCTCGAAATTCAGCGCGACAGCTTCGATTTGTTCATGAAGCAGGGCTTGCGTGAGGCCTTCGAGGCGATTTCGCCCATCACCGACTTCACTGGGCGTCTTTCGCTCGAGCTCGAGTTTGACCCCGACGACGCCGACTTGAAGAGTCCGCCGAAGTTCACCGTCGAAGAGTGCCGCCAGCGCGCGACGACGTACTCCCAGCCCATCTTCGTGCGCGCGCGCTTTCTCAACTCCGAGACCGGCGAGATCAAAGAGCAGACGGTCTTCATGGGCGACTTCCCGATCATGACCGAACAGGGGACCTTCATCATCAACGGCACCGAGCGCGTCGTGGTGTCCCAGCTCGTGCGTTCGCCCGGCGTGCTCTTCCAGCCCGGCAAGGACGAGAAGGTGGCCTTCGAAGGAACGATCCACCCGAGCCGCGGCGAGTGGCTCCAGGTCGACCTCGAAGAGAAGAAGAACAAGTCGGCCAACGCCGGTGCGCGCATCGCCCGCAAGCGTCGCATCTCGATCTTCACGCTGCTGCGTGCGCTTGACACCTCGATGGACGAAGCGTTCTTCGAGAAGTTCGTCGCGCACTTCGACTTCCTCGAGGACCAGTTCCACGTGGACTGGAAGAAGGCGCACCTCGAGATCGCCAAGCACATGGAGAAGTTCAACATCGACGACACGCCCGAGAACTTCGTGCGCGCGAGCCAAGAGACCGCCTGGCTCGAGATCTACCGTCGCGCCCGTCCGGGTGAAGTGCAGACCGTCGAAGCGGCTCGTCAGTACTTCGAGGGCGCCTTCTTCTCCGAGAAGCGTTACGACCTCAGCCGCGTCGGGCGCTACAAGCTCGACCGCAAGCTCGGCGAAGAGGTCGCGAAGAACCTGGAGCTCTTCGGCGACGTGCTCGAGCGTCCGAACCCGCAGCTGCACGTGCTCTCAAAGGCCGAAGTCCTGGCGACGGCGACCTACCTGCTCAACCTCGCGCGCGACCGCACCGCGAAGGAGACGACGTACCACATCGACGACCAGGACCACTTCGCGAACCGCCGCATCCGCAGCGTCGGCGAGCTGATCCAAAACGCCCTGCGCACCGGTCTTTCGCGCATGGAGCGCGTGGTGCGCGAACGCATGAACACCCAAGACGTCGAGGCGATCGCGCCCCAGACGCTCATCAACATCCGCCCCGTCATGTCGGCGATCAAAGAGTTCTTCGCGACGAGCCAGTTGAGCCAGTTCATGGACCAGAACAACCCGCTCTCGGGCCTCACCCACAAGCGCCGTCTGTCGGCGCTGGGACCAGGCGGCCTCTCGCGCGAGCGCGCGGGCCTCGAAGTGCGCGACGTCCACTCCTCGCACTACGGACGCATGTGCCCGATCGAGACCCCCGAGGGTCCGAACGTCGGACTCATTGGCTACCTCGCGACCTACGCGCGTATCAACGAGTACGGCTTCATCGAAACGCCGTACCGCGTCGTCACGAACGGACACGTCACCGGTGAGATCAAGTACTTCACCGCTGACGAAGAAGAGCGCTACGTCATCGCCCAGGCGAACACCGAGCTCGACGGCGAGGGCAACATCAACTCCGAGCGCGTCCTCGTTCGTCGCGGGCCCGTTGGTACCGGACTGCGCGTCGGCTCGTCGAACAAGTCCTCTTCGACAACCTCCGAGATCGACTTCGTCAAGCCCGACGAGGTGGAGCTCATGGACGTCTCGACCAAGCAGATCATCTCGGTTGCGACCTCGCTCATCCCCTTCGTCGAGCACGACGACGCCCAGCGCGCACTCATGGGCGCCAACATGCAAAAGCAGGCCGTGCCGCTCGTCATGCCCGAGGCGCCGTTCGTCGGCACCGGCATGGAGGCGCGCGCCGCGCTCGACTCGGGTGACGTGCTCATCGCCGAAGGCAGTGGCGTCGTCAAGTCCGTCTCGGGCGACCGCATCATCGTCGAATACGAGAAGGACGCCGTTGACCGCTACGGCAAGCCCTTTGGCCGCAAGGTCTACAACCTCAACAAGTTCCGCCGCTCCAACCAAGACACGTCGATCAACCAGAAGCCGCTCGTCGTCGGAGGCGAGAACGTCGTGGCGGGCGACCTCTTGGCCGACGGCACCAGCACGAGCAACGGCGAGCTGGCGCTCGGCAAGAACCTGCTCGTCGCCTACATGCCGTGGGAGGGCTACAACTACGAAGACGCCATCATCTTGAACGAGCGTCTCGTGCGTGACGACGTGTTGACGTCGATTCACGTGAAGGAGTACGAGATCGACGCGCGCGACACCAAGCTCGGCGCCGAAGAGATCACTCGCGACATCCCGAACCTGCCTGACGACATCCTCGCGGACTTGGACGACCTCGGCATCGTGCGCATCGGCGCCGAAGTCGAGCCCGGCGACATCCTCGTTGGCAAGGTCACCCCGAAGGGTGAGACCGAGCAGTCTCCCGAGGAGCGACTCTTGCGTGCGATCTTTGGCGAGAAGGCCCGCGAGGTGCGCGACACCTCGTTGAAGGTGCCCCACGGCGAATCCGGCAAGGTCATCGACGTGAAGGTCTACAGCCGCGACGAAGACCACGAGATGCAGCCCGGGGTGAACCAGCTGGTGAAGGTCTACGTCGCCCAGAAGCGCAAGATCTCCGAAGGCGACAAGCTCGCCGGACGCCACGGCAACAAGGGCGTCATCTCGAAGATCCTGCCCGAAGAGGACATGCCGTTCCTCGCCGACGGTACGCCGATCGACATCATCTTGAGCCCGCTCGGTGTGCCGAGTCGTATGAACGTGGGCCAGGTGCTCGAGAGCCACCTCGGCTACGCGGCGCGCCACGGCTGGGCCGGCATCGAGGTCAACCCTGCTGTTGGAACCTCCGGTCACGACGACCAGCGCGACCCCGTGACGCGTCCGTACCGTAAGACTCGTCCGCGCACGGAGCCGGCCGTCTACGTTGCGACACCGTCATTCGACGGAGCGCACTGGGACGAGACCGATCGCGCGAAGGATAAGCCGACGATCCAGTACACCTTCCAGACCCTGAACGTCGACGGCCAGAACGGCAAGCACCTGCTCGCGGGCGACAACGACGGCAAGGTCACCCTCTACAACGGTCGCACCGGTGAGGCCTACGACCGACAGATCTCGGTCGGTTACGCCTACATCTTGAAGCTCGCCCACATGGTCGACGACAAGATCCACGCCCGTTCGACCGGACCGTACTCGATGATCACCGCCCAGCCCCTTGGCGGCAAGGCCCAGTTCGGTGGCCAGCGCTTCGGTGAGATGGAGGTGTGGGCACTCGAGGCCTACGGAGCCGCGTACGCACTCCAGGAACTGCTCACCGTCAAGTCCGACGACATGAAGGGTCGCGAGCGTGCCTACGAGGCAATCGTGAAGGGCCAGAACCTGCCCGAGCCGGGAATCCCCGAATCGTTCAAGGTGCTCATCAAAGAAATGCAGTCGCTCTGTTTGAACGTGGAAGTGCGCGACAAGGTCGGCGCCCACGTTGATCTGGCCGACACCGAAGAGGACTTCTTCTCGGTGACCCGCGAACTCGGGATCGACATCTCTCGACCCGAGCGCGGCAGTGACGAAGAAGACGCCCGACGTGCCGCCGAAAGGAAGTTGTCATGAGTCCACTCGACGTGAACCAGTTCGACGAGATCTCCATTGGTCTCGCCACGGCGCAGAACATTCGAAGCTGGTCCTCGGGCGAAGTAAAGAAGCCCGAGACGATCAACTACCGCACGCTGCGTCCCGAGAAGGACGGCCTGTTCTGCGAGAAGATCTTTGGGCCCCAGAAGGCCTGGGAGTGCGCCTGCGGCAAGTACAAGCGAGTGCGCTTTAAGGGCATTGTCTGCGAGCGCTGCGGCGTCGAGGTCACGAGTGACAAGGTGCGCCGCGAGCGCATGGGACACATCGCGCTCTCGGCCCCGGTCGTGCACATCTGGTACCTGCGCGGGACGCGTTCCTGGCTGGCCTACCTCTTGATGGGCACGGCACCAAAGGAGGAGCTGAAGGCCAAGCAGCTGGAGAAGGTCATCTACTTCGCCGCGCACATGGTCACCTACGTCGACGAGGCCCGTCGCCACGAAGAGCTCGCCGAGCTTCGCCTCGGCCTCAACGACGAGCTCCTCGAGGTCGCCGAGCGCGAAGTGAAGGCGCTCGACAACAAGCTGAAGGAGATCGAGACGCGGGCCGCCAAGCTCGAAGCCGACGGCGCGAAGGAGTCCGAGCTTCGGGCCCTCCAGCGCGGCACCGAGAAAGAGCTCGACGGCGTTCGCTCGCGCTTCGCCGAAGAGCGAGAGCTCGCCAAGCAGGCCTTTGACACCTTCGAGAGCCTGCACAGTCGTCAGATCATCGAAGACGAGGTGCTCTATCGCGAGATGGAGTTCCGCTACGGCGAGTACTTCGAAGGCGGCATGGGTGCCGACGCCATCCTCCAACTGATCGACCGCATGGACCTCGACGACGAGGAGCGCCTCATGCGCGAGATGATCGACGCGAAGGACGGCAGGAAGCCCCTTTCCGCCCAGCGCCACGCGAAGTTCTTGAAGCGCCTCGCGATCGTGCAGTCCTTCAACCGTCGTGACGAGCACGGGCACCGCTTGAACGACCCGCGCGCGATGATCTTGGAAGCCGTGCCGGTCATCCCGCCGGACCTGCGCCCGATGGTCCAGCTGGACGGTGGGCGCTTTGCGACCTCGGACCTCAACGACCTCTACCGTCGCGTCATCAACCGCAACAACCGACTGAAGCGGCTGCTCGACCTCGGTGCGCCCGACATCATCGTGAACAACGAAAAGCGCATGCTCCAAGAGGCCGTGGACGCCCTGTTCGACAACGGTCGGCGCGGTCGCCCGGTCGCGGGACAAAGCGGCCGACCCCTGAAGAGCCTCTCGGACATGTTGAAGGGTAAGCAGGGCCGGTTCCGGCAGAACCTGCTCGGCAAGCGCGTCGACTACTCGGGCCGTTCGGTCATTGTCGTCGGACCGACCTTGAAGCTGCACCAGTGCGGTCTGCCCAAGATGATGGCCCTCGAGCTGTTCAAGCCCTTCGTCATGAAGCGTCTCATCGAGACCCAGATGGCTCAGAACATCAAGAGCGCCAAGCGCATGGTCGAACGCCGCAAGACAATCGTGTGGGACGTCCTCGAAGAGGTCATCCGCGAGCACCCGGTGCTGCTCAACCGCGCCCCGACGCTCCACCGCCTCGGTATCCAGGCCTTCGAGCCGGTGCTCGTCGACGGCAAGGCCATCCAGATCCACCCGCTCGTCTGCAAGGCGTTCAACGCCGACTTCGACGGCGACCAGATGGCCGTGCACGTGCCGCTCTCGGCGGAGTCCCAGGCCGAAGCGCGCATCTTGATGCTCTCGACCAACAACATCTTCACCCCGGCGACGGGTCGTCCGATCACCGAGCCCGCTCAGGACATGGTCTTTGGTGCCTACTACCTGACGCTGCCCGCCGACGAGACGGTCGAGCGCCCCAAGGTCTACCGACACGTCTACGAGATCGAGAACGCGGTCGACGACAAGCTGATTGGCTTGCGTACCCCGATCGAGATCCGGCCCCTTGAGGGCTCGAGCCTCGACACGCGCCTCGAGTCGGCCGCGATTGAGGTCACCGGTGCCGGACGTTCGCTCGTCACGACGCCGGGACGCGTGCTCTTCAACGAGGCGCTGCCCTTTGGCTTTCGCTACGTGAACGAGTTGATCGGCAAGAACGCGCACCCGATTGGCACGATCGTCGAGGAGATCTCGGCGAGCTACTCGCGCCAGGAAGTCGCCGAGTCCCTCGACGCCATCAAGACGCTGGGCTTTCGCTTCGCGACGAAGTCGGGTCTGACGATCTCCATTGACGACATCGTCACGACCCCGGAAAAGGCCGCGATCCTCAACAAGTACGAAGAGCAGGCCGCGAAGGTCGAGACCAACTACCGCCGAGGCGTCATCGTCGACGACGAGCGTCGCCAGCAGGAGATTGAGATCTGGACGAACGCGAACAAGGAGGTCGGTGACGCCACCGACCGCGCGATGAACATCATCATGGACAACCCGATCCGCCAGATGGTCGACTCGGGTGCTCGTGGTAACTCACAGCAGATCCGCCAGATCGCGGCCATGAAGGGACTCGTGTCCAACCCGCGTGGTGAGATGATCCCTCGCCCGATCAAGTCCTCGTTCCGCGAGGGCCTGTCGGTGCTCGAGTACTTCATCTCGACCCACGGCACCCGCAAGGGACTGGGCGACACGGCGCTTCGCACCGCGGACTCCGGTTACCTGACCCGTCGACTCGTCGACGTCGCCCAGGAGCTCATCGTGAAGGAGTTCGACTGCCACACCGCTCGCGGCATGTGGATCGAGCACGTCGCGCCCGACACTCGCGCCCAGCGCGCGCACCTTGAGACGAAGCTCTGGGGACGCGTCGTCGCCGAAGACGTCACGCTCAGTGACGGCTCGGTGGTCGCGGCGGGGACCATGCTGCTCATGGACGACGTCGAGCGCCTGCGCGACGATCCGGGCGTGACGCGCGTGCGCGTGCGCACGACGCTCACGTGTGACGCCATTCAGGGCGTGTGCGCCGCGTGTTACGGACTCTCGCTCGCCACCCACCAGCTCGTCGAGCTCGGTGAGGCGGTCGGCGTCATCGCGGCCCAGTCCATTGGCGAGCCGGGTACCCAGCTCACCATGCGCACCTTCCACTCCGGTGGTGTGACCGAGAGCGACATCACCCACGGACTTCCCCGCGTGGTCGAGCTCTTTGAAGCCCGCACCCCGAAGGGCGCCGCCGCCGTTGCCGAATTCACCGGCACGGCGCGCGTCGAGCTCGTCGGGCGTGAGCGCAAGGTCACCATTATCGGCGACGAGGGCCAGGTCCAAGAGGACTCCATCTCGATCGCGCGCCACCTGCTCATCGAAGACGGCCAGGAAGTCGAAGTCGGCACGCCGCTGCACGACGGACCGCTCGACCCGAAGCTCATGATGAAGTTCCGCGGTACGCGTGAGACCCAGCAGTACCTCGTCGAAGAGGTCCAGAACGTCTACCGCGACCAGGGTGTGTCGATCCACGACAAGCACATCGAGCTCATCGTGCGCCAGATGACCCGACGCGTCCAGATCGTGGATGCCGGGAACTCGCACTGGCTGCCCGGGGCGCTCATCGACGTGAAGCTCTTCAACGACACGAACGACGAGCTCGAGGCGAACGGCCGCGAGGCCGCCGACGGGCGCGCCCAGCTGATGGGTATCACGAAGGCGTCGCTCGCGACCGACTCGTGGCTCTCGGCCGCGTCGTTCCAGGAGACCACTCGCGTCCTGACCGAAGCCGCCATCGAGGGCAAGCGCGACAACCTGGTGGGCCTGAAGGAGAACATCATCATCGGCAAGCTCATCCCCGCCGGATCGGGGCTCGAGTACTACAACCGCCGAGAGCTGCGCCTCGACATGCCCGACGCCGAGCTGCTGCCCGCCTGGGCGCAGGTGTCCGACGACGACCTCGACCTGGCGAGTCTGCTCGGGGAGCTCTCGAGCGACGACACGTTCAGCGCCGATTTGAGTGCCTTCCAGAACATCGGAACGGCGACCTACGACGAGTCGGCGTTGCCCGAAGACGACGCGGTCAACCCCGAAGATCAGCTCGGGGGCCAGGCGCTCTAACGTAGAGCCCGCGACCGCCCTCGCGGCGGGCGCGGGCTTGCCGTCGAAGCCGGGTTTGTCGTAGGATTGACAGTCCGCCCTCCGGGTGTCCCGGCGGGCCACGAGTTGTATCAACCAGCTGTACCAACAAGAGAGGTTCCGCGTGCCCACAATCGCACAGTTGGTCCGAAAGGGCCGACAGGACAAGGTTTCAAAGACGAAGACGCCGGCCTTGAAGGGGGCCCCGCAGCGTCGTGGCGTGTGCACCCGCGTGCACACCGTGACGCCGAAGAAGCCGAACTCCGCGCTGCGCAAGGTGGCGCGCGTACGCCTCACTTCGGGCGTCGAGGTCACGGCGTACATCCCCGGTGTCGGCCACAACCTCCAAGAGCACTCCATCGTCCTCGTGCGTGGCGGCCGTGTGAAGGACCTCCCCGGTGTTCGCTACAAGATCATCCGCGGCGCGCTCGACACCTCTGGTGTGCGCGACCGCAAGCAGGCCCGTAGCCGCTACGGCGCCAAGAGGGAGAAATAATGCCTCGCAAAGGCCCCGCCGTTCGCCGTGAGATCCCGGTCGACCCGATCTACAAGTCGGTACTCGTCACCCAGGTCACGAACAAGATCCTCGAGCGCGGCAAGCGCACCATCGCCGAGCGCATTGTCTACACCGCCCTCGAGCAGGTCGAGCAGAAGACCGGGAGCGACCCCATCGCGACTTTGAAGCGCGCCCTCGAAAACGTGCGCCCCGAGCTCGAAGTGCGCTCGCGCCGCGTCGGCGGCACCACCTACCAGGTTCCCGTTGAAGTTCGCCCGCGTCGTTCGACGACGCTCGCGATAAGATGGTTGACCGACTTCGCGAAAAAGCGCCGCGAAAAGACGATGGCCGACCGTTTGGCTAACGAGATCATCGACGCCAGCAACGGCGTGGGCGCGGCCGTGAAGCGCCGCGAGGACATGGCCAAGATGGCCGAGTCCAACAAGGCATTTGCCCACTACCGCTGGTAAGTAAAGAGAGTTTGCAGAGATAATGACGACGCCACGCGAATACCCCCTCGACAAGGTTCGCAACATCGGCATCATGGCCCACATCGACGCGGGCAAGACCACCACGACCGAGCGCATCTTGTTCTACACGGGCAAGAACTACAAGATCGGCGAGGTCCACGAGGGCGCCGCGACCATGGACTGGATGGTCCAAGAGCAAGAGCGCGGCATCACCATCACCTCGGCGGCGACCACCTGCTACTGGAACGGCAACCGCATCAACATCATCGACACCCCTGGCCACGTCGACTTCACCGTCGAGGTCGAGCGCTCGCTGCGCGTGCTCGACGGCGCCGTCGCCGTCTTTGACGCGGTCGCGGGCGTCGAGCCCCAGACCGAGACCGTCTGGCGCCAGGCGAACAAGTATCACGTGCCGCGGATCTGCTTCGTGAACAAGATGGACCGCCTGGGCGCGGACTTCTTTCGCTGCGTCGACATGATCAGGGACCGCCTCGACTGCGTGCCGGCCGTCATCCAGCTGCCCGTCGGCGCCGAGGGCAACTACCGCGGCATCGTCGACCTGACCACGATGAAGGCGACCCTCTATCACGACGACAACGGCGAGAAGTACGACGTCGTCGACGTCCCCGACGAGCTGAAAGAGCTCGCCGAGGAGTACCGCGCGAAGCTGCTCGACGTGCTCACGACCTTCGACGACGACCTCATGGAAAAGGTGCTCGGCGACGAGGACATCACGGCCGGCGACATCCGCCGGGCGCTGCGACGCGGCACGCTCGAGAACCACTGCGTGCCGATCCTGAACGGCTCGGCCTTCAAGAACAAGGGCGTCCAGCCGATGCTCGACGCGGTCGTCGACTTCCTGCCCTCGCCCGTCGACCTCCCGCCGACCCAGGGCACCAAGCCCGGCAAGGACGAGCCCCTCGAGCGCAAGCCCGACGACGCGGAGCCCTTCTCCGCGCTCGCGTTCAAGATCATGACCGACCCGTACGTCGGCAAGCTCACGTACTTGCGCGTGTACTCAGGCACCCTCGAAAAGGGCGAGACCGTCATCAACACCACCAAGGGCATGAAGCGCGAGCGCCTCGGGCGCCTTCTGCTCATGCACGCGAACAACCGCGAAGACCTCGACACCATCCGCACCGGTGACATCGTCGCGGCGGTGGGCTTGAAGCAAGTGACGACGGGTGACACCCTGTCGGACCCGAACCAGCCCATCCAGCTCGAGACCCTCACCTTCCCCGAGCCCGTCATCCACGTGGCCGTCGAACCGAAGACGAAGGCGGACCAGGAGAAGCTGGGTAAGGCCCTCTACGCGCTCTCCGAAGAGGACCCGACCTTCCGCGTGCGCACCGACCAGGAGACCGGCCAGACGGTCATCTCGGGCATGGGCGAGTTGCACCTTGAGGTGCTCGTCGACCGCATGCTGCGTGAGTTCTCGGTTGACGCGAACGTCGGCAAGCCCCAGGTCGCCTACCGCGAGACCATCCGCAAGAAGGTCGAGAAGGTCGAAGAGAAGTACGTCCGCCAGACCGGTGGTAAGGGTCAGTACGGACACGTCGTGATCACCGTCGAACCGACAGGCCCCGGCGGCGGCTACGAGTTCGTCGACGAGATCAGCGGTGGCGTCATCCCGAAGGAGTACATCGGGCCGGTCAACCAGGGCATCACCGAGGCCCTCACCTCGGGCGTGCTCGCGGGCTATCCGGTTGTCGACCTGCGGGTCCGGCTCACCTTTGGTAGCTACCACGACGTCGACTCCTCGGAAATGGCGTTCAAGATCGCCGGTTCGATCGCCATCAAGAAGGCGGCTCGCCTCGCGAGCCCCGTCCTCCTCGAGCCCATCATGAGCGTCGAGGTCGTCACCCCCGAGGACTACATGGGTGATGTCATTGGCGACCTGTCGAGTCGTCGCGGGCGCATCGAGGGCATGGAGCAGGTGGGCAGCAACCAAGTAATTAGGGCGCTTGTGCCGCTTGCCGACATGTTCGGCTACGCTACTGACCTGCGTTCTCGCACTCAGGGGCGAGCGACGTACACCATGCAGTTCAATTCGTACGCGGAGGTACCTGACGCGATCGCTAAGGAGATCGTCGCGAAGGCCACCGGCGCGTAAGAAGCCGGGAAACCGGCACCAAAGGTCCAAACCGTGGTCGGGGAGGGCCGAAAAACCGACCGATTCATAGTGAAGCGGTCACGAGAGAGAAAGTTAGTCCCCGACAATGGCAAAGCAGAAGTTCGAGCGCACTAAGCCGCACGTCAACATTGGCACGATGGGCCACATCGACCACGGTAAGACCACTCTTACCGCGGCGATCACGAAGGTCCTGTCGACGCGCATCCCCGGCACGTCCTTTACCCCCTTCGACCAGATCGACAAGGCCCCCGAAGAGCGCCAGCGCGGCATCACGATTTCCATCGCCCACGTGGAGTACGAGACGGCCAACCGTCACTACGCCCACGTCGACATGCCCGGCCACGCCGACTACGTGAAGAACATGATCACCGGCGCCGCCCAGGTCGACGGCGCCATCCTCGTCGTCTCGGCGACCGACGGCCCCATGCCCCAGACCCGTGAGCACGTGCTGCTCGCCCGTCAGGTGGGCGTCCCCTATATCGTCGTGGCCCTCAACAAGGCCGACATGGTCGACGACGAGGAGCTCCTCGAGCTCGTCGAGATGGAAGTCCGCGAGCTCCTGACGAGCTACGACTTCCCCGGCGACGACACGCCGATCGTGCGCGTCTCGGCCCTGAAGGCCCTCGAGGGCGACGAGGCCTGGGGCGACAAGATCATGGAGCTCATGGCGGCAGTCGACGAGTGGATCCCCGAGCCCGTGCGCGCGACCGAAAAGCCGTTCCTGATGTCGATCGAGGACGTCATGTCCATCACCGGTCGTGGCACGGTCGTCACCGGCAAGGTCGAGCAGGGCGTCATCAAGGTCGGCGACGAAGTCGAGATCGTTGGTCTTCGCCCAACCCAAAAGACCGTCGTCACCGGCATCGAGATGTTCCGCAAGCTCCTCGACGAGGGTCGCGCGGGCGACAACCTGGGGGCGCTCCTTCGCGGTACGAAGAAGGAAGAGGTCGAGCGCGGCCAAGTGCTCTGCAAGCCCGGCACCATCACCCCGCACACCAACTTCGAGGCCGCGGTCTACGTCCTCACCAAGGAAGAGGGTGGCCGTCACAAGCCGTTCTTTGCGAACTACCGCCCGCAGTTCTACTTCCGCACGACCGACGTCACCGGCACCATCGAGCTGCCCTCGGGCACCGAAATGGTGATGCCCGGTGACAACACCGACATGACCGTCACCCTCGGCAAGCCAATCGCGATGGAAGAGGGTCTCACCTTCTCGATTCGCGAAGGCGGCCGCACCGTGGGCTCTGGTCGCGTCACCAAGATCCTGAAGTAGGAGAGCACGTCATGGCCGACAACCGACAGATGATTCGAATCCGATTGAAGGCCTTCGACCACGGCGTCTTGGACCAGTCCACGGCGAAGATCGTCCAGACCGTCGAGCGCACGAACGCTCGCGTGCAGGGCCCCGTGCCGCTGCCGACCGAGAAGCACCGCTACACGGTGGTTCGTGGTCCGCACAAGCACAAGGACAGCCGCGAGCACTTCGAGATGCGCGTGCACAAGCGCCTGCTCGACATCGTGGACCACACCGCGAAGACGGTCGACTCGCTCCAGCGTCTCGACCTGCCGGCGGGCGTCGACATCGAGATCAAGATTCGCCAGAACTAACCCCACGACCGGACCCCGTTCGCTTTTGCGGGTAGTGGGTCCCCTTTGCGCGGGCGGGGTCCGGTGGTGTAGGGTGAATAGCCCGTTCTTTGCGAACGAGCGAACAACAGAAGTGCTCAGTTGCCACTTGTGGAACGCTGAGCCAACCCAGTCGAGCGCTCCGTTCGGGTTTTCATGGCCCGGCGGAGCGTCTGTATGTCGGCCCTGGTCGACGTAGAGAAAAACAGAGGAAGAGGAAAACGTGGCGACCAAAGCGATCGTCGGCGAGAAGGTGGGCATGACCCAAGTCTGGGATGACCAGCACCGGGCGATCCCGGTGACGGTGGTTCGCGTCAGCCCGGCTCGCGTCGTCCAAGTGAAAACGCCCGAAAAAGAGGGCTATTCGGCCGTCCAGGTCACCTGGGGCACGAAGCGCACCTCGACCCTCACCAAGCCCGAGCTTGGCCACTTCGAAAAGGCCGGCGTGGCGCCGGGGAAGAAGCTCGTTGAGTTACGCCTCGACGACGTGAGCGGCTACGTGGTTGGCCAGGAGATCCTCGTCGACTCCTTCGAAAAGGGCGAGATGATCGACGCGACCGCGGTTTCCAAGGGGAAGGGCTTCGCCGGTGGCATGAAGCGCCACAACTTCTCCGGCCAAGGCCACGCCCACGGCAACCACAAGCACCACCGTGCGCCGGGTTCGATCGGCGCCTGTGCGACCCCTGGTCGAGTCTTCAAGGGCACCAAGATGGCGGGCCGCATGGGCGGCTCCCAGGTGACGACGACCAATTTGGAGGTCATCAGCGTTGACGCCGAGCGCAGCCTCGTCCTCGTGAAGGGCGCCGTTCCGGGCCCGCGGGGCGGCGTCGTCGTGCTGCGCACGTCGGTGAAGAACCCGATGAAGGCGGGAGGCAGCCGATGAGCGACGTCTTTACTCTCCGTGGTCCCGTGAAGAAGGACCGCCCCGAGCTCGCCGAGCGCTCCGTCGAGCGCAAGTCCCTAGCGGGCGCCGCTCTCGGGACCATCGCGCTCGAGCCCCAGTTCTTCGGCCGTACGCCGAACATGGCCGTGCTGCACCAGGTCATCAAGGCTCAGCTTGCCGCGAAGCGCTCGGGCACCCAGTCCACGAAGACGCGCAAGGAAGTCCGCGGTGGCGGCAAGAAGCCCTTCAACCAGAAGGGCACCGGAGGTGCCCGTCAGGGTTCGATCCGCGCGCCGCACTACCCCGGCGGTGGCATCGCGCTCGGCCCGAAGCCGCGCAGCTACGAGCAGAAGGTCAACAAGAAGATGGTGCGCCTCGCGCTCTACTCGGCCCTTTCGGACCGCGCCGAGCTCGGCCGCGTCGCCCTCGTCGACAGCTTTGACGCGTGGAGCGCCCCGAAGACTAAAGACGCGACGACCGCCCTCTCGGTCCTCGGGCTCGAGGGCAAGATTCTCGTCGTCCTCAGCCGCACCGACGAGACGGCCGTGCGCTCGTTTCGCAACCTGATGAACGTGAAGACGATCGACGCCGGCGAGCTCAACGCCTACGACGTCCTCGACTGCGACTGGGTGCTCTTCACCGACGCCACGTTGCCGACGTCAAAGGAGACCATCTAATGCGTGACGCCATGAACGTGCTGATTCGTCCCGTCGTGTCGGAAAAGACGTACGCCTTGATGGACGCGGGCACCTACGTCTTCGTGGTCGACCCGCGCGCGACCAAGATCGACGTGCGCAACGCCGTCGAGCAGGCCTTCAACGTGAAGGTCACGAACGTCAACACCCTCAACCGCAAGGGCAAGCACACCCGCAACCGCCGCACCGGCGTTCGCGGCACGAAGCCCGACACCAAGCGAGCCATCGTCACCTTGAAACAGGGTGACACGATCAACCTCTTCGAAAGCTAAGGACTGCCATGGCCCTTCGACACCGCAAACCAACGAGCCCGGGACGGCGCTTCCAGACGGTCTCGGACTTCGCCGAGCTCACGACGACGACCCCCGAGAAGTCCCTCCTCGAGCCGAAGGCCAAGACCGGCGGGCGTAACTCGTACGGTCGCAAGACCTCGCGCCACCGTGGCGGCGGACACAAGCAGCAGTACCGCATCATCGACTTCAAGCGCAACAAGGACCACATTCCCGCCAAGGTCGCGACCATCGAGTACGACCCGAACCGGACGTGCCGCATCGCGCTCGTGCACTACGCCGACGGCGAGAAGCGCTACATCCTGGCGCCCAATGGCCTGAAGGTCGGCGACTACGTCGAGTCCGGCCCGAAGGCCGACATCCGTCCGGGCAACTCCCTGCCGATGCGATTCATCCCGACGGGTTCGACCGTGCACAACGTCGAGCTCCGTCCCGGTGGTGGGGGCAAGATGGCCCGTAGTGCCGGCATGAGTGTCCAGCTCGTCGCGAAAGACGGCGGCTTTGCGACGCTGCGTCTGCCCTCCACCGAGATGCGCCGCGTGCCGATCGACTGTCGCGCGACGTTGGGCATTGTCGGCAACTCTGAGCACGAGCTCATCAAGATCGGTAAGGCCGGCCGCAACCGGTGGAAGGGCATTCGCCCCCAGACCCGCGGTGTGGCGATGAACCCCGTCGACCACCCACTCGGTGGTGGCGAAGGAAAGACCTCGGGTGGACGCCACCCAGTCTCACCGTGGGGTCAGCCAGAAGGTCGCACGCGTCTGCCCAAGCAGTCGGACGCGCTCATAGTTCGTCGTCGCCGTGGACGCGGCGCGCGGAGGTAGGTAGGCAATGTCACGCAGCTTGAAAAAAGGGCCCTTTATCGACACGCACCTTCTGAAGAAGGTGGACGCGATGAACGCGGCCAACGAGAAGAGGGTCATCAAGACCTGGAGCCGTCGTTCGACGGTGATCCCCGACATGGTTGGCCACACCTTCGCGGTCCACGATGGTCGGCGCCACGTGCCGGTCTTCGTCAACGAATCGATGGTCGGCCACAAGCTCGGCGAGTTCGCCCCCACGCGGACCTTCAAGTTCCACGCGGGACAGGAAAAGACGGGTAGGCGATAATGACGGCTTCGAAGACCAACGAACGTCCGGGCACCCGCGCCTTTCTGCGCGGCTTTCCGATGTCGGCGAGCAAGGCTCGCGTTGTCCTCAACCTCATCCGCGGCGAGGACGTGACGACGGCCCGCGACATCCTCTCGGGCACGACTCGCGAAGCGGCCGACGTCATCGGCAAGGTGCTCGCTTCCGCGGTCGCCAACGCCGTCAACAATGACGCGATGCTCGCCGAAGAGCTCTACGTCTCGGCCGCCTACGCGGACGAGGGCATCACCATGAAGCGCTTCTCGCCCCGTGCGCGTGGACGCGCCGGCAAGATCTTCAAGCGCTCGACGCACATCACCGTCATCGTCTCGCGCATGGACGAAGAGCGCCTCGAGCTGATGCGCAGCTCGCGCAGCGCTCAGGCCGCCGCCACCCGCTCTCGCCGTGTCGCGTCCTCGCGCCGTCGTGCGGACCAGACCGCGAGCGTCAACAAGCGCGAAGCGGCCGCCGAGGCGAAGGCCGAGACCGCCGCCCGCGAAGCCGCCGAGCTCGAGGCCGCAGAAGCCGCATCGCAGGCAGAGGCCACGACCAACGAGGTTGCCGACTCTTCCGACGCGGTCGTCGCGGTCGAGGACGCCACCGTCGAAGAGACGAACGAAACCGACGCAGCGGCGTCCGAGGCTGACGTTGCAAACGAGAACGAGACGGACGACACGACTGAGGAGACCAACTAATGGGTCAGAAGGTAAACCCCTACGGTTTCCGACTCGGGATCACGACGGACTGGAAGTCGCGCTGGTTCAAGGAGCGCGGCTACAAGGAACTCGTCATCGAGGACTGGAAGATTCGCGACTATCTCACGAGGCAGCTCGAGAGCGCGGCCGTGAGCCGCATCGAGATCGAGCGCAACTCGGACCGCATCCGCGTCGACATCCACACGGCCCGTCCGGGCATCGTGATCGGTCGCCGCGGTGCTGAGGCCGAGCGCCTGAAGAAGGACCTCGAGAAGATCACCGGCCAGAAGAACAAGATCTCCCTCAACATCCAAGAGATCAAGCAACCCGAGCTCGACGCCGCACTCATCGCCCAGGGCATCTGCGACCAGCTGCTGCGTCGCGTGGCCTTCCGTCGAGCGATGAAGCGCGGCATCCAGACGGTCCAGAAGGCTGGCGCGCTGGGCGTGCGCATCCAGGCCTCGGGCCGCCTCGGTGGCGCAGAGATGTCGCGACGCGAGTCCTACCGCGAGGGCCGCGTGCCCTTGCACACCCTGCGCGCCGACATCGATTACGGCTTTCGCGAGGCCCGCACCTCGACCGGCCGCGTCGGAGTGAAGGTCTGGATCTACAAGGGCGACATCCTGCCCTACCAGCTCACCAACGACGAGAAGATCGTGCGCGAAGCCGCCATGG
>JBAUSF010000038.1:0-7110 GCA_049581565.1 Acidimicrobiales bacterium
GTCGCCAAATCGAGCGATCTTATCGCGGTTATCGACGATCGGGGATACTTCACGTACACGAACCCCATTGTCGATCGGCTCTTCGGCTACGAGCAGTACTCACTGATTGGGCGAAGCATCTTCGAGCTGATTCACCCGAACGACCAGAAGCTCGCCGAAGAGGCCTACCTCGACTCGCTCGAGCCCGACGGCATGGACCGCCCGGTCGTTATCCGCTTTCTCACCGCCGAGGGCGACTGGCGATACATCGAGTGCGTCCTGACCAACTGCCTCGAAGACCAGGCCGTCAACGGCATCGTCGGCAATGGGCGTGACGTGACCGAGCGCACCTACCTCACCCGCGCGCTGCAAACCCTGAGCGAAGGCAACCAGGTCCTCGTGCACGCGAAGGACGAGCGCCAGCTCATCACCGACATCTGCCACGCGATCGTGACGGTCGGCGCGTACCCTCTCGCCTGGGTGGGCTACCTCCAGCAGGACGAGGAAAAGACGGTGAGCGTGGCGGCGAAGGCGGGACGCGACGGCATCCTCGACGGACTCGCCTTTGGCTGGGGCGACGACGAACTCGGGCTCGGCCCGGTCGGAGGAGCGCTCCGAAGCGGAGAGACCCAGATCGTGAACAACATGCTCACGATGCACACCTCGGCGGCACGCTACGCCCGCGTCCAGGACTACGACTTGCGCTCAATGTGCGCCTTTCCCCTGAAGCTCCACGGCGAAACCGTGGGCGTGATCTCGATCTACTCAGAGCAGCTCAACTACTTCGGGCCCAACGAGGTCGAGACCCTCGGCGAGCTCGCGGCCGAGCTGGCCTACGGTATCGAGCGCCTTCGCGACCGCGAGCTCCTCGCGCGAAACGAGGCGCTGGTTCGCGAAGCCGAAGAGAGGTTCCGCCTCGCCTTCGAGCACAACATGGCCCCCATGCTCTTCAGTGACCTCCTCGACCGGGTCATCGCGGTGAACGACTCGTTCTGTCGGATGGTTGGATTCACCCGCGAAGAGCTCATGGGACACGACTCCAAGCAGTTCACCTATCCCGACGACGTGGGCATCACCGAAGAGACCTTGACGAGGCTGAGCTCGGAACAGATCGACCAGGTTCGCTACGTGAAGCGCTACTTGCGTAAAGACGGACGGATCATCGTCTCGGAGGTGTCTCGCTCTCCCGCCCGCGACCCATCGGGCAAGATCCTCTACTTCGTCTCATCCGAGCGCGACATCACCGAAGAGCGCACCCTCGCCGAGCAGCTCTCACACCAGGCCCTCCACGACTCCCTCACGGGCCTCGCCAATCGCGCGCTCTTCGAGGACCGCTTGAGCCAAGCCCACGCGCGACTCGCTCGACAGGGTGGGTACGGCGCGGTGCTTCTGCTCGACCTTGACGACTTCAAGGGCGTGAACGACGCCCACGGTCACCTGGTCGGCGACCAACTGCTCACCGGTCTCGCCCGGCGTTTCGAGTTCGTCACCCGTTCGACCGACACGCTCTCTCGTTTCGGCGGCGACGAGTTCCTCTACCTCGCCGACGGCCTCGCCTCGCCGAACGAGGCGAAGGAAGTCGCCGCTCGCCTGATCGACGTCTTAGCCGAGCCCTTTGCGATCAACGGGCTCAACCTCGAACAGCACGCGAGCATCGGCATCGTGGTCTTTGACGGCAAGGCCGAAGACAGCTCGGAGCTGATCCAGCGAGCGGACGTCGCCCTCTACGAGGCAAAGCGTCAGAACCGCGGTCGCTACGCGATCTTCACGCCGAGCATGCACCAGCAGGCCGTCAGCCACTTCGAACTGGTCCAGGAGCTTCGACGCGCGCTGCAAAACGGCGACCTCTCGATGCACTATCAGCCGATCGTCAACCTTGAGACGACGCGCGTCGTCGGCTTCGAGGCGCTCATGCGCTGGCAACACCCCGAACGCGGCTGGGTTCCTCCGAGCTCGTTCATCCCCCTCGCCGAGCAGAGCGATCTCATTGTGGATCTTGGCGACTTCGCGCTCTGCGAAGCCGTGGCGGCGGCGAGCCAGTGGCCCACGAGCAGCACCGGCGATGCGGCGCCCTACGTGACGGTCAATCTGTCGGCGCACCAGTTCCTCGATCCCGCCCTGATCGGAAAGATCGAGTCGTCACTCGAGGCGAGCGGGCTCGCCCCCGAGCGGCTCGTGATCGAAATCACCGAAAGCGCCATGCTGCTCAACGTCGCCGAGACGATGAGCGTGATGGAGCGCATCGGCGCGCTCGGCATCGGATTTGCCTTGGACGACTTTGGCACCGGATACTCGTCGCTCTCCTACCTGGCGCTGCTGCACCCGACGATCATCAAGATCGACCAGTCCTTCGTGAGCCCCGCCACCGAGAGCAGCCGCAACGACACCCTGCTCGAGGCGATCATCTCTCTCGGTCACAAGCTCGGCATGACCATGCTCGCCGAAGGCATCGAGACACAGGGCCAGCTCGAGCGGCTCCACAACCTGGGCTGCGAGTTCGGCCAGGGCTACCTCTGGTCGCCCGCCGTTTCCAATGAAAAGGTGGAAGCGATGCTCCAGCGCCGTGGTCGCAAGCGCCGGGTGTTCGCTTAGGGTCACCGCTTGCGCCACTGTGGGGCGCCGGGTAGCGTGCGCGTCATGGAGCGTCCGAGGATCGGGCGAGCGCGTCGCGGCAGCCAACGGCGCGAACGCGCGTTCGCACTCGTGTGTGGCGCCACGCTCGCCGTTCTCGTACTCACCGTTGGAACCGTCGCGGCCCAAGGCGCGGTTCCGAACCCGTGCGGACTCGCCCCCGAGGGCGCGATCGCCGTGGCCCTCGGCGTCAAGCACGCCCCGGCCGGGGTACTCCTGCCCGTGAACACCTCCAACGGTGTCGGCAACTACGTGTGCGACTACCTCGTTGGGCACGTCCAGCTCGAACCGCAGATCGCCCTCGTCGCGTACGGACAGCTGTCGCCGACTGGCCCGAGCGGATCGAAGGCGTCTCACCCCACGGGACTCGGCTCGCGAGCCGTCGAAGTGGTTGACACCGCGAGCGGCGAGCAGTTCGCCGACGTGCTCTTCGTGAAGGACGGATACCGGGTTGACGTCAACGCCTCGGGACCGCTCCCGGCCGGGCGGGTCCTCGTCCTCGCGCGCACCATCTACGACCGACTCCGCTAGTCCGAGTTGACGTCCTCGTCCAGTCCGAGACGCTCGCGGGCCGCGTTGATCTCACCGCCGACCAGAATCGCAAGCCCGGTGAGATAGAGCCAGAACACGAGAATGGCAACCCCGGCAAAGGCGCCGTAGGTGTTGTTGTACGACGAGAAGTCCGACGTGTAGAAGGAGAAGCCGAACGACACGATCGCCCAGAGCACCGTTGCAACGACGGCGCCCACGCTCGTCCAGCGCCACCTCGGAGCCTTCCGATTTGGCGCGAAATAGTAGAGCATCGTAAAGAGCAGGTTGATGAGGACGAGTGCTACGACCCACCGGATGACGCTCCAGACGGCTTCGAACGCCAGCCCGGACACGGGCGCGTGACGAATGCTCTCGCCAATCGAAGAGCCGAAGACAACGAGTGCTGAAGCCCCGCCGCCGAGCACGATCCCGCCCACGAGGAGCGCAAAGCCCATTCGCCGCTTGCCGAAGAAGGTTCGGTCTCGGGCGACGCCGTACGCCATCCCGAGCCCCTGTTCGACGATCACCATTCCCGATACGGCGCTCCAGAGCGCGACGAGCGATGCGACAACCGTCGCGGCCAGATTCCTGCTGGTGCGCAGCGTTGCTTGTCTGATCGCCTTGGTAAAGACCTGTGCCGCACCCGACGGAAGCGCGCGCTCGACGCCGTGGATGAGGCTGACCGCGAACGACTGCGGCATCGCCACGAGCGACGCCACGCCCAAGAGGGCGATGATCGTCGGAAAGATCGAGAGAAACCACCGGTACGCAAAGGCGCCGGCCGCGACGGTGACCCGATCGACCGACATGTGCCGCAGGGCTGAGCGAAGCACTTCTCGCGCTCCGGGGCCTCTTACCTCTTCTTCAAACTCGCGCGCCCGAGCCCGCACGTCGCTCGCCACGGCGTCTCCCTTTTGGCGCACGTCACGGAACGTCGTGTGCGAATCCACCTCGTTCTCACTATCTCCCCCCGTGGCGTTCGCCATCTCGCCCTCCTCGCACCAGATCGCTCGCCGTACTTCGAACAACCACTCTCAACCGAAAACCAGATCTTAAAGACGCTCGTAATGGCCGCCCCGCAACAGAACGCACGCGTGGCGCGTTTTTACGGGAACGCCTCATTTCCAGGGTCGCTACTCGGTATCTGCTTCCTCGCGACGTCCATCATGAGCCGAGTGACGACGGACGGTTCGAGCGTGAGGAACGAGGAAGGCTAGATTGCTGCTGTGCTGTCTCGTTATCACGCGGCGATAGATCCCGACGAAGAGAACAACTCCCATGCCGCCATGCTGCGCATGGTCGGCTTTAACAAGCTAGTGCTCGAAGCGGGTTGCGCCTCGGGCCACGTGAGCGAGCGCCTCAGCGCTCAGGGCTGCAGTGTCGTCGGCATCGAGATTGAATCGGAGATCGTCGCTCCGGCGATGCAGTGGCTCGAACGAGCAGTGATCGGCAATATCGAAGATCACGCGCTCTGGGATGAACTTGACGGCCTGCGCTTCGACGCCATCCTCTTCGGCGACGTCCTCGAGCACCTGAAAGAACCGCTAGAGGTGCTGCGCGAGGCGGCCAAGCACCTCGCTCCGTCAGGCACGGTCGTCATCTCCGCACCTAACATCGCCCACGCGGACGTGAAGATCGCCTTGATCAATGGCACCTTCCCCTACAGCGAGAACGGCCTGCTCGACCGAACGCACATCCATTTCTTCACCAAAGAGAGTCTCATCACTCTCGTAAGAGAAGCGGGAATGGCCGTCGTTGAGATCAGCCGTGTCACGGTCCCCGTCTTTCAGACCGAACTCGGCGTCGGTCGGGGCGACATCGATGAGAGAACGCTCGAAGCGATACTGCGCGACCGCGAATCAGAGACCTATCAATTCGTCGTGAAGGCGGTCCTCGACAATGCCGAGCATTCGATCGAGGATCTCTCGTACAAGCTCGTTGAACTGACCGATCTGCTCCTAGATGAAACCAAACGCTTCGCGTCACTAAAAGCAGAGTACGAGGCACTCCTTGCCCGGGTCAGCGAGCTCGAAGCCCAGCGCGAGGAGAATCTTCGCGACCTCGCACGTCTGCGCGAACAGCGCGAAGCCATCAAGCGCGTGCTCCCGGGTCCACTTCGCAGATTCGTGAAGGGGAAGCTCGGGATCACCGGGCGCGACTGACCCGCGAGCAGACTTTCTCTCTGACAGTACACGGCACGTCGTGCACCTCTCGCTTTCGAACGTGTCTTAAGACTCCGTTTTACCGGTCGACACCCCGTCAAGCGTCGCTTTGATTCTGGGGACCTTCGTCCACTTGTCATCACGGCACAACTAATGGAGACTGGACGAGGAGGTAGCGGTGGCTGGCGAGCACGATTCCACGTTGAAGGATGCGGCGAAGCATGACTTCGTTCGTGGTGTCTATCCCGTTGAACTCGAGTACGTGCTCTCGTCTCGGTCGCACGAGGCACTGCGCCTTCGCCCGATTCGCCCCGACGACGATAGGAAGCTCAGCGTTTTTCACTCAAAGCTGTCCGCCGACTCGATCTACCGCCGCTACTTCTCCGTGCATCCGGAACTCTCACCCGGCGAACTCGTACACCTCACCCAGGTCGATTACGTCGACCGGCTCGCCCTCGTGATCGAATCAGGCGATGATCTCATCGCAGTCTGCCGGTACGAGCGCTACCCGGGCACGACCGACGCCGAGGTCGCGTTCATCGTGGCCGACGATCACCAACATCAGGGACTCGGCCAACTCATGCTCCATCGCCTGGCCAGCGCCGCGTGGGAGCGGGGGATCTCAACCTTTCTCGCAGAGACGCTGGTCACGAACCGGGAGATGATGTCGGTCTTCCTCGCGTCGGGATTTCCCATCTCCACGTCGAGCGAAGGCCAGGAGATCGTCGTTCGACTCTCCATCGAGCCGACGGACGAAACACGACGGGAACGCGCGGCGCGGCCCCTGGTGGGCGACCACGAGCCGCCGTGCTGATCGTCAACTCGACCTATGACGACTCCGGTCACGAAGATCCGGGGCATCCGGAACGGCCTGACCGAACCCGGGCGGTGGCGGCCGCCATTAACGACCTTCATCTCGGCAGCGACCTCGTCGTTGCGCCGGCGCACCGAGCGACCCGGGCCGAGCTCACGCGAGTGCACGCGAGCAGCTACCTCGACGAGCTCGGCGCCTTTTGCTTCGCCGGCGGCGGTGACATCGACGCCGACACCTACGCCACCTACGATTCTTGGACCATCGCCCACGACGCCGCCGGAAGCGGTCTTTCGGTCATCCGCGAACTCCAACGACTCGCCCGCGGGGTTGGCTTCGTCATCACGCGCCCTCCCGGGCATCACGCCCTCTTTGATCGGGCAATGGGGTTTTGTCTACTCAACAACATTGCCATCGCGGCTGCAGAGCTCGTCGATCAGGGCGAGCGCGTCGTCATCATCGACTGGGACGTGCACCACGGCAACGGCACCCAACAGATCTTCTGGAACGATCCTCGCGTACTCTACGTCTCGACACATCAGTCACCGCTCTTCCCTGGTAGTGGGTGGGCGGGCGAGGTCGGTGGTCGCGGGGCGCTCGGACTGACGGTCAACGTGCCGCTGCCCGCGGGCGCGACCGGCGACGTCGTTCGTCGCGCTCTCGACGACGTCGCAGCCCCGGTGATCGAAGAGTTCGCACCCACCTGGGTGTTAGTCTCAGCAGGCTTTGACGGCCATGTCGCCGACCCGCTCGCCGATCTTCGGCTCACGAGCGGGGACTATGCGGCCATGGCTCGCACCGTCGTCGAGTTCATGCCGGCACCGGGACGCGTCGCGATGTTTCTTGAGGGGGGCTACAACCTCGACGCGCTTCGTGCCTCGGTCGAAGGGACCCTGAGCGCTGCGCTCGGGGCCCCCTGTCGAGTCGAGGACCCTTCGAGCGGCGGGCCCGGCGCCGGCGAAGTCCGCCGGGCTCTCGCCGCGCGCAATCAGGCGA
>JBAUSF010000039.1:0-7223 GCA_049581565.1 Acidimicrobiales bacterium
ACTCGAGTACGTCGAGATGGTCAGTGGCGCGTGGGATCGGCAGGGTCGTGGTCATAATCTTTCAGGATCCATTGTATTCTAGTAATGCACTAGAGAAAGTAAGGCTCCGATCCAAATGCCAGTAATCACGCCGTCGCCTGCGCTTTTCGACGAGCTCGAAGCGGTCAATAAGCGCTTTGAGCGCGAGACCCCCCTCGAGATCCTCACCTGGACCTTCGAACGATTCGACGGCGAGGTTGCGATGGCCTGCTCCTTTGAAGACGTAGCGCTGCTGCACATGGTCCACGAGCTTCGACCCGATACCGAGATCATCTTCCTCGATACCGGAGGGCACTTCCCGGAGACCCTCGAATTCGTGCAACAACTTTCTGACACGTGGTCGCTCAACCTCACGCGTACCGAGCCTGCGAGGGACGCCGATGAGTGGCCCTGCGGGACCGCGCACTGCTGTGAGCTCAGGAAAGTTGAGCCGCTTGGACGAGCCCTGGTGGGGCGCGCTGCGTGGGTGACCTCAGTTAAGCGCGTCGACGCTGCGACCAGGGCTTCTATGAAAATCCTGATGTGGGACGAGAAATTCAACCTCGTGAAGGTGAATCCGCTCGCCACCTGGAGTGATGACGACATCGCGTACTACCTGCAGAGTCACGGTCTCCCCGAGCATCCGTTGTGGGCCGAGGGCTACGCCTCGATCGGTTGCGCGGCAATGACGATGAAGCCTCAAGTCCCCGGCGATCGACGATCAGGTCGTTGGGTCGGGCTTGATAAGGACGAGTGCGGACTCCACGAAACCTAGACATCCACCAAAAAAACAAGGTGCAACGGTAAATTTGTCGCAATGCTACGGCGAAACCTTGAGGAGCATGTCGAATGCTTCTGATAGTTCTCGCTCTTTTCTGGATCGCGCTGCTGGCGCCAGTCGTGATCCGGCGGCTTCGAGACAACGGAGGCGAGAGATCGATTCAGTCATTTCATGCCGAGCATGAAGTCTTGAGCCGTCAGGACTATACGGTCGTGCCCGCGCACCGGCTTGATGAATCCGACGAGCGTTCCGCACGCGAGACCGCGGGCGACCGGCGGCCGCGGCTCAGGGTGGTCCACCCCGAAGACACGGTGAGCACGCTGGCGGCCCGCTCGACGTGGGACGAGTGGAGCGACGACTACTCGTACGACGATGAGCCAACGATCAGTGCGACGACGAATCATTACGCACGCGCATACTCAACTCACCCACGCAAGGTTGAGGTGAGCCGAGAGTACGAACCGCCGATTCGTCGTCGCTCAATGCGTGCGCAACGTCGCGTGATGTTCACGCGACTGGTGATGTGCGCGGCGGTGCTCACGATCATTGCCTTCTTTTCGGGCAGTTCGCTCGTCGTTGACGTCGCCGCCCTGTCGTGGTTCTCGGTCGTTATCTTCGTCGCGCTGGCGCTCTTTGCGGTCAGCCAGGGCTACCTGAGCGACTCATCGCTACCGCTTCGACTGCCTCAGCGTCGTTCACTCGCGACCGTTGAGCCCCTCTACCATGACCTCGAAGAGGGCTACACCTCCCTTGAGGGGGACATCGACGACGAGTTCTACGAGCCCGTAGCCGATCAGCCCTGGCAACGCGAGCCCGAGCGCCGTCGCGCCTTCGGCTAAAATAGAGACCTCTTCGGGGGTGTAGCTCAATTGGTAGAGCGCTACGTTCGCAATGTAGAGGCAGTGGGTTCGAATCCCATCACCTCCACTGAAGACTCACATAGTCGTCGCTGGTGTCGCCCACGTGCTAGCGCCCAAGCCCGTGATCGTCGTTCCGATCGTGACTAGGGACGTCGCGCGGGCGCTGCTTGGAGAGGCGGGAGATCCTGGGTGATGGTTGCTTCGACCACGGCGCGGGAGGTGTCGAAGTAGTTGTGCGCAAGCCAGTCGCGCATACCGGCCGCGTCTGACCACTTGGCATCCGGCTCGCTCGCGACGAGCTCGGGGTCTAACAGTTTCACCGCCTCACCAATCTCGATCAGACGCACCCGAACGGCGTCGAAGATGAGTCCGTCGGAGAGGTCGCCACGAGAAAGGTGGCTTCTGATTGCGGAGATCGCGTCAACGATGTCGGCAAGGCGCTCGTCGTCGTGTCGTGCGCTCATATTTGGATGGCCTCGCGTTCGATCTCTTCTCGAATACGGGGCCGAAGACTGTCTGACGGGGCGACGTCAACTGGCACGCCGAGGATCTCTGAAAGTTCCCTGCGTAATGCTTCCAAGGCAAACAGTCCAGTTCCTTCGTCCAGGTCGACCAGCAGATCGACATCGCTGTCTGGCCGGTCTTCGCCTCGTGCCGTACTCCCAAAAACGCGGACGTTGCTCGCGCCATGCAGCGCTGCACAGGCGAGTATTGAGCGTCGACGCTGGCGGAGTCGGCGACCGAGTGGGGTGTCGGGGAGGCCCGCTGGGTAATCGCCCGATCGCTCAACGTCGAGGATCAAGCGGTGTCCCGTTGCGAGAACGAGGCGTTTGAGCGTAGAGACTGAGGGCTCCCTACGGCCGGACTCGTAGGCACTGATAACGCTTTGGGCAACCTGCGCACGACGTGCGACATCGGTTTGCGATAGTTGCGCGCTGATGCGCGCCTCTCGAAGGAGCCTTCCGGTCGAGTTATCCTCCCGATTCTTCACACGACAATTATAGTACTGATTGTCTATTGGCAGGTACTGAGGATTGAAGAGAAACTGGTTTCTACTGTGTCCCTCAAGGTCCACTTCGAGAGGGGTTGGCTCCAGCCTCTTGTGGCTCAACTCGCGTGACGCATTTGACGCGGTCAATTGAGCGGCCGAACGACGCGACCTGCACGACGCCAGTCGATTCGTCAGATGCAAGGAGGTGCGCCTCCAAAAAGTCAGCACGGTCGTATTCGTGAATCGCGTCTCCCCTTACGGCGTCGTCAGCCAAGGTACGCGAAAGACCGGTTGAGTGGCGTTGTGGGACCGGTGTATCACGAGAGCGAAGGCCGATACGACAATCCCTGGGTGCTGTCACCTTGTGTGTTGGCCCATTCTCCGGGTTGTGGTCGTTCGATTTACACTCGGAACGTGAAAGAGCCTCTTACGCAGTTGCCACAGCGCGTCAACCCGAAGAGTGATATTTCAACGCGCACCATCGGCGAAGCTTGGCTCGAGGCGGCCGAGAGAATACTCAATGTCGGGCACATGGCAGAGTACGACGGAATGGCGATTCGCGAACTCATCATGACAACGCTGCACGTCAACGATCCGCGGAGTGGGGATCCGCTGATTGTTCGACTCGCCGATCCAGCTCGTGTGAAGTGGATGCACGCGAATTTCACCAATCCAGCGCGAGTCTTCGAACTTGGTGACGCGGACAGTTACGCAACTCGGCTCTATGACTACGATCATCAAGGCATCAACCAAATCGAGTGGGTTGTCGAGCGATTGAAACGGGATGTGTCGTCGCGCAGCGCCACGATCACTACGTTCCAACCACTCTCCGACACGACCTATATACCCTGCGTCAGCTTGCTTGATTTCTTCACTCTTAACGGGAGCCTCGAACTTGTCGTCTACGCGCACAGTATCGATTTCGGAACGAAGGGTTTCGCGAATCTTGTCGAGCTCGCTTATCTGCAGGAACAGGTGGCGAAGGCTCTCGCAATGGAAGTTGGGCAACTTACCCTCATCGTCAAATCTGCGCACGTCTATGAGATAGATGTAAAGGAGATGAGCGACGTCCTGGCACTGGCGGGCGACGCTCGGTAGCGCCGAGACGGTGAAGTGACGAAAGTTTGATCCCGGCGCTCAGGTGCGGTCGGCCAATCGATCGCCCTGAAATCCGTGCGGCCTCTTGAGTCAACGCGCACGGCGGCCGTCCGCTCAAATCGTGAAGACGGTTTATTCAATTCCGCGCGTCTGTGAATGTGATGCGAGTCGACTCAGCGAATGATGTGAGCATCCTCAACATTCGATGTGAATGGTTGGATCCACCAGATGTTGTGCCTGAGTTGACCCTAATGAAGTTGACCGTACGTAATGTCTGGCTTTGTCGACGCTCGATGGTGTGCTCGTCGGGAGTCATTCGAAACGGGAGGCTCGACCATGGCGACACAGTCACAAATAGCAAGGAACCGCGAAGAGGGTGCTACAAGATGTTCAGGGGGTGCCCGGAGCGCACGTCACGTCGGAGGTAGATCGCTCGCTGCGGCGCTGCTGGGCATCACAATGTTCGTGGCCTTCGGAAGCGCGGATGCGTACGCGTCAAGTCTCATTCCCTCGCTCGGGGCCGCATCGCCGTACGCGATCTTGGGCGCGACATCGGGTGCCAGCACGGGTCTTTCGAGCATTACTGGCGATCTCGGACTGACGTCCAACGCCTCGGCCTCGGCGGGCACGGCGACATCTTTGGGAACCTCGTCGGGCCTGCTCGGCACCGGGTTGCTTTCGGGCGCCGGTGAACTCACGGGGTCCCTGCTCGGGGGGGTAACGGGCACGACGAGCGCGAACAACTCTGCCGCCACTGCGGCCGAGAGTGCCGCGGCCGCGGCGTTCCAAGCCGTGGCGGGCGAAAGCCCAACGCAAACGTTTACTGGCTCGATACTGAAGGACGCAACGCTAACGCCAGGTGTCTATGCGGTCTCGGGTCCGCTCGATCTGGTCGGACGACTATTGCTCGACGCGCGAGGCGACAGGAACGCGGACTTCATCTTCCAAGTTCCCGGCGACCTCACGACCGCCGCTGACGCTGTCGTGGCTCTGGAGGGCGGGGCACGGGCGAGCAACGTGCTGTGGCAGGTTGGCGGTGCGACGACTCTCGCGCCAGCCACGTCCTTCGTGGGAACGATTCTGTCGAGTAATTCGATCACCGTAGGGTCAGGATCACGGATCGTTGGGCGCGCGCTGTCGCTTCATGGCGCGGTCAACCTGGACAATGACTCGATCGGTCTTCCCCTCGTCGGTCTTGACGTCGACACTTCCTCGGTGGGCGTCGCGCCGTCAACGCGAGTCCGAGTGCCGCTTCGCGTCGCTAGCGCGTCACCTGCGCTTGCGGTCGGCGTGCGCGTCTCGCTGCCAGTGTCATCCCTTCACCTTCCGACGGGGACGTTGCCGACCGTACCGGGTCTCGGTTCGGTTCCTTCCGCGTCGACATCCGGCGGGCTTTCACTTGGGCTACCCCTCGCGCTCTCGCTCATTCCACTTGGCACCATTGGCGTTCCCGAGCTCGGGGTGCCGACGTTGCCGACCGTACCGGGGGTCGGTTCGGTTCCCTCCGCGTCGACGTCCGGCGGGCTTTCACTTGGACTACCCCTCGCGCTCCCGCTCATTCCTCTTCGCACCATTGGCGTTCCCGAGCTCGGGGTGCCGACGTTGCCGACCGGTGGAGTGACCGTCCCGAGCGCCGGATCGCCAGTTCCAACGACGAGCGCCGTGTCTCTTCCTCTCATTGGCGTCGGCCTAGGGCTTCCCGCCCTCGATGCGTTATCCCTACCGATGAGCGGCACGACTGCTCCGGGCGCGGCGTTGCCTCTTCCGCTCAGTGGAATCTCGCTGCCGACGCTGACAACGCCTTCGTCACCGCCATCAAGCGTCACGCTGCCTGGCGTGGGTGTTTCCTCGAGCGGCTCGTCGAGTTCGCCCACGTCAGGCGTCCTTCCGCTTCCACTCAGCGCGATCTCGCTGCCTTCGCTGCTGTCTCCGTCGGCTTCGTCGGCGACGGCACCGAGTGAACTCTCATTGCCGTCGCTCACCTTGCCGTCGTTGTCGCTTCCCAACGTGGCGTTGCCGCATTTGAGTGCGGCACCCTTGCTGGGTACGACACCTTCAACTGGCAGGAGTGCGCTTATTCATCCTCGAGTGAAGGAGAGTGCAGGGCCGCACGCCTCGGCGAGCCCCCACGCGAAATCGACGTCGAGTGCCAAAGCCAGCGGCACGACCATCCCCGTAGGAGCGCCACAGACCGGCTTTGGTGGAATGGCGGGCTCAAGATCGATCGAGCTCTTGCTCGCACTTGGCTCGCTGATGCTCGCCCTGTGCGCGATCTCACTCGCTGTGCGTTCGCGTCGTTTTCAGCGTGGCTGACGACCTCCTCGTGGCGCGGGGACATTCGCGGCTCGGGTTTCGTGGTTGGATGTGCTGGACTTTCGGGATCGTGGCACTCGGCGTGGGGGCGGTGGTCCTCTGGATGCCAGCGTCCACACGCCCGCCCGCCGTCGACGTTCTCTCCATCGCCCCGCGTCAGGTCAGTGCTGCGGTGCCAAGGTTTCCCTTCATTCCGGCGTCGCGCCCCGTCACCCTCGTGATTCCTTCGCTCGGTATCGACACGAGCGTCGGTGAACTCGGTCTTCAGGCAAACGGTCAGGTCCAAGTTCCGGCGACCACCCGGGTTGTTGGTTGGTATCGCTACGGCGTGACGCCGGGCCAGATTGGCTCGGCCGTCATTCTCGGTCACGTCGACTCGTACCTCGGACCCGGCGTGTTCTTCAGGCTGAAGACCTTGAAGGCGGGCGACTCACTCGACCTCACCCTCGCCGATGGTGCACACACTCGCTTCGTCGTCACCGAGGTCGTCCAGTACTTAAAGACCGCGTTCCCCGATCGGCTCGTCTACGGAATGCACGGTGCGGACCGTTCGCTGCAGCTGGTGACGTGCGGCGGTGCCTTCGATTCCGCGACCGGTCACTATCTGTCCAACGTCGTCGTCTACAGCCGACTTCAGGGCGTGGCGCTACCACAGCGTTCCTAGAAGACCCCGCGGTATCGTTCACGTAACCGGGGGTGGGCTCGCACGGTCGCGTCGGGGGAACCTTGATCAGCCCAGGCTCTGAGAGAGAATGGGATCGACGTGAGCGAGAGCGATGACCAGGAGCGAGTGAGTCCCGCAGTTCCGCTGAGAGAGTCGGGCACGGAGCCCGACGATCACCGTCACCGCGAAGAGCGCTTTCGTCACACTCGAACCTCTGCCGCGTGGGTGGGCATCGTCGTGGCGATTATCTTCGGCGTTGCCCTGATTGACTTCATTGCTCAAAACACACATGACGTCCAAGTCAACTTCTTCTCCGTGAACGGTCAGATACCCGTTGCCGTTGCCCTGCTGGTCGCTGCATTATCGGGGGCCATCGTGGTGGTCGCGGTGGGCGTTGGTCGAGTGGCTCAACTTCGCCTCACGATGCGTCGCCAGCAGCGTCGCCACGACGCCGAATCAGCCGGCCGTGAGAACTAACGCATCGAGGCGACTGCGAAC